>JBCBDM010000178.1:0-7637 GCA_038529705.1 Bacteroidota bacterium
GAACGTAGGTGGAGAAGTACTTTGTTACGTATACTAATTTAATAAAGACTAGAGATGTCAAGAATAGGTAAAAGCCCAGTAGCGATCCCAGAAGGAGTTACCGTTGAGATCAACAACAACGTAATTACTGTTAAAGGGAAGTTAGGCGAGTTAACTCAGGAGATTTCTGACGTTAGCGTAAAAGTAGAAGAAGGTAACGTAATTGTTGAGCGTCCTTCCGATGCCAAGGATCACAGAGCTAAACACGGATTGTACCGCGCTCTTATTGCCAATATGGTGGAAGGTGTATCTAAAGGATGGACCAAAGAACTGGAATTGGTTGGAGTAGGTTACCGTGCGAGCAATCAAGGTCAAAAATTGGATATGGCTATCGGTTTCTCTCATAATATCGTTTTGGAGATTGCTCCGGAGGTAAAAGTGGAAACTGTTAGTGAAAAAGGAAAGAATCCTATTGTTAAACTCACTTCTTACGACAAGCAATTGGTAGGACAGGTAGCGGCGAAGATCCGTGCCTTCCGTAAGCCTGAACCTTACAAAGGAAAAGGGATCAAGTTTGTAGGAGAACAAATTAGAAGAAAAGCAGGTAAATCTGCATAAGGTATACGTTATGGCATTATCTAAGGAAAATAGAAGACAGCGTTTGCGTTATAGAATTCGCAAGACTGTTTCAGGAACGGCTCAACGTCCACGTTTGGCTGTTTTCAGAAGTAATAAAGAAATATATGCGCAACTTATTGACGATGTAAGCGGAAAGACAATTACTGCGGCATCTTCAAGAGATAAAGATATCGATGCTTCTAAAGTAAACAAAGTAGAAGTAGCGAAATTAGTAGGAAAATCAATCGCGGAGAAAGCAGTAAAGGCTGGAGTAGAGGCTATCACTTTTGATAGAGGCGGTTACCTATATCACGGAAGAGTTAAATCATTAGCTGAAGGAGCCCGCGAAGGCGGACTAAAATTCTAAGAATATGTATCAAGATTATAAAAACGTAGAAACAGTAAAACCCGGAGGTCTTGAATTGAAAGATCGTTTGGTAGGGGTACAACGTGTAACCAAAGTAACCAAAGGGGGTAGAGCTTTCGGATTTTCAGCTATTGTTGTTGTGGGTGATGAGAACGGAGTAGTAGGTCAGGGTCTTGGAAAGTCTAAGGATGTAGCAAGTGCTATTGCAAAAGCTATCGAGGACGCTAAGAAAAACCTGGTACGTATTCCATTGAATAAGGCAACTCTTCCTCACGAACAAAAAGGAAAGTATGGTGGAGCCAGAGTAACGTTGTTACCTGCTGCTCCTGGTACTGGGGTAATTGCCGGTGGTGCTGTACGTGCAGTGTTGGAAGCCGTAGGAGTTCACGATGTATTGTCGAAGTCTCAAGGATCTTCAAACCCTCACAATGTGGTGAAAGCTACTTTCGATGCGTTGTTGCAATTGCGCAGTGCTCAGACCGTAGCAAAGCAAAGAGGTATTTCTCTTGAGAAATTGTTTAAAGGATAAAATACGAGAAGAAATGGCAAAAATTAAAGTAACAAAGGTGAAGAGTGCTATTAACCGTACTCAAAACCAGAAGAGAACGCTCGAAGCTTTAGGCCTTAAGAAAATTGGCCAGGTGGTGGAGCATGAAGACACGCCAAACATTCTTGGTATGATAAAAAAAGTTAATCACCTAGTTTCAGTAGAAACTAAATAAGATATTCACAATGGATTTAAGTAACTTAAAACCAGCTGAGGGTTCAGTAAAAAACAAAGGGAAGCGCGTAGGTCGTGGACAAGGTTCCGGAAAAGGTGGTACTGCTACACGTGGTCACAAAGGAGCTAAGTCTCGTTCGGGTTATTCTAAGAAGTTAGGATTCGAAGGAGGACAAATGCCGTTGCAGCGTCGTGTACCTAAGTTTGGTTTCAAAAATATAAACCGTAAAGAATACCAAGGCGTTAACCTGGATACCCTACAAGCATTAGTAGATAACAAGAAGATCAAGGATGCTGTAGACTTTGATACTCTGGTTGAACTTGGATTGGCCGGAAAGAACGAGATGGTGAAGATTTTGGGAAGAGGAGAATTGAAAGCAAAGTTAAACGTATCTGCTCACAAATTCACTGCAACTGCGAAAGCGGCTATTGAGGCTGCTGGTGGAGAAGCTGTAGAATTGTAATTTTTTGTAAAGGATGAAATTTATTGATACCATAAAAAATGTTTGGAAAATAGAAGAGTTGCGAAACCGTATTTTGGTGACGTTAGGTCTTTTATTGGTGTACCGTTTTGGTGCGCAAGTAGTATTGCCTGGGGTAGATGCCTCTCAACTTGGAGGTTTTAGCGACAAGTTTGGTGCAGGTGGAATTGGAGGATTGCTAAATGCATTTACAGGAGGAGCCTTCGCGAATGCCTCCGTATTCGCTCTGGGGATCATGCCTTATATCTCGGCTTCTATTGTGGTTCAATTGATGCAGATTGCAGTTCCTTACCTTCAAAAATTACAGAAAGAAGGAGAAAGTGGAAGAAAGAAGATAACTCAGATTACTCGTTGGTTAACCATTGGTATTTGTTTGGTTCAGGCTCCTAGTTATATTGCTGGTATGCAGTTTTTAGGAGTGCCACCAAGTGCATTTATCCTGGGATTAACACCTACCTTCTATGTTTCGTCCATCATCATTTTGGTTACAGGATGTATATTCGCCATGTGGTTGGGTGAGAAGATTACGGACAAAGGAATAGGAAATGGTATCTCTATCTTAATTATGGTGGGTATCATCGCAACACTTCCACAATCATTTGCTCAGGAAGTGGCGTCCAATTCTATCATGTTAGTATTGATAGAACTCGTGATTTGGTTCGTGATCATTCTACTCTGTATCATGTTGGTATTGGCGGTTCGCAAGATACCCGTACAATATGCAAGAAGAACAGCCAGCGGTGGGTATGAAAAGAACATTTTTGGTGCGAGACAGTTTATTCCACTAAAGTTGAATGCTTCGGGAGTAATGCCTATCATCTTTGCTCAGGCATTGATGTTTGTGCCATCTGCAGTTGCAGGTCTATCGGACTCCAACTGGGCGCAATCTGTCTTGGCTACCTTTAGTGATATCTTCGGATTGTGGTACAATGTGGTATTCGCATTATTGATCATCATCTTTACCTATTTCTATACTGCGATCACGGTTCCTACCAATAAAATGGCAGACGACTTAAAGCGTAGTGGTGGATTTATACCAGGAATCAAGCCTGGAACCGATACGGCGGAGTACCTAGACAGAATTATGTCTCAGATTACATTGCCAGGTTCTATTTTCTTGGCATTGATTGCAGTTTTTCCTGCATTCGTGGTGAAGTTAATGGGAATTCAGCAAGGATGGGCGTTGTTCTATGGAGGTACTTCTCTACTTATTATGGTAGGGGTAGCGATCGATACCATGCAACAAATTAACTCATACTTATTGAACCGTCACTATGATGGTTTAATGAAGAGTGGTAAAAACAGAAAAGCAGTAGCATAATATGGCAAAACAACCCGCAATAGAGCAAGACGGAACTATCGTAGAAGCATTATCGAATGCAATGTTCCGCGTAGAATTGGAAAACGGTCACATCGTTACCGCACACATTTCGGGTAAGATGCGCATGCACTACATTAAGTTGTTACCAGGAGATAAAGTAAAATTAGAAATGAGTCCATACGATTTAAGTAAGGCTCGAATAACATATAGATACTAAGGACGAATATTTCGTTCCTATCTAAATAAAAGGAAAACAGATGAAAGTTAGAGCATCCGTTAAAAAAAGAAGTGCCGACTGCAAGATCGTTCGCAGAAAAGGCAGATTGTATGTAATTAACAAAAAGAACCCTAGGTTCAAACAAAGACAAGGATAAGTTATGGCAAGAATCGCAGGTGTAGATATCCCTAAGCAAAAAAGGGGTGTAATCGCGTTAACGTATATCTTCGGAATTGGTAAAAGCCGAGCGAAGGATATACTGGAAAAAGCCGGAGTTAGTGAAGACAAAAAAGTGAACGAATGGAACGATGATGAGATCGGAAAAATTCGTGAAGCTGTTGGGTCTTTCAAGATCGAAGGTGAGTTACGTAGCGAGGTGCAGTTAAGCATCAAGCGCTTAATGGACATTGGTTGTTACAGAGGTATCCGTCATAGAGCGGGTCTTCCTTTAAGAGGACAGCGTACCAAAAACAACTCAAGAACGAGAAAAGGAAAACGTAAAACAGTTGCTAACAAGAAGAAGGCAACTAAATAATCACTAGAGATATGGCAAAGTCTAGCTCAAAAAGTACAAAGAAACGTAAAGTTAATGTGGAGGCCACTGGTGAAGCACATGTCACCGCTTCCTTCAACAACATCATCATTTCTTTAACCAATAAAAATGGAGATGTGATCTCCTGGTCTTCTGCCGGTAAAATGGGTTTTAGAGGATCTAAGAAAAACACTCCTTATGCTGCACAGTTGGCTTCAGAAGATGCCGCTAAAGTTGCGCACGAAGCAGGTTTGCGTAAAGTAAAAGTTTACGTGAAAGGACCTGGAAATGGTAGAGAGTCTGCCATCCGTACAATTCACAATTCAGGAATTGAAGTTACCGAGATCATCGACGTAACCCCAATGCCACACAACGGATGTCGCCCACCAAAACGTAGAAGAGTTTAATTAATAAGTATAAATCTGAAGGAATTACGAAACTAGAGGATGACCTTAATTTAGTTTTCCCTTCAAAAAATCAATGTAAATGGCAAGATATACTGGTCCTAAAACTAAAATAGCCCGAAAATTTGGTGAGGCTATCTTTGGAGAAGACAAATCTTTCGAAAAAAGAAATTACCCTCCGGGACAACACGGTAACAACCGTAGGAGAGGTAAGAAATCTGAGTACGCGATTCAATTGGCTGAAAAGCAAAAGGCTAAATATACCTATGGAATTTTAGAGCGTCAATTCAGAAATATGTTTAAAAAGGCAACAGCTTCAACCGGAATTACCGGTGAGGTATTGCTTCAATTATGTGAGTCGCGTTTAGACAACGTAGTATACCGTATGGGGATTGCCCCAAGTCGTAGTGCTGCCAGACAATTGGTGTCTCACCGTCACATTACCGTTAACGGTGAAAAAGTGAACATTCCATCTTACCAGTTGAAGGCTGGAGATGTGGTAGCGGTAAGAGAGAAATCAAAATCTCTCGAGGCTATCGAAAGTTCGTTGGCGAATGCAAGTCATGTGTATGAGTGGATTACCTGGAATGCAGAGACAAAACAAGGAACCTTTGTTTCTGTTCCTCAGCGTTTACAGATCCCTGAGAACATTAACGAGCAGTTCATCGTCGAATTATATTCTAAATAATCTAAAACCCACACGAGTCAAATTATGGCAGTATTTAGTTTTCAGAAGCCTGATAAAGTTATCATGATCAATTCTACGGATTTTGAAGGGAAATTCGAATTTCGCCCTTTGGAACCTGGATACGGATTGACTGTTGGTAACGCATTAAGACGAGTTTTACTTTCCTCATTGGAAGGTTTTGCAATCACCTCGGTACGTATCGAAGGTGTAGACCATGAGTTTTCAACGATTGCAGGAGTAGTGGAAGATGTAACGGAAATTATTCTAAACTTGAAGCAAGTTCGTTTCAAGAGACAAATAGACGAGATAGATAACGAAACAGTGACCATTTCGGTTTCAGGACAAGAGCAGTTGACCGCAGGAGATTTCCAGAAGTTTATTTCTGGCTTCCAGGTATTGAACCCTGACCTTGTTATCTGTAATATGGATTCCAAAGTAAACCTAAACTTCGAGATTACTATCGAGAAGGGTAGAGGATATGTTCCTGCCGAGGAAAATAAAAAGGCCAATGCACCTTTGGGAACCATTTTTACTGATTCTATCTATACGCCTATCAAGAACGTTAAATATAGTATCGAAAACTATCGTGTTGAGCAAAAGACCGACTACGAAAAATTGGTATTCGAAATTGTATCAGACGGTTCTATTCATCCAAAAGATGCGCTTACAGAGGCTGCAAAGACCTTGATTCACCACTTCATGTTATTTAGTGATGAGCGTATTACTTTAGAGGCAGACGAGATCGCTCAAACCGAAACTTATGATGAAGAATCTCTTCATATGAGACAGTTGTTGAAGACCAAGCTGATCGACCTGGATCTTTCAGTAAGAGCTTTGAACTGTTTGAAAGCAGCTGAGGTAGATACATTAGGAGACCTGGTGTCTTACAATAAGAACGATTTGATGAAGTTCAGAAACTTTGGAAAGAAATCATTGACCGAACTTGAAGAGTTGGTAAATGTTAAAGGTTTGAACTTTGGAATGGATCTTTCAAAATATAAATTAGATAAGGATTAATTAATCATATTTTGCTCCCCCGTATAGGCGGGGTCTGGTAGCAAGATGATAAAAAGAATGTCATGAGACACGGAAAAAAAGTAAATCACTTAGGTAGAAAGACAGCCCACAGAAAAGCGATGTTGGCGAATATGGCTTGTTCCCTAATCGAGCACAAGCGAATTAACACCACATTAGCAAAGGCGAAAGCTTTGAAGCAGTTTGTGGAGCCACTGGTTACCAAATCTAAAGAAGACACTACGCACAATCGTAGGATCGTTTTTAGCAGACTTCGTCAAAAAGAAGCAGTAACCGAATTGTTCAGAGAGGTTGCAGTGAAAGTAGGAGATCGTCCGGGAGGATACACACGTATCATCAAATTGGGAAATCGTCTGGGTGATAACGCAGATATGGCCATGATCGAATTGGTAGACTACAACGAACTGTACAACGCTGGTAAGCCGGCTAAGAAGAAGAGCACTCGAAGAAGTCGTCGTGGAGGTGGTAGCGCAACAGCTGCTGCTCCGGCCACCGAAACCAAGGCTAACAAAGAAGAAGAATAAATGAACATTTATTTGTAGATAAGTAAGGGATAAGCTATTAAAGTTTATCCCTTTTTTTATACTATTTTTGCAAAACCTTTATTCAGAATATGAAGTATCAAACTCGAAAAAAAGCCCTCATTTTATTAGCAGACGGAGCTGTTTTCTACGGAAAAGCAGTGGGAGGAAAAGAAGGTTCGGCCTTCGGAGAAGTCTGTTTTAACACCGGAATGACCGGTTATCAAGAGATCTTCACAGATCCGTCCTATTTTGGACAATTGATGGTAACTACCAATGCACACATAGGAAACTATGGAACGGTTGGAGAAGAAGTAGAATCCGATGGTATTAAGATCGCCGGACTTATTTGTCGGAATTTCAGCTATCACCATTCAAGGCCTTCAGCCGATAGCTCACTGGAAGAGTTCCTGGATAAGAATGATCTTTTAGCCATTAGCGATGTGGATACCCGCGCGTTGGTGAACTACATTAGGGAAAATGGTGCTATGAATGCCGTTATTTCTACGGAAGTAGATAATATGGAAGGTCTTAAGAAAGAACTGGCAAAAGTGCCGGATATGAACGGGCTGGAACTGGCTTCTAAGGTTTCTACCCAAGAGCCTTATTTTTTCGGAGATGAAAATGCCACATTTAAGATATCGGCACTGGATATTGGGATCAAGAAGAATATCCTTAGAAACCTTGCCCAAAGAGATTGCTATATAAAAGTGTTTCCTTACAATGCGTCATTCGAAGAATTAGCTGCGTTT
>JBCBDM010000179.1:0-7625 GCA_038529705.1 Bacteroidota bacterium
CATAGGGATATCCCAGGCGATCGAATTCTGTTGTGAGGATTCTGCTGTCGAATTGAGCATTGTGAGCTACAAGAATGCAATCTTCTGTTATTTCTATAATTCGCTTGGCAACCTCATAGAATTTAGGGGCATTACGAAGCATATCATTACTTATTCCGGTGAGATTTACTACAAAAGGTTGAATCTTTCGCTCAGGATTTACGAGACTGGAAAATTGATCTACGATCTTGTGTCCGTCAAACTTGTAAATGGCAATCTCGGTAATGCCTTCTTCATTGTACTTCCCTCCGGTAGTCTCTATATCTAAAATTGCGTACACTTAACTGTCTCTCGTTATTGGATTTTAATGTGATTATTTCTGAGCACAAATCTCATTACATTATGTATAATTTCATAAGTTACTAAAAATTACACCAAACAGCAACAGGATTTGTTTAGTAATTCCGTGCGCCAAAAATGGCGCTTCCCACTCTTACCATAGTGCTGCCATGTTCGATGGCCAGGGGATAGTCTCCACTCATCCCCATGCTGAGAATGCTGAGCGCTGAGTGTCTGCTTCGAAATGTATCAAAAACAGATTTCAAATAGCTAAATTCTTTGGAAAGCTGTTCCTGGTCGTTGGTGAAGGTGGCCATTCCCATCAATCCCACTATCCTCACGCTGGTAAGGCCTTCAAGTACTTCGGAAGTAAATATAGTTTGGGCATCCGTTTCGCTCATACCAAATTTACTGTCCTCCGAAGCGATCTTGATCTGAAGGAGGCATTCAATAACTCTATCGTTCTTTACGGCCTGTTTATTGATTTCCTTTAACAATTTTAAGCTATCTACACCGTGAATAAGACTCACAAAAGGAGCCATGTATTTCACCTTGTTGGTCTGAATATGACCGATCATATGCCATTCTATATCCTTAGGCATGACCTCCCATTTTGAAGTCATCTCCTGTATCTTGTTCTCTCCAAAGACTCGTTGTCCGGCTTCATAGGCCAATAGAATCTCTTCTACAGATTTGGTCTTGGAAACAGCCACTAGAGTCACTTCCTTTGGAAGAGAATTTTGAACATTTTTCAGATTTTTTTCGATATCTATCATTTGAGTAATCTAAGGGCGCAATAAGCTAAAACTCATAGATGGTAACGCCACTTCTTAATTTGGGTTCTATGTACGTGCTTTTTGGAGGCATGGTTAGGCCCTCGTCGGCAATTTGTTTCATTTCTTCAATCGTGATGGGCACTAGGCCAAAACCCACCTGAAAATCTCCGGAATCCACCAGGGACTTTACATAGGCCAGATCCTTCTTTCCATGAGAGTAGGCAATCCGTTGATCATTTCTAACATCCCCAATGCCTAATATGGGGGCTAGTACGGTTGCATACAAGATCTGGGTGTCCAGAGCATCTAAGGCGTTTTGGAAATTGCACAAGTTCTTCCGAAGGTATAGCGAGTAGAATTCACCATCCAAATACATACTGAAATGATGTTTTTTTGAGGGTTTGTAATACTCATTCCCTCTATTTTCAATGCGATAGATGGTGTCTAGTTTAATAAGGAACTCTTCTTTGCTAAGACCATTTAAATCGCTTATTAGTCTGTTAAACTCATAGATTTTTAGTTCGCTTTCAGGAATGAGATAACTCATAAAGAAGTTATAGGGTTCCTCACCTGTGTGGTGCTCATTCACTTTTTTTTGCTCTTCTGCCATGAGACAGGAAGAGGAGGAACGATGATGTCCGTCTGCAATATATAGGGCCTCCATTTTGGAAAAGGCCTTTTTTATTTCAGCAATAATCACCGGATCGCTCACATTCCAAAGGTAATGTGTGTCTCGATAGGTAGTAGTGAATTCATACTCTGCCCGTTGCTGCATCACGTTTTCTATCCTTAGTTTGATTCGTTCATTGTCCGGATAGGTGAGGAGCACGGCTTCCGCGTTAAAGCCTACTGTTTTGAGGTATTCTTTGAAGATAGTCTCTCGATATTCAATGGTATCTTCGTGTTTTTTAATGACATCATTCTGATAGTCCTCCACACTGGTGGCTGCCACAATTCCGTTGAACACATTCCCATCTCTGTTTACGATCCTATATATGTAGAAACAAGGCGCTTCATCCTGAAGAAATACTTCATCTTCCTTGAACTCCTGGAATCGGTTTCTTACCAAACTGTAGCGCTCCTTACCGGAGATTTGCTTGTGATATTTGTAACCCGGATTGACAATGTGTAAGAAGGAAAAAGGATTATCCCGTAAACGCGCTTCCCGTTCTTCAAGGGTATAGGTGTCATAAGAACGTGACGCTACCAGGGTCACCTTATCGCGAGTGGGCCTTACGGCTCTAAAGGGAAGAATGGTTGGCATTTAGTGCTGATTTATAAATAGCGTGGGATCCAGATACCCTTGGGTATCTTCTGAGTAGCCTCCGCCAATGTCCATATTAATTTGATCTCTTATTTCAAGATGCAAATGCGCAAAATAAATACCTCCCGCATTTCCAATAGTTCCAATCTGCATGCCTCTCTTAATTAAATCTCCCGTGGAGACCAGGATCTCCTCACAATGAGCATAAATAGATTCGTACAGTTTTCCATCATAAAGATGAACAACTCGAATCACCTTTCCCCATCCGCCACCAATATCCTCTGCAAAATTGACATATCCGTTAGCAATAACATAAATGGGATCACCTAGGTCTGTATTACCCCCTCCTGTGCCATTCCAGTCGTCTCCCAAATGATTGTTTTCTTGAAACTTCTGGGCGTTATAGTAGCCTTTGGCATCTGGTTTTCCCACAGGAAAATCGAATTCTATAGCGATAAAATCCGGATGTTCCTTAAAAGTTTGTTCAAATGTCTCAAGAGAATCTGTTTCCGAAATAGAAAGGGTTTCCTTTGCTTTGGTAGTTTGTGACTTTGGTGACATATGGTTGCAGGCCACTATCAACAGTACGCACCCTAGTATGTATAAAGTCAATTTCAAACTAAGAGAACATTGCAGCCACCTTTTCGGCTTTTCTACTTTCGGAATAATCGTAAAACCCTTCGCCACTTTTTACTCCCATCTTTCCGGCCATTACCATATTTACCAATAAGGGGCATGGAGCATACTTTGGGTTCTTGAAGCCATCATACATCACATTGAGAATAGACAGACAGACATCGAGTCCGATGAAATCTGCCAATTGTAACGGCCCCATGGGATGTGCCATTCCCAACTTCATTACGGTATCGATCTCTTCTACACCTGCAACACCGTTGTACAAAGTTTCAACCGCCTCATTAATCATGGGCATTAAGATCCTGTTGGCCACAAACCCCGGATAATCATTTACTTCCACGGGTACTTTGCTCAATTTTTTAGAGATCTCTTCTACGGTTTTATAGGTTTCTGAACTAGTGCTGTATCCTTTGATGATTTCCACTAATTTCATAATGGGGACCGGATTCATAAAGTGCATTCCTATAACCATTTCCGGGCGAGAGGTTACCGCCGCAATTTGAGTAATCGAGATGGAAGAGGTATTACTGGCCAGTATCGTATCTTCAGGACAGAATTGATCCAGGTCTTTAAAGATCTTTAGTTTCAGGTCTACATTCTCCGTAGCGGCCTCCACCACAAGGCTTGCGTATTCCACTCCTTCCTCAAGACTGGTGTAGGTAGTGATATTGTTCAAGGTACGGTTTTTATCCTCTTCCGAGATACGCTCCTTGGCAACCATTCTATCCAGATTCTTGGTAATAGTGGCCATTCCCTTGTCCAATGAGGCTTGAGAAATGTCGATGAGTTGAACTTTATAATCAAATTGAGCAAAGGTATGGGCGATTCCATTTCCCATGGTTCCTGCTCCGATAACAGCTACGTTTTTCATAATTTTTTTATAGGTATACATTGAGGTGATCGAGTGGTTCGCGAACAGCGAATTGTATCGAGATCACCATGAGTTAAAGCATTTTAAAATTTTCGATTACCTGCATGGCCACTTTCAAGGCGTTTGTACCCTGTTGAAGGGTTACAACAGGTGTTGTATTGTTGTTAATGGCATCTGCGAAGGTCTCCAATTCATCCAGGATAGCATTGTTACTGTCAATTTCAGGATTATCGAAATAGATCTGTTTCTTTACTCCTTCAGCATTGGTGAGGATCATCGCAAAATCGTCCGGATCTTCCGGGGCATCCTTCATTTTTACCACTTCGCATTTTTTCTCCAGGAAGTCAACAGAGATATAAGCATCCCTTTGAAAGAATCGGGCTTTCCGCATCTTTTTCATAGAAATCCTACTAGCGGTAAGATTGGCTACACATCCATTTTCAAATTCAATACGCGCGTTGGCAATATCCGGCGTATCCGATATGACCGAGACTCCGCTGGAATAGACATGCTTCACTTCAGAATTTACTACGCTGAGGATAGCATCTATATCATGGATCATCAGATCCAGTACCACGGGCACATCGGTTCCTCGAGGATTGAACTCGGCCAATCGATGCGCTTCAATGAACATGGGATTTTCTATCTTGTCTCTAACCGACATAAAAGCCGGATTAAAACGTTCTACATGCCCCACTTGTCCTTTAACCCCATGGTTAGCAACTAACGATAATAGTTTTTCGGCCTCTTCAACCGTTTGAGTTATGGGTTTTTCTATAAATAAGTGCTTGCCGGCTTCCACTACTTTTTTTGCACAGTCAAAATGATAGATGGTGGGCGTAACCACATCGATCATATCACAGGCATCGATGAGGGCTTCCATCGACGGAAAGCTTTTATAGCCAAAATCTTCTGAAATTTGTTGGGAGGCAGCGGTATCTGCATCGTAAAAACCAACGAGCTCATATTTATGAGATTGGTCTAGTAGTTTTAGGTGAATTTTTCCCAGGTGACCCGCACCTAAGACTCCTGCTTTTAGCATGGGCGTTTGTTTTGCACAAAGATACTTTTTTTGGCCGAAATTTGTAGGTTGCTACTTGGGATTTAAGGAGTTGAATTTAGTAGCTTTGTTTTATATAGACGATACCATGAAACAACCCACCATAGAAACCGAGAGACTTATTATTAGAGAACTTCTACCTTCGGACGCCGAAGGCATGTTCGAATTGGATTCCAATCCGAAGGTTCATTTGTATTTAGGGAATAACCCGGTCGATTCCATGGAAAAGATTCATGAGGTCATTACCATGATTAGAAAACAGTACATTGACAACGGAATTGGCCGCTGGGCCGTTGAAGAGAAGGCTACAGGTAAGTTCGTTGGGTGGACCGGATTCAAAGTGAATACCGAATTGGTCATCAACCATATGAAAGATGTTTTTGACCTGGGATATCGATTTATAAAATCGGCCTGGGGCAAAGGTTATGCCAGTGAGACGGCCTTTGCCTGCATGGAATATGCCTTTGAAAATCTGGATTTCGATCCTATTTATGGTGCAGCCGATGTAAAGAATGCTGCCTCCAATCACATTCTGAAAAAAGTTGGGATGAAATTTGTCAATGAATTTGATTTTGAAGGGGACCCGCATTACTTTTACGCCATCACCAAAGCCGAATGGCTTGCCCTAAATTCCAAATAGTGAAAGACACATTTACCCACAAAGGTATGCGCAAGAAATTGGTGGAAACTCTCCGAAAAAAGGGAATTGCCAATGAGGCCATCTTAGAAGCTATTAATACAATTCCAAGACATTGGTTTATGGATAGTAGTTTTTTGGATCATGCTTATGTGGATAAAGCCTTTCCTATAGCCGCCGATCAAACCATTTCTCAACCCTATACCGTTGCTCGTCAAACGGAACTCCTGGAGGTGACCGCCGGAGATAAGGTGTTGGAGATTGGCACCGGAAGCGGTTACCAAAGTGCCGTGCTATTGGAAATGGGTGTTTCGGTTTATACCGTTGAACGTCAAAACGAATTGTTTAAAAAAACTAGCAAGTTCTTACCTAAGATAGGGTACCGACCTAAAAAGATGGTCTTTGGAGATGGATATAAAGGATTACCGGAATTTGCTCCCTTCGATGGAATTATAGTGACGGCGGGAGCGCCCTATGTACCTAAGCCTTTGTTGGCGCAATTAAAGGTAGGAGGAAAGTTAGTGATCCCGGTCGGGGAGGAGACCCAGATCATGACAGTCTTTATGCGGAAAAGCCCCACCGAATTTGAAAAGAAAGAGTACGGTGAGTTTAGATTTGTACCGTTACTGGAGGATAAGAACTAACAAAGTTTTGTTAAAAAATATTGAAAATCAGTATTTTACAGAATAATCTTTGTGGGAATACGTTCTAATTCCGGTTAAAAAGATCTTCCCCTATTCCCTGATAAGTTTGAGCAAGGACCTAAGGGTCCAAAAATTAAGTTCCATTTTTAAATACTACGATTATGGCAGTACGCTCAGATTTTAATGTTGTTCCTATCAGGGAACATTTAGGTGACAATGCAGGTGATATCAACACCGACTTCCCCTTTAGAGGCCGCAACAGCACTCGGAAAGAGTTCAGAATTGAAGGCGATCCGGTGGATGATGCCTATTTACTCATCAATCATTCCAATGTAAATAGTTCGGCACATGTAATTAAGATTAATGACACGGACCTACCCTGGCTGGATATCCTCGATGCGGATGATAAATTTGCGTCTCAAACCAAACTAATACCTCCGGGATTATTGCGTCGAGGGACCAATTCGGTTCAAATTCAACAAAAAGGGACGGATAATATCATTGTATACGATGTGATCATCCATTGGAGAGAAGAGGAATGATCCTTATTCCAGGTAAACATTTGAAATTAATTGCTCAACGGTGGGATGGTCATTCCCGCCGGCGGGCTCTATGGTAATATTCAAAGATTCGGCATTATCGATATAGGTCATGGCTACCATGTCTGTGTCTTTAGGAATCACACCCATATCGATCATCTCACCTTCCACATCTGCCCATAACTGATAGTCTTTATCTTCGGCTAACTTTGGTAGGCCACTGGCGTTAAGTATGACCGTCTTTGCTTTGTGGTTTAGGTAACTAACCGCCCTGGCAGTTGGGGCTTTGTTGTTTCCTTCTAGTACAAGCTGTATGGCGTTGGGATCATTGATGGCCTCATACCATTTTACAACTTCGTCATAATTGCCGACGAGATTCTCCATATCATCTTCTAAAAGGGAGTTTCGATCTTCCACCAAGCGAATTTGATCTTCCAAGTCATTTACACGATTGTACATCCAAAAAGCACTCACCCCAAAAAGTAAGGCAAGGGAGGCTGCAATGGCGAGATATGCATTATTACTTTTTCTTGTTTCGGGTGAAATGGTTGTGACAGAGCCATCCTCAATCTTATTCATGATTCCGGACTTTATGTGTGCGGGCGGGTTGATGGCGTTTTCCTGAGCCATCCGCTCGAAATCATTCTCCATCGCTTGGAATAGCCCTTTTAACTCGAGATCTTCGGTAAGTATTTTTTCAATTTCCCGAGTTTCAGGCACCGACAATTCACCTAATAAATAGCGTTCTAATATTCCGGATTCTCTTATCGCATTTTTATCCATCATAGCATCCATTCAATTAATATCCATCCTATCAAAAGGGACGAGGAATAATTCTCCCGAAGCTTTTTCAAGGCTTGCTGCACATACGATTTAAAGG
>JBCBDM010000180.1:0-7607 GCA_038529705.1 Bacteroidota bacterium
GTGCGATCAACTTCACGGGAAATGGAAGTGCGGACGGTAATGGATTTAATTATGGGATAAGGCTTCAGAATTCCGGCACGTCAGTGACTACCATGGATGGATTGATCAATATGCAAGGAACCGGAGGAGGTGACGGCATGCAGAGTGGTAATTTCAACACAGGAGTTCTCATCATTACCAGTGCGCTGGTAGAGGCGACCGGATCGGGAAGTATCATGATAAATGGTCAGGGAGGTCAGAGTACTGGATCATTCAATCGAGGTGTCGATGTGGAGTCTTCTGCTATCATTCGGAGCAATGGAGGAGGAATTTCTATTAACGGTACAGGCGGAATCGGAAATTCGCAAGCTATGGGTATTGTTTTTATCAACGGCCCAACCGTTGAGGACACCAATGGAGGTTCCATTACTATGAATGGAGTTGGAGGATCTGGAACAGGAAATTTCTATGGAGGCTTAATAGTCAACAATACCAATATTAATGCTACCAATGGAAACATTTCTATGACGGGTATAGGTGGTACAGGTGTGGGTAATCTGGAACTCGGAGTCCGTATTTTAAACAATGCATCCGTCCAGACGACAGGCAGCGGTATGATTACCATCGATGGAACCGGAGGAATGGGTAGCACCGACAATTTTGGAACTCAAATGGCCAGTGGAGCATTGATAAGCACGGAGGATGGAAATATAAACATTTCCGGTGTCGCGACCGACAATACAGGTTCTAACCAATATGGCTTAAGACTTAGTGGTACTTTCACGACTACTGGAACAGGAAGCATTCTTCTGAATGGGACGTCCGGTGGAACCAATACACGAGATATTTCAATTGATTCCAGCGATACACTTATTAGCGCCAATAACGGCGATGTAACCTTAACCGGAACAAACGGCTTTGGAATTATAACTCCGAGTGGTATTCCACCCGCCGATATCATCGTGGGAAATCAAGTCTTCTTTAATGGTGATGTGCGTCCTGGGAATACCGCCGGCAATAACGTAGGGCTCTTGCCTATGAACGGAAACTTGCAAATGGCTAACGATGATGTATTAATTTTTAATTTCAGGGATTTCAACACAGCTGGAATAGATTATGACCAGGTTGTGGTAACAGGTACGGTAGATATCACAGATGCTGCACTAGCTCTAGTAGATAACACAGGTACTTCCGAAAACGAATGTGCTTCATTGGTGTTGATCGACAACGATGGTACCGATGCCATTATCGGGACTTTCAATGGGCTATCGGAAGGAGATTCCGTAACCTTTGGAGGCATTACAGGAAAAGTTTCTTATGTAGGAGGAGATGGTAACGATTTTGTACTGAATCTGGACGATACGGCACCGACTATAGCCTGTCCTTCAGACCTCATTGTTAGTAACGATCTTGGGCTCTGCAGCGCTGTAGTAACCTTTGCCGATGCCCTTGCTTTGGATAATTGCGGGGTAGCCACTGTAGTACAAACCGGTGGACTTCCCAGCGGAAGTGATTTTCCTGTGGGAGTAAGCACCATAGAGTTTACCGCAACTGACATCAATGGCAACACAGCCGTGTGCTCATTCACCATTACAGTGGAGGACAATGAAGCACCTGTAGCCGTGTGTCAAGATATCACCATACAACTGGATGAAATGGGTATGGCTACCATCACCGCGGCTGACGTGTCAGGGGTCAGTACCGACAACTGCGGGGTGGCCACCTCATCCATTGATATAAATACTTTTGATTGTAGCCATGTGGGGGCTAATAACGTGACCCTGACCGTAACCGATGTGAACGGAAACTCCTCGACCTGTGTCGCGGCAGTAACCGTAGAGGATATCACAGTACCAGAGGTTACTTGTCTGGACATCACGGTCCAGTTGGATGCTAACGGAAGTGTAACCATATCTCCGGCAGATGTCATAGTAAGCACTTCAGATGCCTGTGGTATCACTTCCGCATCCCTGGACATCGACACCTTCGATTGTTCTAACGTTGGAGAAAATACGGTGGTAGTAACGGTAACCGATGTAAATGGCAACGAGGGTAGTTGTACGGCCGTGGTAACGGTAGAAGATATCACCAGCCCAGAGCTCATCTGTCAGGATATCACTGTTGCCTTGGACGAGAACGGCTTTGCCGAGATCACTCCGGAGGATGTGATCCTATCCAATACCGATGCTTGTGGAATCCTCACGACTGCGGTGGATATCTTCGAGTTTAATTGTGACGATATAGGCAGTCCAGTTACCGTACAGGTCTTTACCGAAGACGTCAATGGGAACCTAGCCACTTGTTTTGCAACGGTAACCGTGGTAGACGAGCTGGCACCGGTGATCACTTGTCCTGCAGACACAACCGTAGACCCGGGAGCTGGACAACAGCTCTACGAAGTTCCAGATTACTGGGCCTTGGGAGAAGCTACGGCGACCGATAACTGTACCGATCCGGTAACTATTACCAGTCAGGATCCCGCTCCAGGCACCTTCCTCGTAGATGGAATCTATACTGTTACCCTTTCGGCAGAAGACGCATATGGAAATGTAGGAAGTTGTGAATTTGAATTGACCGTAGAGAGCATCCTGGGAATCAATGATCCCGAGATCGATCTGAGTACGATCGTACTCTACCCCAACCCGGCGAACAATCAGGTGAATTTGAGCAATCCGCAAAACATCGATCTACGTGAGGTTACCTTGTACGATGTCACCGGACGCTTGGTAAAGACTTTCAATCTTAAAGATATGGGAGCCGAAAAGATCCTGGATATCTCTAATCTGGCCAATGCTACCTATCTAGTGTTGATCACTTCGGAACATGGACAATTAACCAAGCAATTGATCAAAGAGTAGTTTTTTCTGTTAGCTAACCTTCAATTGGCAGCCCCTTTCAGCAATGGAAGGGGTTTTTTATTCTCCTTTCGTTAAATTTCGGTGCTCCGTGGGCGTTCCCTCCTTCGCTTTCAGCTAAGGAAGGTCGGGCTATCGGCCATACTCGGTATTCGCCTCTATCCCTAACGCAACAAGGTGATTTCGATACAACCGTCGGCGCCTGAGTGTTTGCCTTTGGCAAATGTATTGAAGGTACGAAGGTCACTCAATCACCTTTAGTAAAGGAGGCCGCTCTTCACATTTGCAATAGGTGGTTTCGATACAATTTCACTTTGCGAAATCACTCAACCACTGTATTTTTGAGCTGTGCAAAATCAAAAGTCCTACACCGTCACTGAAGCGAAGGCTCGCCTGGAACGCTATTGCGCTTATCAGGAACGCTGCCACAAGGAGGTGAAACAAAAGCTCAAGGAAATGCGAATGATCCCGGAAGCTATCGATCTCATCATCCATGGATTACTTCAAGAGAACTATCTCAACGAAACTCGATTTGCACAAGCCTTTGCCCGGGGTAAGTTCCGAACTAAGAAATGGGGAAAGAACCGGATCGTTCGTGAGCTCAAAATGAGAGATATTTCAAAATACAATATCGCATTGGCCTTAAAAGAAATTCCGGAAAGTGAATATCTTACCACCTTGGATGAACTCGCACTAAAACGTCTTCAACAGTTAGACAAGGAAAAAGACCTTCAAAAAAAAAGAAAAAAACTCGCAGACTACCTCCTATATCGGGGATGGGAGAGTTCCATGGTTTGGGAGAAAGTAAAACAGCTGATCTCTCGAATTCCCTAAAGCTTGGAAATAGGTAAATTATAATATTTGACGGCAAAGAATCTCGGACATCGGTTAAGGAAAAATCTCCTTTGTCGCAAATTCCAATTTACATTTTCGGGCCTAAAATGACCTATTCCAAGAAAGTTCATGAAATTGTTGCCAGTGCCAAAACGAAAGACCCGAAAAGCATAAATGAATTTGCAAAAAGTTTTGAATACAAAAACGACCGGATGAGGATCAATAAAGTCTTATTAGAGTATTTTTCAAAAGAATCACATAAGGAAAATCAGGTCTTCTACATAGATTTACTCAAACTTCAAGGTGGGGAAGACTACCAGACTTACAAAGTCATCTCCGAAAAAGATCTTTCATTCTTCTGTTTTGATGGCTCTCATATGACCAAGGACGGATCTAAAAATCTAGGCCAAAATGTCAAAGCTTACTACCCGGAATTATTTGATCTCCAATTTCAAGATTAATTTGAAGGACAGCTGAATCTTCTTTCAAGTCATCATATAAGTGCTCAGATCTGAGACTACCTCCATGAATAACTCAAGGATTGTAATAGCTCTTTACATTTTGAGCAGGTTTTACAACCTACTCAATTTTTATAGGCTACAATCTCCATCAACGATCTGTTCGCCAGTAGGATTATATAGATTATCTGAAACATCATAGAATGCAGGAATTCCATAATTGGTAAGTGTATTTCTCAATCCACAAAAATCTCTCAGATTACTATTATTTGAGATGGAAATTTCTCGCAATCTTATAGTCAAATTTTCCAAGGCATCGAGATTCTCTAAGTTACTGTTTCCATATAAGTTGATCTCTCCCAGTTCGGTTAATCCCGTTAAATCATCCAAATTTGAAATTCCGCTGTTTGCGATTGTTAAATTTCCAATTTGAAAAAGATCCGAAGACAAGCCGGTAAGATCAGTTAAACCAATACCTGCCCCAATAGACAATCTCGAAAAATTATTTATCTGCTCCAGTCCTACCAAGCTACTTAGTTGAGGAGAGCTAATAACTAGAAAATCTACAAAAGTGAGATTGGCAAGACCATTTACATCGGGAATTTGGCCTCTGATCCAAATTCCTACCGAACTTTCTAAACTTGATAACCCATCAATACTTATCAAAGTATCGCGACCTTCAATGGATATTCCATCTCCTGCTGTAGTTAAAGATTCTAATCCATCCAAAGTTTCAAGAAAGGCCCCTTCAATAGAAATACGTCCCTCGACCATTTCTAAATTTTCAAGCCCCATCATGTTTTCAATCGCACTACCCCTTTTAATAATGAAATCTCCCCCGATCGATTGCAATGTTTGAAGGGAACGTAAATTATTGATGTCATTCGCAGAAAATTCTCCTATTTTTAAACTTCCGGTAATTCGAGTATAATTCTCCTCGCCAAAAACATTGACTTCCTCCTGGCTTGTAAGTGTAATATCTCCGATAAAGACCTTTGGTTCCACCGATGTTGGGTCATCATCGTTAGCATTTGTACCCATGTCATCATCACTGCATGATAGGGTGAGTCCCAAAAACATAACTAAAAAAAGCAGACGGAATCTCATCATTCTTCAATGTAAACATATATTATCCAACAAAGTACGCGTTTTCTAAGAAATCCCCAATTTCCTGTGGGTTTTCACCACCGCCTTCTCATTCTTGGCATCGATCCATGCCTGGCCTTTCATTCTTCGCATCAAATTATCGAAATGCCGCATCACCGCAATATTGTAAATCGCCTTTCCCAGGTTTTTAGGGTTTCGGGCAATGGCGCGCAAACTCATAGAAAATCCTGGGGTTAAGTAATGCATATGATGCCAATACCCCTCTGGCATGTACAAGACATTTCCATGTTCCAGGTCTCCTACAAAGCCATTGGCCTTCTTAAGTGCCGGCCATTTTTCGTAATCGGGATCGCTAAAATCTATATCCTCCCGAACGATTAGGGAATGAGGAATCTTGTAGAGGTAGTCATTTTGCTTTTGATCGAATAAAATGCATCGTTTCTTCCCATGGAAGTGGAAATGAAAAATGTTCGCCAAATCGATGTCGTAATGCATAAAGGTGTAACTATTCTCCCCTCCAAAGAATAACATGGGTAAACCCTTCATCAATTTCAAGCCAAAATCAGGATATGAAAAATCCTTTTGTAATTCCGGAACTTCCTTTAAGATGTTCCAAAGAAAAATGCGATAACGTGTGGGCTCTTTCTTCAGCAATTCGATATAGTCCCGCATCTTCATTTCGGCATGAGCCTGATTAAATCCTTCATCGTGACGTACCGGACGATCATCATATAAAGGAACCGTCTTGTCTCCGGCGACTTTGGACATATAGTCCAAGTCCCATTTTTCAATAGCCGGCCAGTCATCCACAAACCGCTCAATAATAACCGGTTTCTGGGGTTTGAAGTAGTTTTTTATGAAATCTTCCTTCGTAATGGAAGTAACTCTATCTATGGTCTGTAGTTGCATAAGCTGAAAAAGTCGCTCCAAATTACGAAACTTTCATATAACCTTTTGTTAAAGAACGGGACACTTCCGAAAAAATCCCCCGTTCTTTCCTTGCAACGATTACTGTCCGTCTGTGGTGACCACCAACTGATCTGAATACTCACTAAACCCGTCGATGCCACAATTGGCTCGAACATAGATCTCGTAGGTTGTAGAGGCGTTAAGGCCTGTGATCTCAAAATTACTTTGTGAAGTTTGGAAAGTAGTACCCGTTCCGGTAGGGAATCCAACGGTACCGTATTCCACTTCCCAGGCCGTTTCGTTATTTTCATCCCACGTAAGTTCAATACTGTTAGAGCTCACCGCCACCAGAGCTAAATTGGTAGGTGTATTACATAACTCTACATTTTCAAGGGTTTCAAACAAGGCAGAGATATAGTCGCTGAAGCCATCACTTCCACAATTGGATCGAAGAAATATCTCATATTGGGTCAATGGGTTCAGGCCATCGATGAGGAATTCGTTTTGTGAAGTCTGGATCACAGACCCACTCCCTATAGCGAATCCTCTTTCTCCATATTCAATCTCGAACGCAGATTCACCTCCGGTCTCCCAACTAAAGAAAACCGAAGTGCTATTAATTTGATCGATCGAAATATCCTGAGGTTTGGAGCAATTTCGATTGGTGGTATCGTCGTTTTTAGAACAGCCAAACAAAAATGCGCAGGCTGCAGCCAACCAGAGCAGTTTTTTCATAATTGAAGGTATTAAGATTAAGTAATGTTTGGCAGACTCCTAAAACGCAACTTTTTGAATAAAAATTGTATGTGGACATCCCAACCCATGAACACATGGACTACGATCATCTAAAAATAGGCCCTTACCTAAGAACCGTTCCAAACAAAAGAACCCCCGTTAAGGAGGTTCTCAAGAGATCTTTCAATACCCAATTTCCCAATATCAAGGGTCAGTAGCAAACACCAGGGTGTCTGCATATTCACTAAATCCATCGGACCCGCAATTGGCCCTTAAGTATAACTCGTACACCGTATCCGGGGTTAGGCCTGTAATAAACAGATTGTTACTGGAAGTATTCACAATGGTTCCTGTTCCTAATTCAAATCCTATCAATCCGTATTCTATCTCGAAAGCCGATTCTCCATTGGTATTGAAGGCAATTTGAATATTCGTACTATTCGCCTGTATCAATATGATGTTGCCCGGTGTATTACAGATGGGGCCAGTGGTAAAACGTACTCGTTCAGAGAATTCACCAAAGGTAGATCCACACTGGGCTCGAACGTAGGCATCATAGGTTGTTGACGGATCCAGGTTCTGTATAAAGACATCCGTCCCTGAAGTCTGCTGTGTGGTACCGTTTCCGAGTGTAAAATCTTGCAAGCCATATTCCACTTCATAGGCATTGGCTCCATCTACAGATTGCCAACAGGTACAGAATTTTCAATTGGTCTTTATTGAAGCCACA
>JBCBDM010000181.1:0-7542 GCA_038529705.1 Bacteroidota bacterium
AGGTGTTTACATCTTGAATATCAAGTCTACTCAAGGAACACTTACACAAAAAGTAATCAAGAGATAATTAATCTCGTCCTTATAGAAAAGCCTCGCATTTGCGGGGCTTTTTTATGCGCTGAACTTTCCCAAAAAGATGGATGATAGATCTATTTAAATCTATGTATAAGCCCGGATAAAGAGAATGTTAGTTATGACTGTTAGCTCTGGATGGCTTTACTGGAATTATATCTGAAGAAAGGTAATTACAAAACAAAAAACGGAGCCTGAGAGGCTCCGTTTTTTCTTATGAATTGTTTGAATACTTATCCGTTCATAGAGATCAAGAATTCTTCATTATTGCGCGTTTGCTTGATTCTGTCATTGATAAACTCCATGGCCTCTACAGGGTTCATATCGGCCAGATATTTTCTCAACACCCACATACGTTGAATGGTCTTCTCATCCAACAGAAGGTCGTCTCTACGCGTACTTGAGGACGTAAGGTCAATAGCAGGGAAGATTCTTCTATTTGATATCTTTCTGTCCAATTGAAGTTCCATATTTCCGGTTCCTTTAAATTCTTCGAAAATAACCTCGTCCATTTTCGAACCGGTTTCTGTAAGTGCTGTAGCAATGATACTTAAGGATCCGCCGTTCTCTATATTTCGGGCAGCTCCAAAGAAACGCTTGGGTTTATGAAGTGCGTTGGCGTCAACACCACCACTTAAAATTTTACCACTAGCCGGCTGAACCGTGTTGTAAGCTCTTGCCAGACGTGTAATAGAATCCAATAGGATGACCACATCATGTCCACACTCTACCAGACGCTTGGCCTTATCGATCACAATATTAGCAATGCGCACATGTTCGCTCGCTTCCTTGTCGAAAGTAGAAGCGACCACCTCGCCACTTACATTGCGTTGCATATCTGTAACTTCCTCCGGACGTTCGTCGATCAATAAAATGATTTGATAGACTTCCGGATGATTGGCTGCTATTCCGTTGGCAATATCCTTGAGCAACATCGTTTTACCCGTTTTGGGCTGAGCTACGATCATACCTCGCTGTCCTTTCCCAATGGGTGCGAAAAGGTCAATGATACGCGTTGAAACGGTACTTTGCCGGTTCGAGATATTAAATTTTTCCTCTGGGAATAAAGGGGTAAGATGTTCAAAGGAAACTCTATCCCGAACCACATTGGGAGAGAGGCCGTTGATCTTATTTACTTTAATAAGTGGAAAGTACTTTTCACCTTCCTTGGGAGGACGAACCTCTCCAAGCACTGTATCTCCGGTCTTTAGTCCAAAAAGTCTTATTTGAGACTGAGAAACGTAAATGTCGTCAGGGGAAGAAAGGTAATTGTAGTCACTGGATCTCAAGAAACCATAGCCGTCTTGCATAATGTCCAGTACGCCTTCACTTTCAATGATTCCATCAAATTCGAAGTCCGGTTCCCGATAACGGTTTCTGTTATCCTTGTTTCCGTTTTTAGTATTTGGATTTTGTTTTTGACGATTGTCCTTTGGGTGTTGCTGCTTTTGCTTGTTTTCACCTCCTTTGTGATCGTCTTTCTTTCTTTTATCTTCCTCGTTGGATTTGTTTTGAGGTTGATTTTTTTGTTGGTTCTTTTGGTTTCGGTGGTCTCTGTTTTGTTGATCCCGATTATCGTTGCGTTGGTTATGGTCCTTACGCTGATTCTGATTTGGGCGTTTTTCGCGTTGCTCGTGCTTTTGTTGAGGTTTACTCTCTTGAGGCTTTTGCGATGTAGTATTTTCTGAAGCTTTTTCTTCCACAGCTACTGCCTTTACAGCCGAAGGATTGGCTGCCTGATAATCGAGGATCTGATATACCAGGTCAAGTTTTTTAAGGCTTCGGTACTTGGGTACCTTAAGCGTTTTAGCTAGTTCCTGAAGCTCAGGAAGCTTTTTAGCTTTTAATTCTGAAATTTCAAACATTTAAAAAAAGTATAAATAAATTAATGAGAAGTCGATTCTCTTTTGATGAAGGTAAATTAGTTGAAAATAAGTCGAAGACTAAGTAACCGCTATTGAATGGGTTACGAATTGTTAATGCAAGTATACGACAATAATTTAAAAGTAGTGTTCAATTTTATTAAAAAGAAACCTTATTTTTGCCCAGATTATTAGCTTTAGTCATGTTACAACGAATTCAGACCGTATATCTTTTGATCGCAGCACTCCTTATGGGAGCATTGTATCTGTGGTTTCCTTCTTTGGAAGATGCGGCCGGAGCTTTGATCATGGAAAAGAACGAGCCCCTGGTGTTGGGGTTGATGATGGGTGTTGTTGTTCTTATCCTCATTTCTATCTTTAACTTTAAAAAGCGACAATTGCAATTTGTACTAAATCGCTTAGCTATCATATTAAACTTTGTATTACTGGGAGTTTTCGTATATCGAGCGCTAACTGTATCCGGAGAGACTTTGGTTTCTGAGAAGGGTATTGGGATGCTACTACCTATCATTTCTATCGTTTTTTTAGTGCTGGCCAATAAGGCCATCAAAAGGGACGAGGATCTCGTAAAATCTGTGGATCGATTGCGTTAAAACTAGAACTTAGTATTATTAGTGCGAAACCCCTGGAGTATGCCAACTTTAGGGGTTTTTTGTGTTTAGGCTAGCGGGGAAATTCTATCACCTCCAGATTTTTGATTTCTTTTCCGTCAATCTCAAATCGTAGCATCGTTCTCACCTTTTGAAACCCATGTTTACCTATCGCTCCCGGATTCATGTGGAGTAACTTCAAATTTTTGTCGTTCATCACCTTTAGAATATGGGAGTGTCCCGTTACAAATATACGTGGAGGGTTCCTTTTTATTTCATCCCGGATTCTGGGGTTATATCTACCGGGGTACCCACCAATATGGGTGATCCATACGTCCACTTCCTCACAGCTAAAACGAAGATCTAACGGAAATTCTCTGCGGGCCTCGGCATCATCAATATTACCGTAAACTGCCTTTAACGGCTTTACTTTTTTTATGGAATCTGTTACATAAAGGTCTCCAATGTCCCCGGCATGCCATACTTCATCCGCCCAGGAAATATGGTTCATGATCTTGCTGTCCATGTAGCTATGGGTGTCGCTAAGAAGAAGGATCTTGGTCATAAGCACTCATTATTCTTCACAAAGGTACTCTCTTTTTTGTCAAACATAGACAGGATACTGCTGCGATGTGAACATTGGATATTTATTTTCAGTTCCTTAGGATTTGCATCAGGATTTGCGCTTTTCGCTACAAAAATTTTAGGAATAGATTAACCCTCTTGCCTTGGGTCGATTTCGTATTTTTACTTCAAAATAAACGACGCTTGCGATATTTTGTAGAAGTAGCATATAACGGAAAGAACTATCACGGATGGCAGATACAGCCGGATGCCATCAGTGTTCAGGAGGTGTTAGAACGCGCTCTTTCTACCTTGCTAAGAACGGAAATAAAAGTGACAGGTGCAGGACGTACCGATACTGGCGTACATGCCCGCCAGTTATTCGCTCATTTCGACCATATGGGGATCGATAACGAAAGAGAACTGGTTTTCAGGCTTAATTCTTTTCTTCCGAAGGATATAGCGATCAAGAAGATAGCAAAGGTGAAGGAGGCTCATGCCAGGTTTGACGCTATAGAACGAGAATACGAATACATCATCTCACTCAGCAAGGATCCTTTTCAGCAAGATTATGCTTACCTCATTCATCAATTACCGGATGTAGATAAAATGAATAAGGCAGCGCAGGTTTTATTGGAGTATAAAGATTTTCAATGCTTTTCTCGATCTAAAACCGATGTAAAAACGTATTATTGTGATATAAAGAAAGCGTTCTGGGAAGTAAAAGGAGATCAACTCATTTTTACGATTAGCGCGGACCGTTTTTTGCGAAATATGGTCAGGGCTATAGTTGGAACCTTATTGGAAATAGGTTTTGGCAAAATTTCTTTGGATCAATTTCACGATATTATTAAAAGTAAGGATAGAGGAAAAGCCGGTGCTTCAGCACCAGCTCATGGATTGTATTTAACTCGTGTACTCTATCCAAATACCATCGAATTATAATGGCATCTGGCAAGGCATTCGATTTTAAGCTCTTCAGGCGGTTGTTGGGATACACCAACAAATACCGGGGGACTTTCTATTTTGTTGCTTTTGCTGCTATCGCTATGTCGGGCCTTGGCGTTTTAAGCCCCATTGTGCTAAAAGATGCCATCGACCTAGCCATTCTTCCCAAAGATTACCCTGCTCTGGTTGTTTATATTTCGATCATGATCGCCCTGTTGTTAGGAGAGGTGTTGTTTCAGTTTTCGTTTATTTTCTATGCCAATTGGTTAGGGCAACATGTCATCAAAGACCTTCGAGTGAAGCTCTTCAAATTAATGCTCAGCTTTAAAATGAAGTATTTCGATAACAGCGCGGTTGGAAGATTGACAACACGTGCTGTAAACGATATTGAGACTATTGCCAGTATCTTTAGTCAGGGGTTGTTTATGATCGTTAGCGACTTGCTTAAAATGTTGGTGATTGCCATTGTATTGGTAGTGATGAATTGGAAGCTCGCCTTGATCGTATTCTGTATTTTGCCCTTTTTGCTCTACGCAACCCGGGTATTTCAACGAGCCATGAAAAGCGCCTTTGAAGAAGTGCGTAATCAAGTGGCCAATTTAAATTCCTTTATTCAAGAACGGATTACCGGAATGAAGATCGTGCAGGTCTTTGCCCAGGAAGATCCCGAATATAAAGCCTTTAAGGAGATAAATGCCAAGCATAGAAAAGCTTGGATCAAGACCGTTTGGTACAACTCTATCTTTTTTCCTATTGCAGAATTATCGGGTTCCGTAGGAATTGGATTGGTGGTGTGGTACGGCGGATTGAATGCGGTTCCAGATACCCTTGCGGGCCCTTCAGATGTTACGCTTGGGATGATCGTAATGTTTATTCAACTCACCCAAATGATGTTCCGTCCGTTACGGCAGATTGCCGATAAGTTCAATACGCTTCAAATGGGAATGGTAGCTGCCAATCGCGTCTTTGGGATTTTAGATACCAAATCGCATATTTCGGATGAAGGAACCATTGCCTTAGAAGAAACCAGTGGAGGGATTACTTTTGAAGAGGTGCATTTTGGTTATAATGAGGATGAAGAGGTCATCAAGGGAATTTCTTTCCAGGTGGAGCCGGGTAACACTATTGCATTGGTAGGAGCTACTGGAGCAGGAAAGTCGACCATAATAAACTTACTCTCTCGTTTTTATGAAATCAATGATGGAGCTATCTACATTGACGGAGTGTCCATCAAGGATTACACCCTGGAATCCCTAAGAGACCACATAGCGGTGGTATTGCAAGATGTATTTTTGTTTGCAGATACCATCTTTCAGAACATCACACTGGGCGACCATAGTATCACGGAAGAAGATGTGATCGCTGCGGCCAGGGAAATTGGAGTGCATGATTTTATTATGTCCCTTCCCGGAGGGTATCAGTATAACGTCAAAGAGCGCGGGAGTATGTTGTCTTCGGGTCAGCGTCAATTAATCGCCTTTCTACGGGCCTATGTAAGTAAACCAAGTATCCTGGTCCTGGATGAAGCTACTTCTTCTGTAGATTCCTATTCCGAAGAGCTTATTCAAAATGCGACCGACAAGATTACCAGGGGTCGTACATCCATCGTTATTGCCCATAGACTAGCCACCATTAAAAAAGCGGATCAGATTTTAGTGATGGATGCTGGAAAGATCGTAGAGAAAGGAACGCATAAAGAACTCCTGAAAAAAGAAGATGGCTTCTATAAAAATCTTTACGAAGTCCAGTTTCTGGCAGAGGAAGCTATATAAGAAATGGCTTCTTGAGCTGCCTTTTGTTTTTCCAGCCAAGGTCCAAAGCCACCTTCCATTATCACCATGATAATCACCTGCACAATCCCCAGCGCAATGATAAAGACAATAATCACGAATAGAAAGAAAAGGGTGCGTCCAAAAATTCCCAGTGCGCTTAAGGGATAGAGCCTTTTATAAGTATATCCGGTAAAGATCATCATGATGAAAGTGGAGACATATCCTGTGAGGTAAAAATTGGAATCCAACAATACAATGAGACTGGTGATTACCACAGAGTTAAGAATGGAAAACTGGGCAACGATGTAGGTAATAATAACCAGGTGCTCCGTATAATTGAATTTTTTTAATCCAAGGAAGGTTATTCTTCCCATAATGGCATAGAACGGAAGGTTGATCATTGCCAGGATGGAGAAGTAATCGTAGATCCAACTAGTGTCCACTTCGGCCTGAGGAACATTGTCGGGAACAAGTACACTCATATCCAGGGACTCTGGATAGAATTTTTGTAAGATGAAAATCTGTATTCCGGAAAAGGTCAGGGCAATGGCGAAATAACTTATTACATTGACATATTTTTTTCGGGTTCCGGTGATATAATCGCCAATAACCACCTGGGGCCTACGGAACATATCCAGGAAAGTCTTGAGGAACCTGTTATCGTAGTTTAAGAATTGATGGCTGAAGTCATTCCAGAGGTTTCTGAAGTTCAATCGATTCCGGATCACCTTGGCTCCGCACGACTTACAGTAATTGTCACTGGCTTCTAAAACAAGAGTACAGTTTTTACAGTTCATAGATGGTTAGAAAGTTAGATCTTTTTCCAATTGCGCCTTTAATTCATCGATCCCATCAAACAACACGAAATCTCCTTCTTTTAGGTAGGATATTTGCCCGTTCTCTTCAGAAACCACTAAACAAACTGCGTCGGTCTTTTCGGTAATCCCCAGAGCGGCGCGATGACGTAGTCCAAATCGAAGCGGGATGTTCTTGTCGTTAGAAACGGGTAAAATCACTCTTGTGGCGGTGATAATATTGTCCTCGATAAGCATGGCTCCATCATGTAGCGGACTGTTCTTGTAAAATATACTTTCAATAATGGGTTGATTCACCTGGGCGTTCATTCGATCTCCACTGGTTTTCACAAATTCCAGATTGTTATTTCGTTTGATCACGATAAGTGCTCCGGTATGGGATTTGCTCATTCTGGAGCAGGCATTCACGATAGCAGAAATATTGGTGGTCGTCTCTACCTCCGAAAATAAATTGAAGCGTTTTAGCATCCGCTTACGAGCGGTGAAATTGGTAGAACCTACCATGAGAAGGAATTTACGGATCTCCTGCTGAAAAACCACTACCAGGGCTACCATCCCAACACCTAGAAAACCACCGAGTATCCTACTCAGTAAAAGCATATCCATAAGTACCGTGAGGCGCCAAATTCCGTAGATGATTACAATACCGACAAAAATATTGATCGCTACCGTACCCTTCACCAGTTTATAGAGGTAGTACATAAGGACAGCCACTAAGACCACATCTACAATGTCTATGATTCTTATTTCTGAAAAATCGAATACGTCCAAACGATCAAGGGTTTTTGTAAATGTAGTTATTTTTTAAAAGTTAAGAACCGGGTTTGAGCTTTTCTAATAACGAAATACATTCCATAGCAGGCTTCACATCGTGAACCCGGAGTATGTGTGCTCCTTT
>JBCBDM010000182.1:0-7532 GCA_038529705.1 Bacteroidota bacterium
ACCTCAGAGCATTAGGCGTCGAGCTCTAAACGGATGCCTGCGATACTTCCATAGTGGTAAAAATTCTACAAATATCCCGTATCTTGCCCATTAAATTGGAGAGAGATGAATAATGAGAGGTTATATACTGTCTTGAGTACCCTGGTCGATGAGATTGAGGGAAACTCCGGACAATGGCAATTTACTATTGAAGGAGTTCAGTTCATTGTACTTACAGATGAGTTACACAACAGAATGAGAATCATTTCGCCTATTGCCAAAGCCAGTGATTTAACAGAACAGGATTTGAAAAGATGTATGCAAGCTAATTTTCATTCGGCTTTGGATGTGAAATATTCCATTTCGGATGAGTTGCTCTGGGTTGCCTTTTTACACCCTTTCAAAGAACTGGTTGCTCGGCAGGTTGAGGACGCCGTGCAACAGGTCTATTCTGCCGTGCAAACCTATGGAGATACCTATAGCAGCTCTAATTTATACTTTCCAACTCACGAGGACAGAAAGAAAAATCTGAACTAGCTATATCGTACTGAAACCCATCGACCCTAGATGCGAAAACTCTTTAAATTTATTAAAATGATCCTAGGTATAATAACCTCTATTATTGGGATGATCGTTCTCATCACTCTTATCTTCATGTATACTTCTCCTGAATTTGGAGCGAAACCGAAAGGGGAAAGACTGAAACGTATTCAGCGCTCCGAAAATTACACCGATGGTAAATTTAAAAATGAGCGAGAAACAGACGTTTCTGGAAAAATGGAATGGGGAAGATCCCTTAGGGAATGGATGACATCCGGCGATAAGGTTCCGGATTGGTCCTTGCCTGTTCAAAAAATAACTACGGAAGCCATAGCGGCCACCCCAGATACCCTAACAAAAATAACCTGGTTCGGACATTCCGCTATTTTACTTGAAATGGATGGAAAAAAGATCTTTATCGATCCCATGCTTGGTTCTGTACCAGCACCTCACCCTTTATTGGGTAGTAAGCGCTTCAACGATACCCTACCCCTTTCTCTTGAGGCAATTCCTGCGCTGGATGCCGTAATTATATCACATGATCACTATGATCATTTGGACTATGGGAGTATCAAATCGCTCAAAGACAAGGTAGGGCATTTCTATGCTCCTTTAGGAGTAGGTGCCCATCTCGAATGCTGGGGTGTTGATCCCTCCTCCATTACCGAAATGGATTGGTGGGAATCTACCCAATTCAAAGGAATTAATTTAACGGCCGCCCCGTCGAGACATTTTAGCGGTCGCGGAATTACAGACCGTTTCAAAACCCAATGGTCTTCCTGGATCATAGAAGGAATCACGCACAAGGTCTATTTTAGTGGTGACTCGGGCTATGATGAACATTTCAAGACCATAGGCGAACAGTTCGGCCCCTTCGATCTTGCTATTATGGAATGCGGGCAATACGACGAACAATGGCCCCTTATCCATATGATGCCGGAAGAAGCCGTTCGTGCCACTCAGGACCTTAAAGGAACGTTGATGTTACCCATTCATTGGGGAAGTTTTAAATTGAGCCTTCACCCGTGGGAAGACCCGATCGTACGATCGACACTGGAAGCCACGCGCCTGGGAGTTAACATGACCACCCCTATTATTGGAGAAACCATTACCCTGGGTGAAAAGCCTCCGAATTCGAAATGGTGGGAACAGTAAACCTTCTTTTAACTACCTTTGAATATCAAAACTCGATTGCTTGAAACCAGCTACTGTTGCCCAGCTAAAAAAAGAACTAAAGTTTAGATCCTCCGAGGAACTGGAAACACTCTGTCTTCGATTGGCCCGATTTAAAAAGGAAAACAAAGAACTGCTTACGTATTTGCTTTTCGAATCTGAAGATGAAGCCAGTTATGTGGAGGGTGTCAAGGAATTCATTTCCGAAGGATTCTCAAACATCAACACGGATAGCTTCTACTATGTCAAGAAAAGTATTCGAAAGATCCTCAGGGAGACCAAAAAATACATTCGCTATACCCAGGTGAAGGAAACAGAGGTAGAACTACTACTACACTTCTGTGAGGAGCTAAGGGATTTTAGACCTAGTATAAACAATAGTGTAACGATGATTAATCTCTATCAGCGGCAGATCGCACTCATTACCAAGAAAATTGAGGGGCTTCATGAAGACCTCCAATATGATTATACGCAGGAGCTAAACGAGTTGCAATGAGACAAAAACTATCGAGTCGATGGACTTTCGTATTTAAGTTTGTGGTCCCGGTGATCTTCTTGGCCCAAGTCATATTACTCATACCCATTGTATTTAGAGACGAAATGAACGTCTTCGGAGTTTTCTTTTTTTGCGTTGCAATAGGTCTTTTCGGATATATGGCCATAAAGATATATTCGCAATTAAAGGTGGTTTCAATAGATAACCAGTATTTGTATGTTAGCAATTTCAATGAAGAAATTAAAGTGCCACTGGTCCGGATTGAGAAGGTAACCGAATGGGTTCTTTTTAGGCCCAGAGTTATTAAAATTCACTTAAATGGCGCTTCGGGTTTTGGAGAAAAGATTATTTTTATTGGAACCCGAGAGTTCTTTCTGTTTTTCAATACGCACCCCTCTGTCACCGAAATCCGAAGAAGAGTGCGTAACGCAAAAAATGACATACAATCGTTGTCCGGACAGAATGAAGGCTCCTGAAAAACAAACGTAACCATGGAAACTTCAAAACACCTTCGCAATACATGTGCCCTCATAGCCTTTTGCCTACTGGGAATAAAGTTCAATGCCCAGGTACAAGCCGAAAGTGACCTCTTGAAACTGGCCGTGGAATCCAACCACTCTACGATTCTTTTTTCTGTACCCATATCGAATGGAATTACACGTATAACCGGGAATTTTTCCGACTATGCTATCGATATTGACTATGTCGATAACGACCTGGCCAAATCGAACGTAACGGTGACCATCCAATCAACGAGTATCGATACAGGTATAGATGGGCGTGATGAGCATTTGAGGACCTCCGATTTCTTTGATATAGCAAACTACCCGGAGATCAAATTTGAAAGTAATATTATACAGAAGACCAATATTGGTTATGTGGCGGTAGGTGATTTTACCATGCACGGTATTACCAAACCCATGGAAATTCCAATTCAAATAACCGGCAGGGATGGAACCTATACCTTTGGGTTTTCATCTCGTTTCAGTATAAAACGAAGTGATTTCGACCTGGGAACCGAGTTCAAACATACCTCGATAGAAAACTTTCTGGGAGATGAAATCTCGGTGGAGGTTGATTTTTGGACAAAAAAAAGAAAAGAAAAAAAGAAGACTTCAGAAGAATGACGAAAATATATCACAATCCGCGTTGTAGTAAATCGCGTGAAACCCTTCAAATACTCGAAGAAAAAGGAGAAAAGCTAGAAATAATCAAGTATCTGGAGACGGTTCCTTCCAAAGAGGAACTTCTGGAGATCATCCAACTCTTGGGAATCACTCCCTTGGATCTGGTGCGTAAAAACGAAACCATTTGGAAGGAGGAATTCAAAGGAAAAAAAATGAGTGACGCCAAGATCATTGCAGCCATGATGAAGCATCCCAAACTAATGGAGCGCCCCATCGTAATTAAAAATGGCCGTGCTATTATTGGAAGGCCACCACAAGCTGTTAACAAAATTCTATAAACATTAACAAAAGCTTAGCAATGCAACCGCAAGCTCCGGGGTATTTTCGACATCTAATTCCGAAAACCAACAATGCGTCAATTCACCATTTATCTGCTTTTGTGCTGCACATGCTCTCTTTGGGCGCAAAGAGGTAACCCAACAGGAACTGGGCAACCTAGAGCTACCGTATCGGGAAAAGTCCTGGAAAAAGATACGAACTTACCTTTGGAATTTGCTACCGTATCATTTTTAGATACCGAAGGAACCATCGTTGAAGGAGGCATTACAGGCCCTAAAGGAAACTATAATATCGAGGTTCCCCTTGGCACTTATACCATTCAATTCGAATACATTTCTTATAAGACGGAGCGTCTCACAAATCAGCGAATCACACAAAACACCAAAGTCCCTACCATGAGTCTGGCTCTGGATTCCGAAAGTTTGGAGGAGGTGGTGGTTCGAGCAGAAACCACAGAAGTTCAAATACGTTTGGACAAAAAAATATACAACATTGGAAAAGATCTCACCACCAGTGGCGCAACCGTGAGTGATGCCCTCAATAATGTCCCATCTGTTACCGTAGACATTGAGGGAAATATTGCACTACGGGGAAATGAAAATGTTAGAATTCTCATTAACGGCAGACCTTCTGCTTTGGCTGGTTTTGGTTCTACAGATGCGCTTCAACAATTGCCAGCAGAAGCCATTGAACGTGTCGAAGTAATTACTTCTCCTTCTGCGCGATACGATGCAGAGGGTACTGCTGGAATTCTGAACATTATTCTTAGAAAGGAAAAAACCCTGGGATTGAATGGGTCTATTATTTCGAACATAGGCTTTCCCTACAGTGCAGGAGTTAATGCAAACGTTAATCTTCGGACTGATGCTTTCAACATCTTCAATACAACCGGATATCGATATAGGGAATCTCCCGGAAATGCACTCTTTGAAAATCGTTATTTTTCCCTGGATAGGGATAATCCGCTCGTTATAGAAGATCGCGACATCGATCGAATACGAAGAAACTTCAACTCAAACCTTGGAATTGAATATTTCCTAACAGAACGCTCGTCGATTACAGCTTCCGGATTTATACGATTGGGAAACGACGATGATGTAACAACCAATGTCACAGACGAATTCGATAGAAACAACACTTTGGCCATTACCACCATCCGAGAGGAACTGGAGGCGGAAGATGATAATAACTACCAGCTAGCCCTCAATTATAGAAATCAGTTTGACGACAAAGGCCATGAACTCACAGCCGATTTCCAATACGAAATAAGTGATGAGGCGGAAACGGCCAATATTGGAGAGGTGGTACGCTTCCCAACTCTTACCAATCTGCCATCGGAGATTGTTACTACCATCGAGGATCAAACAGAATATCTCGCTCAGATAGATTATGTACTCCCTATTGGGGAGAATGCCCAATTTGAAGCAGGATATCGAGGTAATTTTCAAGAAACCGTTACCGACTTTACCGTACTGGAAGAGGTAGATACTTCAGGTAATTTCATTCGAAATGATAGCCTATCCAATATTTTCACCTTCAATCAGGATATTAATGCGCTCTATACCCAATATGGCAATAAGTTTGGTAAATTTTCTTTCCTACTGGGACTTAGAATGGAAACCACCGCGCTAAAGGGAGAAGTAGCCGCAGAGAACCTGAACCCTGATGATGAATTCGAACGAAATTTCGACAAGGACTATGTAGGCTTGTTTCCTACCGCTAATTTGATTTATGAGCTTGGGGAAAGAGAAAATATCACCCTGGGCTATAATCGTAGAATCAATAGGCCGCGTTTCTGGTTCTTGAATCCATTTCCCTCTCGTTCCAGTGAGGCGAATATATTCCAGGGGAACCCCGGTTTGGACCCCGCCTATGCAAGCGCCTTTGATCTAGGATACTTAAGGCGTTGGGATAAGGTAACCCTTACTTCTTCGGTGTACTATCAATATGAGACCGATTCTTTTGAGCGTATTCAAGAGGATACAGGAGAATTAACCCCTAATGGAATCCCTATTATTAGAACCATCCCCATTAATTTGTCTACCAATGAACGAATTGGGTTTGAAGCTGGGGTACTCTACAATCCAAATAAGTGGCTCCGATTGAATGGAAGTTTTAACTTTTTCAGATTCTCAACGGAAGGAGATTTCAATGGAATAGACTACGGCGCCGAAAACACGAGTTGGTTTGCCCGTGGAAGTGCCAAAGTGAGTCTGCCGTATAAAATAGAATGGCAAACCAATGGATTCTATCGAGGCCCCAGGAATAATGCCCAAACAGAAAACGAAGGAATCTTTTCATTGAACCTTGCGTTCAGTAAAGATCTGTTCAATGACAACGCCACTCTTGGATTTAATGTGAGCGATCTTTTCAATTCGAGAAAGAGAAGATCATTTACCGAAACGGAAACGTTTACTTCAGATTCAGAATTCCAGTGGAGGGAACGCGCTTTCAATCTATCGTTCACCTATCGCTTCAACCAGAAAAAACAGCGACAGCGTGGTGGGCGTCAGGAAGGATTTGAAGACGATGGAGATTTTGGTGGTGTGTAGTGACGAATGGCTCTAAAGTAGTGTAACATATGCGATCCATGGGACATCTTCTATAAAAACCAGAGCATCATGAAAAAATTACTTTCTTTCTTATTGCTGATGACTATTCCAATAGGATACGCACAGCAAGTAGCGGATACTTTGTATAATCCTCCCCTATACAAAACAGAGTATGCCAAAAAACAAGGGTCCGTGGTTTTCATAGATGAAGGCCACCATAATTTTCACACTAAAGATGGTAGATACAGATCGTTCGCCAGATTATTGGAGCGCGATGGGTACCAGGTGAAATCCTTCCGGGGCCATTTCAGCCGAAAAAAACTAAACCAGGGGAAAATCCTTGTCATTTCCAATGCGCTAAACGAACGTAATGTTCAAAGTTGGTCCAAACCAGTATTATCCGCATTTACAGACGACGAGATTAGGGTATTAGAAGAGTGGGTACGTGAAGGAGGTAGTCTCTTTCTCATTGCGGACCACATGCCCATGGGTGGAGCAGCTAAGAAACTGGCGGCCGCCTTCCAATTCGAGTTTACGGATGGCTTCGCTTTGGATAGCTTGAGTAGGGTGGGATATTTTAATCGACATGAGCGCTCGCTACAGAATAATACAATTACCAATGGACGTTCCGAACAGGAAAGGGTAAATGAAATAGCCACATTCACAGGACAGGCATTTAAAATTCCGGAATATGCCAAACCTATTTTGATATTGAACGAACGATATGTCAACAAACTTCCTGAAACAGCCTGGAACTTCACACCGGATACCCCTTCACATAGCGTTGAAGGTTGGTCGCAAGGAGCCTATGCTCCTTATGGTCGGGGAAGAATCGTTTTTTTTGGAGAGGCAGCCATGTTTTCGGCTCAACTAGCGGGATCGGATATGAGAAAAATGGGAATGAACCGAGAAGATGCTAAAGACAACCACAAGCTATTACTCAATATAATTCATTGGTTAGACTTCAAAATGGATTAGGAATATCCTTATAAATAAAAAAGGAAGCCCATTGAGCTTCCTTTTGTTATGTATTGACGGGGGTTTTAATGCCCTTCTCTTTCTTTACGTTTGGCTTCACGCTTCAATTTAAAATTCTCTATCAAGGCACCACCGATCCAATATGGGATAAATGAGATCAAAAAGATCATCAACCAAAACCCAATAGTTAGAATGGTTAAAAATGCAAGAAATCCTAAATACTGATCAAATTCGAACATAATAGTCGTAGTTATTTCAATTTTCGCCAAAGATACTAACTCTTTCTTTTATGTCATAGTAGAATTATAAATTATTTTAAAATCGATTTTTAAACTTTTAATTATACCA
>JBCBDM010000183.1:0-7497 GCA_038529705.1 Bacteroidota bacterium
AGTGAAAAGACTTGTGAAAGAATAAATCACTGTATAGCCAACCAAAAAAGAACCCCTCCGTTTCCGGAGGGGTTTTTGTTTTATTTCTTTTGAGGTTTTGCAGCCTGCGAACGACGCTTCTTTTTTGGACGCCGTACTCCGGCTGTGCCCATTCTTATCTTTCCTCGTTTGGTTTTCTTGTCTCCTTTTCCCATATATGATATGTTTTTAATTGGTTGATAAACATAAAGTTACAAAAAAAAGCATGACTCTAAGCGGAAGGGCCATTTTAAGGGCGTATCCCCTTTATGAAATCAGGAATGCCTTCCAAGCCCTCGGTGCTTAGCATTTTTATAAATGCACTTCCAATAATGGCTCCGTTGGTTTTTTGTGTTGCGGTTTTAAAAGTAGCTTCATTGCTAATGCCAAAACCTACAATTTGGGGGTTTTTAAGTTGCATTTCCTGTATACGTTGGAAGTAATCTTCCTGGGTCTGTCCGAAGCCGGTTTTGGCACCGGTTGTACTTGCACTGCTCACCATATAGATAAACCCATTGCTGGCTTCATCAATTTGATGGATACGTTTTTTAGACGTTTGTGGAGTGATAAGGAATACATTGATCAAACCATATTGCTCGAAGAGGTGTTGATAATGTTCCTGATATTCGGCCAATGGTAGGTCCGGAAGGATCAACCCATCAATTCCTATCTTTTGACATTGCTCACAGAAGGCCTCTACTCCATATTGCAGCACGGGATTAAAATAACCCATGATGATAAGCGGAATAGATACCGTTTTTCGTATGTCCTGAAGTTGTTCAAATAGTAATTGGGTGGTCATGCCATTGTGTAAGGCTTGTGTGGAACTCGCCTGAATGGTGGGCCCATCCGCCAGGGGATCACTAAAAGGGAGGCCAATTTCTATCATGTCAACATCGCTTTCTTCCAGGGATTGAATAATAGCTTTGGTATCATACAATTGAGGATATCCTGCCGTGAAGTATATGGAAAGGAGTTTTTTATTTTCTTGTAACTTGGATTGAATTCTATTCATAGGTTTCTCAATTTGCGTTAGGGACCCGCGGTAGCTCCTTTTAGAGCTATGGCGGGCTTGTTGAGGCTTTGTTGAAGCTCTTTCGGGACACTGAGGTTTTCGAAGTGTCCCGAAAAGCGACTGTCGAAAGCCCGCCCTCCGAAGTCTTGACGTAGGAGGGAACGCCCTAATTATAAATTAAAATATTCGATATATGTATTTAGGTCCTTATCACCACGGCCGCTCAAATTGACCACGATGATATCATTCTCTTTAAATTTTCGCTCTTTGAATATGGCCAGGGCGTGACTGGTTTCTATGGCAGGAATAATTCCTTCCAGTTCACTTAGTTCCAATCCGGCCTTCATGGCATCCGCATCGGTAATGGATATGAATTCTCCACGTCCGCTAGCATAGAGATGCGCATGCATAGGGCCTACACCGGGATAATCCAATCCAGCGGAAATAGAATAAGGTTCGGTAATTTGGCCGTCTGGGGTTTGCATCAGTAGGGTTTTACTACCATGAATGATCCCTACTTTTCCCAACGCCGAGGTCGCAGCGCTTTCCCCACTGTGGATTCCTTTTCCGGCAGCTTCCACCGCAATGATTCCTACCTCTGGGTTGTTTAGGTAATGGTAATAGGCCCCTGCAGCGTTACTCCCACCTCCCACGCAGGCCACCACATAATCGGGTGCTTTACGGCCTTCCTTTTCCTGTAGTTGCTCTTGAATCTCCTGGGAAATAATGCTTTGAAAGCGGGCGACCATATCGGGATAGGGATGAGGTCCCACGACGCTTCCAATAATATAATGAGTGTGGAGAGGATTGTTGATCCAGTCCCGAATAGCTTCATTGGTAGCGTCTTTTAGGGTTTTACTACCACTGGTTGCCGGAACTACGGTGGCACCTAACATTTTCATTCGGGCCACATTGGGTGCTTGGCGCTCAATGTCGATCTCCCCCATATAAACTACACATTCCAGTCCCATAAGGGCACAGACGGTAGCTGTTGCCACTCCATGCTGACCTGCACCTGTCTCGGCTATGATCCGCTTTTTTCCGAGGCGTTTGGCCAACAGGATCTGCCCTATGGTATTGTTCACCTTATGAGCACCGGTATGACAGAGGTCTTCACGTTTTAGGTATATCTTGGTTTTATATTTTTCTGAAAAACGCTTTGCTAAATATAAAGGAGTTGGACGCCCTACATACTCCTTCAGGAGTTGTTGGAATTCTTGCTGGAATCCGGCCTCTGAAGTAAGTTGGATATATTGTTGTCTCAATTCCTCTACATTTGGATATAGCATCTCGGGGATGTATGCCCCGCCAAAATCGCCGTAATATCCTTTTTCGTTTACATTATAATTCATGGTTCAATATTCAATGTTCAAGATTCAATTCTCAATGTTTACTCCATGGTATCGATGAACTTTTGGAGCAATTCTATATTTTTTTTCCCTGGACTGTATTCAAATCTGCTGTTTACATCCACTACGTGAATAGGCAGTTCTGTGGTTAATATCTCCTTTAGTTTAGGGAGTTCCTCAAGACCTATGCCGCCACTTAGGACAATGGGTTTGGAGGAAGTATACTCTTTTAGTACGCTCCAGTCGAACGTATATCCATTTCCTCCTTTTTCCTTGCCCTTGGTGTCGAAAAGGAATTTATCCACGACGGCCTCATAGGGAGTCAGGCGATCAAAATCGAAAGTGTCTTTAATGCTAAAGACTTTCCATATTTCCACGGCGCTTTGCTGGGCTAATTGGTGGCAAAATTCCGGAGTTTCCTCACCATGCAATTGGACAACATCCAGATGGAAGGTGTGTATCTTATCTGAAATAAACTGGATATCGGCATTTACGAATACCCCTACTTTTTTTATTTCTGAAGGTAATTCCTGAGCAGTATCCTCATAATGACGCGGACTATCCTCATAAAAGATAAAACCCAAATAGTGGGGTAGTAGTTGTGCAACCGCCAACGTATTGTGTTTCATTCCGCATATTTTTAGTTTGGTCTTCATAGCTTTTCTATAAATTCCCTGGCACTTTGCCCTGGGTCACTGGTCTTCATAAAATTTTCGCCAATCAGAAATCCTTGGAAGTTATAGGGCTTTAATTCGCGAATAGCATTCACACTACTGATTCCGCTTTCCGATACTTTTACGAAGTGGTCCGGAATCAAGGCAGCCAATTGTTTGCTCGTATCCAAGGAAACTTCGAAGGTCTTAAGGTTGCGATTGTTTACACCCAGAAGATCCACAGTGGGATGCATCGACTTTTGAAGTTCTTCTGCATTGTGAACTTCCAATAAGACATCCATTCCCAATGACTTGGCATAAGATGAATAGTCTATGAGTTGTGTTTCCGATAAGCAGGCTGCGATCAATAGAATGGCGTCCGCTCCATAGGCCTTTGCTTCTAGTATCTGATAGGGATCAACGATAAATTCTTTTCTGAGCAGGGGGATGTATACGCAGGTTCTGGCCAAAGCCAAGTCGTCCAGAGAGCCACCGAAGAACTTCGTGTCGGTAAGCACGGAAATGGCACTTACTCCGGCCGCTTCATAGCCTTTTACCACCTCGGGTAACAGTGCCTGTTCATTGATCACACTTTTACTTGGAGAACGTCTTTTGTGTTCTGCTATGATACCACTTGAGGAAGTAGTAAGCGCATGGGTTATTGAATAACAACTGCGTGAATACCATTTTGATCCTTCCAGTATCTCAGCTGGAAATGCTTTTTTCCTAGCTGCTACTTCTTGCTTTTTATAGTGCGTTATGTGGTCTAATATGGTCACCTTAAGAATGAGTTAATGAATCAATGAATGAATCAATGAGTTAATGATTTAATGACTGTTTAGTTTTTGTAGTTTTTTAAGGGCTTGTAAGGCCTTTCCGGAAGACAATGATTCCTTTGCTTTTTCAAAGCCCTCGAGAACACTGCATCTATGAACGGTTGCAATGGCGAGGCCTGCATTGGCGCATACTACATTATTTTGAGCCTCCGTTCCTTGTCCGCTCAAAATATCCTTAAATATTTGTGCTGAAGCCTCTATGGTCTCACCTCCGTAAATGTCCTGTTGTTCTATTTGCGGTACACCAAAACTGGATGGTAGCAATACGGATTCCGAATGGTTTGAAATCATCTTAACCGGGCCGGTAAGAGACACTTCATCATACCCATCCATTGCATGCAATACACTAAAATTCTTATCTCCCTTTTGGTATAAATAGCCATACATTCTGGCCAATTCCAGATTGAAGACCCCAACGAGTTGGTTCTTGGGAAAGGCTGGGTTCACCATAGGTCCCAGCATATTGAAAAAGGTCTTGACTCCTAGTTCCCGGCGTATGGGTGCTACGTTCTTCATAGCAGGGTGGAATAGGGGAGCGTGCAATACACAGATACCCGCCTCATCAAGACAACGTTTTAGATAATCACTTTCGTTACTGAATTTAATTCCCAGTTGTTCCATGACATTACTGCTTCCACTTATGGAAGAGACTCCATAGTTCCCGTGTTTCGTAACCTTAACCCCGGCACCTGCGGTAACGAAGGAAGCCAGTGTAGATATATTGAAGGTGTTCTTTCCATCTCCTCCGGTTCCACATAGATCTATGGTGTTGTAGTCGCTTACATCCAAGGGAATGCAAAGCTCTAAAAGCGCGTCTCTAAAACCCTCCAATTCTTCCAGTCCGATGCTACGCATCATATAGACGGTGATAAAAGCTGCAATCTCACTTTGATTGTATTTGCCTTCACTTATGGCAACCAAAACAGCTCTGGCTTCTTGCTTGTCCAGTTGCTCGTGATTAATTAATCGATTTAATATCTCTTTCATGCCTAAATTCCTTGCCAAATCTTCATCATACAGAGAAAGATTTGGAACGCTTATCAATTTAATGGGTTACCCAATTTTTAATCATTTCCTTGCCTTTAGGCGTAAGGACACTTTCCGGATGAAACTGCACTCCTCTTATATCGAACTCTCTGTGGCGTAAGGACATGATTTGATCGTTCTCATCCAGGGATGTTATTTCCAAGACTTCCGGAAAATTATCTTTGGATACCACCCAGGAGTGATACCGACCTATTTCGATCTCTTTTCCCAGGCCCTCGAATAACGGTTCATCTTCTACCAGGATCATAGCTCGAGTGGCAACGCCGTGAAAAACTTTGCTTAGATTTTGTATGGTGCCCCCAAAAACCTCTCCAATCGCTTGCTGTCCAAGGCATACGCCAAGGATAGGTTTCTTTCCGGCATAAGCCTTGATCACCTCTTTCAGTAAACCTGCTTCATTGGGAATTCCGGGTCCCGGAGATAACAATATTTTGTCATAGTGGGTCACTTCGTCCAGTTGAAATTGATCATTTCGTTTCACGGTTACATGGCAATCCAGTTCTTCCAGATAGTGGACCAGATTATAGACGAAACTGTCGTAGTTGTCGATTACTAATATATGCATGCTATATGTTTTCTGCTAATTCAAGGGCCTTGGTCAGGGCTCCCAGTTTATTGTATACTTCTTGTAATTCCTTTACCGGATCACTTTCGGAAACGATTCCCGCACCAGCCTGATAATGGAGATCGTGATTTTTACTCACAAAAGAGCGTATGATAATGGCGTGATTAAAATTGCCATTAAAGTCCATGAAGCCAATAGCTCCACCATAGAAATTCCTGTTGATGTTTTCGTACCGCTCTAACAACTGCATTGCCTTGTGCTTTGGTGCTCCACTGAGGGTTCCGGCCGGAAAGGTGTCGGCTACGATCTGCATGGTGGAGGTGTTCGAATGTTTGGTGGCAGTTACCTTGCTTACCAGGTGAATGACATGTGAAAAGAATTGGACTTCCCTATAGGTTTCTACATGAACATGAGTCCCATGACGACTTAGATCGTTGCGAGCTAGATCCACCAGCATCACATGTTCGCTGTTTTCTTTTTTGTCTACAGATAATTGCTTGGCCAATTCGGCATCCTGTTCGTCGTTTCCGGTTCGTTTAAAAGTCCCGGCAATAGGATGTATCTCTGCTTGATCACCTTTCACTACTAATTGAGCCTCGGGGGAACTTCCGAAGATCTTGAAACTGCCGTAATCGAAATAGAATAGATAAGGAGAGGGGTTTACGCTTCTTAAGGCTCTGTAGACGTTAAATTCGTCTCCGGTAAATTTTTGAGAGAATCGCTTGCTAGGGACGATCTGAAAGACGTCACCACGAGCACAATGTTCTTTGCACTTTACCACCAATTCTTTAAACTCCTCGTCTTTCAGGTTGGTCCCGGGTTCACCCTTCCGCTGAAAGGGATATTCTGCGAAGTTCTTAGACCGAAGTAATCGTTCCAATTGAGGAATATTATTTTCGGTATCATGGCAATGGGCAAAAAGATAGGCTTCGTTATTAAAATGATTGATTGCAATGATATTCTGATAGACCGCATAGTACACGTCCGGAATTTCCAGATGCTCCTCTTTCTTTTGGATGGAAATGTCTTCGAAATATCGAACAGCATCGTAGGCCATATATCCGAAAAGGCCGTTGTTGATAAATTTGAAAGAAGCACTTTCCGATGCAAAAGAAGCGGCAAAGTTAGATAGGGCCTCAGGAATGTTGGTGTGAGGTTCCACTTTTCTGGTTTGAGAGTTTCCATCCGGAAAAGTCTCAGTGATTTTTTCGTTTTCGATCTTGATAGACGCTATAGGATTGCAGCATACATAACTGAACGAATTGTCATTGGCATGGTAGTCACTACTTTCCAGTAATAAACTATGGGGAAACTTGTCCCGAAGCCGAAGATACACTGAAACAGGTGTAAGTGTATCGGCTAGCAATTTCTTGGAATAGGTCTTTAACTTATATTTTTTCATCAATAAAAGGTCTCAAAAAAAAAGCCTGTCGTGAAAGACAGGCTTTTGTATAATTTACATACATAGAAGGTCTAGATCACGATGTTTGTTCGTAATTCATTCCACCACCAAGTATGTGTCTGATTTCTTTTCATTATGGGTTCAAATATAGAAATTCGTTACTAAACTTCAAACCAAATAGAAAGAAATTGATTAAAATTTAAGATTCACGTCCAAGGTGAAATTGTCGGAGATAGCATTGTCACCTAAATTGTCGGTAAAACTGCCCGAACCATATCTTAGTCCGAACTCCGTTCTGTCTATCTTAAGGCTGGCAGCGGCACCGGTTTCGCCCATTTCCAATTCGAAATTTACAGGCTTTGTGGTTCCCTTGATGGTAATATTACCACTTACATCATGGGTGTTTCCGTCCTTTTTGGCTTTTGTAATGACCAGAGTGGCGGTTGGGTGGTTTGCAATTCCGAAGAAATCATCACTTTTTAAATGCCCTTCCAATTTGGTTTTGTACTCTCCCTCCAGGTCGGTCACATTGATGGTCGTCATATCCACCACGAAGGTTCCTCCTATGAGTTGTTCACCATCCATTTCCAGGTATCCGTCTTTAAGGTCGAT
>JBCBDM010000184.1:0-7462 GCA_038529705.1 Bacteroidota bacterium
GTAGGGCATTTTCATTTAAAAGCCATACACTTTCTTCAATTTCCTGCAGTACGCTGCGTTGTTCTGGAGAAAGCTCTGAGGCCTTAAGTTTTTCAACATCTCTCACCATCTTTTCCATAGCCACGATGAGTTTAGTGTCAATTCGGGCACGCATGAAATCCAAATATGCCTTTTTCTCGTTGAGATGTTTCATTCTTAATTCATGTTCTTGTTCGCTCAACATAGCCGATTTCTTTTCCTGGGTAGCTTCGTGCAGATGCTCGTAATGCTGGGAATAATCGAACAATAGAATGGCCAGAAAACCACGCTCCATTTTAATGGTAATGTCGCAAATGGCTTCCTTTTTATAGATCTCTAACTGAACGCAGGGAAAGGCTAGACTGCTCTGAATACCTACCCCATTTTCCAATTCATATTTAAGACTCTCAAAAAATGGGTGAAGTGCGTAAAGATTGTCTCCCAGATCCAATTCGAAGATGGTATCACTGCTAAGAGTGATCTCACCGCTGGGTTTGGCATGGATCTCTTGTATTTTTTTAGAGAAAAAAGTGTTTTGTTCGTTCATCCTAGGGTGTTTGCAAGGTGAGTGAATAATTCTTGAATACCTTCTCCGGTTTTAGCGCTCACAAAACCGTGAAGTGGAACCTTTCTGGTTTGAAGGTATTGCGCTACTTCTTCGGTATTGCGAAGGTCTTTTTTGTTTCCAACGATTGCCAGTTCGACCTTGGGGTATTTGCTTCTAATGAAAGCCAGGTCTTTATCCAGGTCGTTATAGGTAAATGGGCGTGTAATGTCAAATACATAGATAAAAGCATTGGATCCCAACAAATAGGAAGCCCGCGTTTTCGAAACAGAAGAAAAACCTTCCAAATCCCAAATGATCATGGACAATTCCTTTCCGGAAGGTAATTCTATAACTTTCTTTTTGATCTGAACCCCAAGGGTTGGCATATAATCTTTTTCGAATATATTCAACAGGTATCGTCTGGCTATCGACGATTTACCCACGCCAAATTGCCCCAATAACACAATTTTCTTTGTTACTTCCATTTTTTGAAGAAATTTTCCAAAAACAGATCGATTTCCTCTCTAGTGAGAATCGAAACCTTAGGGGAGAGTTTTCCGGAGAGTCCTAATAATTTATTTTCTAGTTTACTTTCAAAGGATCGTGTATAGTTACCGGAGACCACTACTGCAATGTAGTAGCTAAAGAAATTTTGAACATGGATGGTGTACAACTCATATTCTATGGCCTCCAGATTCTGTTGTCCGCCGGAAAAAGCATCCTCTACAAAGCTCTTAATGGCGGTAAGCATCCCGGATACCATATCTTTATCCAGGGTTTCCGTCTTACTGTGATTTCCCAGTAGGATGCCCGACCCCTTCTGAATCACAAAAATCTCGTTGATCACTGGCGGATCTGCTTCGCTCAATATAAGATCGCTTTCCTTCACGCCAGTTACCTTGGAGCGCATTTTTCTTTTAATGGCGTTGAAAGAAAAGGTATTATTTACCTTTTTGTTGATATTCTCAGACAGGCGTTTTATTTCGTTCTGAACATAACGCTTGATCATCTTACCCATAATTGGGTAAAGAGCTTCCACTACCTGGTCCTTACTGTTCTGAATTTCCTGTTGCAAGGTTTGGGTGATAACCGGCCCTAAAGTCGTTGGAATCTGAGCGATAAATTGATCCAGACGATCCTGTATGATGGGATCTACTTTTTTGGAAAGCTTTTCCCTTTTCTCAATGGTCTCGGTAATGACTTCAAGACGCTGATTTACCGCACTCGCAATCTCTCTGTCATCCACCAACAGAATCTCGCGCAGCAACTTTAATTTGTCGTCTTGCTCATTCACCATAGTTCGAAATGGTATTTAGGAGCTTATTTTCTCACCTAAGCTAATGAGTAATTTTCCCAGTTGTCTTCGATCCACTTTTTCTTCCGTGAGGGCCTCGGTTTTGGCCTGGAGATTATCTTCAAGGTCGGTAATTCGGATATTGATGTCCGTACTTAGGGAATCTATGGATTGCATCAATTCATTTCGCACTTCATCGATATAATTTTCCAAAGCCGCTTTTTTCTTGTCTATTTCCTTGCGGACTTTGTCAAATTCACTGTCGTATTGCTCAATGTTTTCGCCAAAGATGAGGTTTTTGATCGCTTCGATTTTCGAAGAAGAATCCATTGGATTAGACTCTGGAGCAGGGGTGTTTTTTTTTGCCATTTGGTTGTTGTTGATGTATAGAATTTGGTTGTCTAGGGGAAACTTCTAGATAAAAATAAGAAAAAAAGCCCAACCGGAGCAAGAAGAAAGGGATTAAGCGTTACGCATAAATTCTTCGGCTTTCTCCACCATTTGCTTACTTCCGCAGATAAATGGGACTCTTTGGTGCAATTCGGTAGGCTGGATATCCATAATTCTTCGAAATCCGTCGCTTGCTTTTGCGCCGGCTTGCTCGGCGATGAAGGCCATAGGATTACACTCATATAACAATCTGAGTTTTCCTTTTGGGTCCTTTGCAGTACTGGGATAAATATAAATACCACCTTTGATCATATTTCGATGAAAATCACTTACCAAAGACCCAATGTATCTTGAGGTATAGGGGCGATCTCCTTCCTCCTGTTGGCAGTATTTTATATAGTCCTTCACGCCTTGAGGAAAATGAACATAATTTCCTTCATTTACAGAATAAATGGTTCCGGTCTCAGGAAATCTCATATTGGGATGAGACAAATAATAGGTTCCTATCGCGGGATTTAATGTAAAGCCGTTCACTCCATGTCCGGTTGTGTAGACGATCATGGTTGATGTTCCATAAATAATATAACCCGCAGCTACTTGCCTGTTTCCCGGTTGAAGAAAATCCTCCAAGGTTACCGGAGTCCCTTCTTTAGTCACTCTTCTGTAGACCGAAAAAATAGTTCCAACAGACACGTTCACATCTATGTTTGAAGAGCCATCTAGCGGGTCGATAAGCACTACATATTTGTTGTCATTCTTTTCATTGCGCCCTTTGATCGTAATGAAGTCATCCTCTTCCTCACTGGCAATACCACAAACGATCTCCCTATTGGTAAGCCCTTTGATAAAGGCTTCATTGGCATAAACATCTAATTTTTGCTGATCTTCTCCCTGAACGTTGGTGTCTCCGGCAGCCCCTAGAATGTCGACCAGACCGGCTTTGTTCACTTCGTGATTTACCACCTTGGCAGCCAGACGAATGGAATTAATGAGTCGTGATAATTCCCCGGAGGAATATTTGAATTCATTCTGATTTTCAATAATGAATTCGCCAAGGGACTGATTTCGGGTTGCCATAGGTAGTGGTTGTCTAGAATTTCAGGCAAATATCGTCATTTTTAAGAAATTTGAACCGATATTTGTTATTGAAAAAAGAGTAGGATGGATCCAATAATAAGAGAGGCTCTTGCAGAGGACATGCCAGCGGTTTTAGAACTCATCCGGGAGCTAGCGGTATATGAGAAAGAACCCGATGCGGTTAAAGTAACGGTAAAAGAGTTACAAGAATCCGGTTTTGGGAAAGAACCTATGTTCACCTGTTTTGTTGCCGAAGTAGCTAAAGAGATCGTGGGAATGGCTTTGATCTATTTTCGCTTCTCAACCTGGGTAGGCAAGACCGTACACCTGGAAGACCTGGTAGTAAGAGAATCGATGAGAGGAAAAGGGGTAGGAGAGGCATTGTATACTCAAGTAATGCGTTATGCCAAGGAACATGGTGTAAAACGTGTAAACTGGGTGGTATTAGGTTGGAACAAGGGGGCTATTAAATTCTACGAACGAAGTGGCGCAGAGGTGATGGAAGAATGGTGGCAGGTAGAAATGGACGAGGAAGGAATGAACAACTATTTAAATAACCAATAAGTTCCCCGCCTGCGTGGGAAGTCAATATGAAAGTATTCAAATTTGGAGGGGCATCGGTCAAAGATGCCGAAGGGGTAAAAAATCTGGTCTCTGTACTTCAGGCTACCGGAGAAAAAAATCTGGTTGTCGTAGTTTCGGCCATGGGTAAAATGACCAATGCTCTGGAAGAAGTTGTCCGAAATTATTTCAATGGAGACAAACCAAAGTTCAAGGAATCCAAAGCCACAGTCTTTGAATATCATATGAACATCATGAAGGACTTGTTTCCCAACAGTTCTCACCCGGTTATAAAAAAAGTAGGGGAGCTCATGAATGAAGTGCATCATCTTCTTGAGACCAACAGGTCCACAAACCATGCTTTTGTTTACGATCAGGTTGTAGGTTACGGAGAGCTGATCTCAACACATATTGTCTCGGCATATTTGGAAGACGTGGGAATACAGAATACATGGTTGGACGTTCGTCAGTGTATAGCCACCAACGACTACTATCGGGATGCCCGGGTAGATTGGGAAGCAACCCAGGATCATATAGTATCCAAAGTGGATGCGAATGGAATTACGATTACGCAAGGTTTTTTAGGGGCCGAAGGAACAAATAATTTTACAACCACCTTGGGAAGGGAAGGGAGTGATTATACCGCAGCGATCTTTGCCTATTGCCTAAATGCCGAAAGCGTTACCATTTGGAAAGATGTCCCCGGTGTATTGAATGCAGACCCGAGGCATTTCAGCCATACCCAATTGTTGCATCACATTTCGTATCGCGAAGCGATTGAATTAGCATTTTACGGAGCTTCCGTCATTCATCCAAAAACATTACAACCCCTACAGCGAAAGGAAATTCCATTGTACGTGAAGTCCTTTGTAAATCCAAAGGCTGCCGGAACCTGTGTGGGAAAGGGCGTTACGCTGGATCCTATGGTCTCATGCTTTATTCTTCGGAAGAATCAGGTGCTGATCTCTCTTTCCTCCCTGGATTTTAGTTTTATGATGCAGGACAACTTTCGAGACGTCTTCGATCTTTTGCATCAATACAAAATGAAAGTAGAGCTTATTCAGAACTCGGCCATTAGCTTTTCGGTGTGTGTAGATAATAAATACAACAATTTGGAACCTTTACTTAAAAAGCTACGTTCTACCTTCAAAGTATCATTTTATGAGAATGTAACCCTGTATACGGTTCGTCATTCTCAACCGGGCGAAATAAAGGCATTGGTTGAAAATAAAAAGGTCTTATTAAAGCAAGAAAGTAGTGAAACCGTACAGTTGGTGGTGCAGGAATAAACTCGTTTCCTTTCCCTATATTTGTCGTTAAACTAATCGATAACCTAATCAATCCCCCTATGGGTCTTGTCACAGCCAAAGAAGTTGCCAAAGCCATAAAGGTCGATAAATTCGGCTTTCTGGGTACTTCCATGGGCTGGTTACTAATGAAGATCTTGAAGATCTCGACCATGAACAAGATCTACAATAAGCATAAGCATTTAAAAGATCTCGAGTTCATGAATGGCTTGTTAGACGAGTTTGAGATTCAGTTTGAAATTCCGGAAGAAGATCTTAAAAGATTACCTAAAAAGGGACCTTTTATCACCATTTCCAATCATCCGTTAGGAGGGATTGATGGGATCCTACTATTAAAATTACTCCTTGAACATCGTCCGGATTTTAAGATCATCGCCAATTTTTTACTACATCGCATAGAACCGTTAAAGCCTTATGTGATGCCTGTAAATCCTTTTGAAAATCACAAGGATGCCAAAAGTAGTTTAATGGGTTTTAAAAGTGCCCTCCAGCATCTTCGCGAAGGGCATCCCCTGGGCATTTTTCCCGCCGGTGAAGTGTCCACCTACAGAGACGGGAAATTGGTGGTGGATAAACCCTGGGAGGTAGCGGCCATGAAATTGGTTAAGAAGGCAGAGGTTCCTATTGTTCCTATCTATTTTCATGCAAAAAACAGTAAGCTGTTCTATCGCCTGGCCAAGATGAGTGATACCTTGCGGACTGCCAAGCTACCCAGCGAATTACTCACTCAGAAAGAGCGCTTGATCAAGGTGAGAATAGGGAATCCAATTCAGCTCAAAGATCAACAAGAGCATGAATCTTTGGAGGATTTTACGGAGTTTCTCCGGAAGAAGACCTACGTACTTTCCAATCCTTTTCAGAAGAAAAAATTACTGGAAAATATTCCTAAAACCATTAAGATTCCAAAGCAACCCAAAAAGATTGCAGGCCCGGTTTCTATTGAGGCTATGCAACAGGAGATTAATGCCTTACACGAAGACGGAAAACGGTTACTGATAAGTAAGAATTATGAGGTATATCTGGCACCGGCTGTGGCTATTCCCAATATTTTGCAGGAGATAGGTCGCTTGAGAGAGATCACTTTCCGGGAAGTGGGAGAAGGAACTAATCAGGCAACCGATCTGGACGAATACGATTCGTATTACCATCATATGTTCCTATGGGATAGTCAGGCAAAGGTGTTGGCAGGGGCCTATCGCATGGGGCTTGGACAGAAGATCTACGAACGTTACGGGATAGATGGTTTCTACCTACAAAGTCTTTTTAGATTCGAACCGGAGCTATATGATATGATGAGCAAGTCCATAGAAATGGGACGAGCCTTTATCATCAAGCAATATCAACAACGCCCTATGCCATTATTTTTGCTTTGGAAGGGTATTGTACATACCACCTTGCGCTTTCCCGAGCATAAATTTCTGATAGGAGGCGTAAGTATTAGCAATCAGTTTTCGGAGTTCAGTAAGAGTTTGATGATCGAATTCATGAAGTCCAATTACTACGATCCCTATGTAGCACAATACATTCACCCTAAAAAAGAATACAAGGTAAAATTAAAAGATGCCGATAAGGATTTCTTCTTCGACGAAAGTGAGGCAGACCTCAACAAATTCGACAAATTGATCGATGAGGTAGAGCCAGGGTCCTTACGACTTCCGGTACTTATAAAAAAGTATATAAAGCAAAATGCGAAGGTGGTTGCTTTCAACGTAGACCCACTTTTCAATAATGCCGTGGACGGCTTAATGTATATCCGAATTGCAGACCTACCAGAAAGTACGGTGAAGCCCGTTATGGAAGAATTTCAGGCCGAACTGGAAAAACAATATGCGAATGGCGGGAAAACTTCCGAAGAAGAATAAAAAACCCCCGATCTTGCACCGAGGGTTTTTGGCAGATTTACTCGTCTTCGAAAACTCGTTCCATACTCTTAATATAGATTTTAAAGCGACTTGACATGGCCTCATACGAATATCCCGAATGTTTGGAAAATGCAGATTGGATGACGATCCATGGTAAGACCTTATTCTTCTTGTTTTCGGAAATAGCTTTTTCAAAAGTTGCCACTTTCTTCTGAACCTTCATTTCTCTTTCCACACCAAAGGAAAAGCCTTTTTCTATTTGTTGAATAGCACTTGCTTTCTTATTTGTTACGGGGTCTTTAAGACTACAATGATTTGGCTTTTTGGAGCAGGCATCCAGGGCCTTCGCGGCTGTCATCATTTGTTTAAAATAAGTCCATTCAACTTCGGTATACCCTTTGGACCG
>JBCBDM010000185.1:0-7441 GCA_038529705.1 Bacteroidota bacterium
AGTAATTCTACCTTCGCGATTGGCAACCTCCCAGGCGGTTTGGAAGATCAATTGGGAGGTTGCCAATCGCGAAGGTAGAATTACTGCAGATAAGTCCTGAATCGAAATTTTAATGAGTACCAAGCCCTTCAAGAAATTGAGGGGCTTTTTTATGTTTTGGATCCAAACATCTTGCTTATCGTAAAAACATGGGCGAAAGTAATAGCCCCTAAGAGCGCAAAGAATATGGGATAGAACAAGGTATCACTATCTGCAATCCAGTAATAAATCCCAAAAATACCAGTGACCGAAACTACCCAAATCAACCAAGAAGCTCTTACATATCTAAGAAGTGCCTTAGCACTTCTATCACCATAAAGATAGGATAACTGTTCCAGTATGGACGGTACACTATGCCAAATGATAAAATAAATCGCGAAGGCCCAAATTAAGGAGGCAACTTTAAAGACCACCGAAAAAACTAAAATCAGAAAAACTTCGAACAACACAGTGTTCATGGAGAGCGATCGACTATAGAAGGCATGGCCCGTCCAAGCCAATGTGATTACTCCGGATACGATCAAGTTCCACATAAATAATGTGCTTGGCACTTTGAATCCGGTTAAAGAAAAAATAATCGTATTGGTTTCATGAGCATTAAAGTAAAAGAGCAAAGCCAAAATGAAATATCCGTACATAAAAAAGAACATATGACTTCCGGATATTTTATGGAGGAATTTGTGATGCCAATGTTGTTCTCCAAAATGAAAGGCACTAAAAACAATAAAACAAATGAGGGCGAGTAAAGGAAGAAAATAAAACAAAGCACTTGCAACACAAACGGTCACAAGATAACTAACCACAAAATACCACAATCTTTTCACTTTGGACCTGGAATTCAATTCAGAAATCAGTCCCAAATCATTGCTGCCGTGCAAAATTCCTACCGAAAAAATTAATACAAATGCAAATACATTTTGTGAAGGTTCTGCAAAGTAACTTGTGAGCCAAAGGCCAAAAAACGTGAGTATTATTGCTATTTTCTCAAATTTCATAGTGTAAAATTACTTACTTGTCAATTAAAGATTAAATTTTTTATCAATTTGTTAACATCATTTTGTTTAATGTTGCTCTAATTTTGTTAAACAAATATAATCATATAGAACTATGGAACCTTTTTTTAACACAATTAGTTTAGTACCCAAATTAGCTCCCGACGATTACGTTGGGTTCACCTTTTTCGTTGGATGTATGGCCATGATGGCGGCTTCTGCATTCTTCTTCTTCTCAATGAATAGCTTCGACAGAAAATGGAAAACCTCCATACTTGTTTCGGGGCTTATTACATTTATAGCGGCTGTACACTATTGGTACATGCGCGATTATTGGGCAACCAATGCCGAATCTCCAACCTTCTTTAGGTATGTAGATTGGATTCTTACGGTACCTTTGATGTGCGTTGAATTCTATCTTATTCTCAAAGTGGCAGGGGCAAAAAAATCACTGATGTGGAAATTAATCCTGTTGTCGGTAGTAATGCTCGTTACCGGATACTTCGGTGAAGGAGTAGATAGGGATAATGCCCAAATTTGGGGACTCGTATCCGGAATCGCTTACTTTGTCATTGTTTATGAAATATGGCTAGGAGGCGCTGCAAAATTGGCAAAACAAGCTGGAGGTTCTGTGCAAAGCGCGCACAAGATCCTATGTTGGTTTGTTTTGGTGGGATGGGCTATTTATCCTATTGGATATATGGCAGGAACACCCGGCTGGTACGAAGGAATTTTCGGAGGGCTGAGCATGGATGTTTTCTACAATATTGCCGATGCTATCAACAAAATTGGATTCGGTCTGGTTATTTATAATCTGGCTGTGCAGCAAACCTCCAAGGCAGAAGCTGCATAAAGTTTACTCGATTTAACATAAGGCATACAAATTGAGTCATAAGAAAATCTCTTCAATTCTGAAGGGATTTTTTTATGTCCCCTACGGTGATACTTTTCTATGTATGTACAATCTAAAATAATCTTCGCGCTACGCTCCAACAAGTTGAGCGTGATCCGGAATGAGGAAAACCTGCTAAACAAAGCCCACGAGCTGCGCTCGTATGTTTTTTCATTTCCTAAGCAATCTAAAAGTAATATCGCGTTACGCTCAATCAAGTTGAGCGTGATCCGGAATGAGGAAAACCTGCTAATAGAAGTCCTCAAGGCTATGCCTTGATACTTTTTTATTTCACGCGCAATCGAGCAAGCTCGCTGCGCCGAAATAAAAAAGTCCTCGAGTAAACTCGAGGACTTCTGTTGGGTGGAAGACCGGGTTCGAACCGGCGACCTCTGGAACCACAATCCAGCGCTCTAACCAACTGAGCTACAACCACCATTTTATTTTTAAGGGCTTACGCCCTCCGTAGCGACGCGAAGCGTTGCGAAGGAGGGTGCAAATATAATGCATTTCCCAACTTTGCACAATACTAAAATCGAAGATTTTTAAATGAGGTCAAAGATCGAATTGACCGCAGGATGACGTTCCGTTGTAAAACCCTCTCCAGCTTCGGTACCGATTAACCGGCCCAAATTCCGATGACGATACCGTAAACTCTCAAACATATTCTTAGACGATGTATGGGTAGTAGGTTCGTTCGAATCCGGGTCGTAAAACTGACTCTTGTAGGCGGCTATGGCTTCCATCTTTTTATCCATATAGCCGCTAACATCCACTACAATGTCCGGCTCAATATCTTTCCACTGAATATAATGATACACCTGCTTGGGGCGCCAGGCCACTTGCACCTGCCCTTCACTCACAGTTTCTATCTTTATCAAACCACTTAAGAAGCAGGCATCGCTTGCCAATTTACTTCCCTTTCCATGATCGATGTGTCTGTCTTCAATGGCATTGCATAAAACAATCTCCGGTCGATATTTCCTAATCACCTCAACGATGGCCAGTTGTTCTTTCTGTCCATTCTGAAAGAATCCGTCGCCCAGATCTAAATTTTCTCTTACCAAAACACCCAGTATTCTGGCTGCGGCCTTAGCTTCTGCATCTCTGAGTTCTGCCGTCCCTCGAGTCCCTAACTCCCCACGGGTTAAGTCGAGTATCCCCACCTTTTTTCCGTTGGCAATCTCTTTGGCCAACGTAGCACCACAGCTCATCTCAACATCATCCGGATGCGCTCCAATGGCCAGTATGTCTAATTTCATATATGTTCTAGTTGTTTTTTTGTAACCGCTTCAAAAGCCCCCTCAAGATCGGCTATTAAGTCTTTGTGTTCCTCTATCCCCACGGAAAATCGCAACAAACCATCGGCTATGCCCTGACGATTTCGTTCCTCCTTGGAAAGCAAGGCATGCGATGTCTTCATAGGAGATAAAATCGTGGACTCTATACCGGCAAGGCTCATAGATTGTTTTATCAATTTTAGATGCTTCATAAATAGCTCCGGGTCTAATGATTTTCTCAATTCAAAGGATAGCATACCCGTATAGCCTCTCATTTGCCTCTTGGCTATCTCATGATCGGGATGATGTTTTAATCCCGGATAATAGACCTTCTCCACCAAAGGATGCTCGTCCAACCACTTTGCCAATTTTTTGGCATTTTTATTTTGGGCCTTCACTCGCAAAGCCATGGTTTTGATGCTCCGTTCCAACAACCAAACCGTATAATCGCTCAAACTTCCTCCTATATTCTTAGCCAGATTCCAAATTCTGTCTATATGTTCCTGAGAAGCAGCAACTGCTCCTGCACAAATGTCACTATGTCCTCCCATATACTTGGTGGCACTATGGATCATGATGTCGATCCCAAAGTCGGCAGGGTTCTGATTGATGGGGGAAGCAAAAGTATTGTCGATCATAGTGATTATCCCTCTCTCACGCGCTAATGTTGCGATCATTTCCAAATCGGTGATCAACATCAAGGGATTGGATGGAGTCTCCACATAAATCACTTTGGTGTTTTCCTTCATGGCAGTCATGAAATCAGATTTCGTAAAACCTCCGGCGAAGGTATGCGCTATCCCGAATTTGTGAAGCTGCTCTACAACAAAATTATAGGTCCCACCATAAAGGGTTTTAGGTAACACTATATGATCCCCTTTTTGTAAAAAGGCCAGTACCGAATGGCTCACCGCCGCCATCCCACTTCCAAAGATCATTCCGGCTTCACATTTCTCAAGGGCTGCAATTTTTTTCCCTAAAGCCTCCTGATTCGGTGTATTGAAATACCTGGGATACCGCTTCACATCGACATCTTCATAAGCATAGGAGCTAGACATGTACAAGGGGGAGATGGCGCCCTTGAACTGCTCATCCTTAATCTCGCCCACATGGGTACAGATGGTGTTCATTCCTAATTTGTCCGATTTCATCTTATCCGAAATTTTGAACCTCTAAGGTATTAATTCCTTTTCAGGTTTGCTATATTTAACAAATGAAATTGTTGTTACGAAACATTAAAGAATTACTCCAGGTTCGGGAAACCGCCCCGAACAAAGTTTCGGGAGAAGCCATGAAAATATTACCCACCTTACCCAATGCCTGGCTCTTATTGGAGGAAGGGTGCATTGCCGATTTCGGAACCATGGATACCCTGCCAAATGAAACATATGACCAGGAAATTGACTGTAGCGGGAAGATGGTATTGCCGTCCTGGTGTGACTCCCATACGCATCTGGTCTATGCCGGGAACCGGGAACAGGAGTTCGTTGACCGGATTAACGGACTCAGTTACCAAGAGATCGCCGAAAAGGGAGGAGGTATCCTCAATAGCGCTAAAAAACTTCAGGAAACCTCGGAAGAGGAGTTGTATCTGCAGTCCGCCAAACGCCTGGAGGAGGTAATGCAGTTAGGTACAGGAGCTGTAGAAATTAAAAGCGGCTACGGGCTTACTACCGAGGCGGAATTGAAGATGCTGCGCGTAGCAAAAAAGCTTTCGGAACAATATCCTATCACTATTAAAACCACTTTCCTGGGTGCACACGCAGTGCCTTCAGAATATAGAGATGATAAGCAAGGCTATTTGGAACTTATTTGCCAGGAAATGCTTCCGAAGGTAGCTTCAGAAAAACTGGCGGACTACGTAGATATTTTTTGCGAAGAAGGCTATTTTTCGGTAGCCGATACACACAAATTACTTTCCGAAGCCAAGAAATATAACCTCATTCCTAAGATACACGTGAACCAGTTTAACGCCATTGGTGGTGTTACAGCAGGAGTGAAACACGAGGCATTAAGCGTGGACCACCTGGAAGTGGTAACACCGGAAGATATTCTGGCTTTGAAGGACAGTAACACGATGCCCGTGGCACTTCCCTCCTGCTCTTACTTTTTAGGAATTCCCTACACCCCGGGAAGAAAGTTAATAGATGAAGGATTACCCCTGGCGCTTGCTACCGATTACAACCCGGGCTCTACACCCAGTGGCAACATGAACTTTGTGGTGGCGACGGCCTGTATAAAAATGAAGCTTACCCCCGAAGAGGCTATCAATGCGGCAACCATTAATGGAGCCTACGCCATGGGACTAAGTGAGTCTCACGGGAGTATCACCAGGGGAAAAAAGGCAAATGTGATCATAACGCAAGAGATTCCGTCCTATGGATATCTACCGTATGCGTTCGGAAGCCATTTGATCGATACTATTATTATCAACGGACAAAAGCTATGAGTGTACTATTCTACAATCGGGAGATCCTAAAAAAATATACCCGCTGGCGTTGGGGTGAGGAAAAGTTTGGTGAAATAGCAGGGGTGGTTGAAAGCCTGGAAGCACTGAAAGAGAGTGACGCCCGCTACGTGATCGTGGGGATTCCTGAAGATATTGGGGTTCGGGCGAATCTAGGAAAACCCGGAGCTGCCAAAGCCTGGAAAGAATGTCTTACCGCCCTGTGCAATATGCAAAGTAATGAATATACTCGGGCTAAGAATGTAGTTATCTTAGGCGAGGTAGATTGTACCACCGAACTGCAGGATGCTAGAACGCTAACAGAAGACGACCCTTTCTACCCCACCAAAATAGGAAGCCTGGTAAAGGCTATTGATAACAAGGTAACGGAAGTTGTTTCCGCCATCGTAAAATTGAGCAAGATCCCCATTATTATTGGCGGGGGCCACAATAATAGTTATGGCAACCTTAAAGGAACCTCCCATGCGTTCAACGGTCCTGTAAACTGTATCAATATGGATGCGCATACAGACTTCCGTTCGTTAGAGCACAGACATAGTGGTAATGGTTTCTCCTATGCCATGGAAGAAGGGTTTTTGAGTATCTATTACATCTTTGGAATACATCGCAACTACACTTCCCATGCCATCTTCGAGCGTATGAAAGAACAGAAAGGAAAAGTGCACTATACCTTCTTTGAAGATTTGTCTGTTTCAGAAGAGAACTTCAACAAAGCCTTGAAAGAAGCCAAAAAACAATGCTGCAACGAAGTGTTCGGGTTAGAGCTCGACCTGGACGCCATTGTTGGTATGGGAAGCAGTGCCATGACTCCCAGCGGATTTACCCTGGAGGAGGCCAGACATTTTGTGCGATTCTTCGGAGCCCATAAGAACTGCGCATATGTCCATCTCTGTGAAGGCGCCCCCGAATTTGAATTACACGCAGGACAAGTGGGAAAGGCACTCGCCTATCTTATTTCAGACATTGTAGCCCAATAACCGGGATCGGCTCCCATTTGGTTAATTTATCCGAATTATATATATTTGCATAATCACTTATATAATTACTTATATGGATAGTATAAAGTCATTGGGGGAATTAAGCATGGGGTCCCGTTTAAAGCGCATGAGCGATATGTGTATGCGTACCATTCAGCGGGCCTATGATCATTATAACATCGACTTTGACCCCTTCCTATTTCCTGCATTTCATTTCATAGCCACCAATGGGAAAACCACCAATACAGCGCTTTGTGAAGCGCTACAAACCACCCAACCTGCCGTTACCCAAAATATTAATAAGTTAAATGAGAAGAAGCTCATCGAACTGGTAACCGACGAAACAGACAAACGAAAGAAGATTATTTCACTTTCCAGTAAGGGTATTATTTTACAGCTCCATATGAAGCCGCTTTGGCAGGCTATGGATCAGGCTGTAAAAAAGTATACTCAATTGCCCGCCCATTCTTTGTTGGAACACATTGATCTTTTCGAATCTGCTGTAAAATCGGGAGCTTTCTTCAACACCATCATCGACATCATGGAAACGAAACCCAAAACAAAGATCATAGATTTTGATCCGCAGTACCAACAAGCCTTCTATGACCTCAACATAGAATGGCTGAAGACCTTTTTCTATGTGGAAGAATTAGACAAAGAGGTCCTCAGTAAACCGGAAAAATACATTCTGGAGCCTGGAGGGCATATCTTCTTTGCTATTGAAGATGGCGAAGCCGTTGGTACCGTTGCCTTGATGAAGGCAAAAAAAGGCCATTATGAATTGACAAAAATGG
>JBCBDM010000186.1:0-7420 GCA_038529705.1 Bacteroidota bacterium
CATATATTGATAGCCTCGATCCAATGGTAGAAGGAACAGGGGATTATGACTGCGATAACATCCCAAATTTCTATGATTTTGACGATGATGGAGATAATGTTCCTACTGCCGAGGAACTGGATATTTTGAATCTTGATGGGGATGGTGATCCTCTTACCAACCCCTTGGACTCAGATGGGGATACTATTCCGGACTACCTGGATGAAGACGATGACGGAGACGGAGTGCCTACCCGTTATGAAGCAGATGGTGGATTGGATCCTACCGTAATCAGTTCAGATCCCGCTCAAGGCCCCGATTACCTGAATCCCTTTGTAGCGAATCCGGTGATAGTTGATGAATTCAGGGAACACAACTACAATTACGACAGCGATATTTCCCTAACTCTAAACAACTTGGTACTTGTCAATGGAGAGGAACAGATTACCCGAGAGAGTCTATTTATGGGGACCATTACTTCTTTTCAAACCGGAAATACCCTGGAAACTCCTAATTTCCCTACGGATCCTTGTGAAAACTAAGGACGTTTATTCTGAAAAATATAAACTTCAAGGGCGCCACGTCCATACTTCTGGAAATCGGCATCGTAGAATTTGAGATGATCATACCGTTTCAATAAAAACTCAAGTTCGGCGCGGAGTACACCCTCTCCAACCCCATGTATAAACACGATCTTTTGAATTCTTTTTGAAATTGCAAATTCCAATTGCCTTTTAGCGGTATCTAACTGTAAAGTGAGCATTTCGTAGTTACTCATACGCTTAGAGTTCTTCACCAATTGATGAATATGAAGATCGACTTCCATGGGTGGAAGATTTCTGTCTTTGGAGCGTACTTTTTGCGATTTTTTGGGCTTATTTTCTTCCTTTTCGGAAATGGCGGATGCAATTTCATCAAAATTCATCTGTGGCTCTGAAAAAAAATCGTTCATGACAACTAGCTCTTTTTCAGGAAATTGCATCTCGAAACCATCTGGAGTCCTCAGGGTGATCAAATCGCCATCCATCCCTGTAATAACACCGCTTATATCTTCGTCTATCGCAGATACACGACTACCAATTTTCATCTAATTTTGAATTTTAGAACTGTTGTAATGCAAATTTATCAACAATTTTTCGGAAAAAAATAAATCCTCTAACGAGGAATTTTCGTACATTATTATGTGGATTTGAAAAAAAATTCTATTTTTACCTAATGAACGTGAATACTTTACCCCCATAAAGTGTTCGTTATTAAACATAATAAGTATGAAAAACCTACTACTCTCTGCGGCAATGGTATGTGCCACCACTAGCTTATTTGCACAATTGTACGTTACTCCAACGGGTAGCGACCCTATGGTGGATACCGATTCTTACATCTATGTGGATAATCAAGTACTCTTTGTAGAACAAGATATTCAACTAGTGGAAAACACAATCGATCCCACTACTAAAGCCAGTATTTATATAAGGAATCGAGGTCAATTAATGCAAGGGACCACGAGTTCTGCAAACAGCGGAACGGGTTATATTTCAATTTTTCAGGACAGTAATTCCGACGCTTACGATTATAATTATTGGTGTTCTCCGGTTGGGTTTATGGCCACGGCGGTTGGAAACCGAAATTTCGGTTTTGCCCGGGTTCATGATTCCATAACGCAAACACAATCGTTTGCTACTCAACTTACAGGAGGAGTGAATGGCTCATCGAGCCCGTTAACCATTTCGACGCGTTGGACTCATAGCTGGGATCCGCTCGCCCAAAGTTGGTTTCCCGTAGGTTCCGCAACTCAAAATCTAGTCCCTCCGGGTTATGGGTTCATCATGAAAGGCACCGATGTGTCTGTCCATACGAATCCATTTGGTGACCCGCAAAATCAACGATACGACTTTAGAGGAAGGCCAAACAATGGTGACATTACAATGCCAGTTTCCTATAACGCGGTCACGCAGCATTATACCTTAACCGGAAACCCTTACCCTTCTGCTTTAGATTTAAAAGAGGTGTTCTACGATACAGATAACACCGAGATAGATTCATTCCGTTACTGGGATGAAGATCGATCTATTAACTCTCATTACTATATTGCTAATAAAGGTGGTTATGGGTCTTGGATACCAGGACCTGAAGCAGATGATGCGAATCCGGGAACATATACCAGACCTACCTTCTATAATTATGATAATGGTGGCGGACAAGGTACTTCTACAGGTGTTATGGGTGCTACATTTGAAAGGCGTTACGCTCCCATAGGACAAGGTTTTATGATCGTGGCCAATACGAGCGGTAACATTACGATTAAAAATGAGCACAGACAATTTGTAAGAGAAGGTGTCGCACAGGATTCTCAGTTTAGGAATCCCAATAGCGGAGGAGATGCCAGTGCTTCTGTTTCCGGAGCTGGTATCCCTGTTAATAATGAGAATCTAACTCCTCAAATACGTGTGGTCACCGTGTTTGGTGAAAATTCACACATGCGAGATATGGTACTGATGTTCCATGATACCGCTACCGATGGATATGACCGTGGTATGGACGCAACTCACCCTATGGATGCTGATGCAGCCGAGGCTTATTTTCCTATCGATCAAGGATTAGATACAGAAAGGGATCTGGTTATCCAAACCGTTCCTTTTGTTCCTACTAAAAGAGTGCCTATGGCGTTCGAGCTAGAGGAAGAAACAACTTTCTTTGTTCAGGCCGTAGAGCAGATCAATACTCCGTTTGAGAAAGCATACTTGTTTGATAGCTCTAATGGAAGTTATCAAGAGATTACTCATGATGAAACTGCTTCCTTATTATTACCAGCTGGTGTGTATGAAGATCGGTTCTTTATCACCTTCAGAGGTAATTTCAATGATGATAGTCCAGTTAATACCCTTGTTGCGGAGCGACAAAAGAGGTTATTGGAAACGGTTGAATTCGTTCAGAACAATCCGATCGCCAAGCTTGAGGTTAGTAATCCTGAAGGATATGACATCCAATCGGTTCAGATCTATGATATGAGCGGTAAGTTGGTACTTAATCAGGCTAACTTGGGAACGCAATCCAGATTGTCCTTCCCTACTGCTAATTTTAGTGATGGTGTTTATCTGGTAAAACTGCTAACGACAGACAATTTGTCAATGGACTACAAGATCACTGTAAATAACAAGTAAATAACATATATTTGAGGCATGGAAGAATACATGTTACCATGTCTTAACAAACAAATTCTAGGAATAGAATGTTTAGGCTGTGGCATCCAACGTGCTGCGGCCTTACTTTTTAGAGGAGAGTTCGTAGCTGCCTTCAAAATGTATCCGGCCATCTATACATTATTGGCTCTGGCCTTGTTTCTTATTGTCAATATTTTTATTAAATTTAGATATTCTGAGAGGATAAAAATTGTTCTAATGGTGGTGAATATTGCCATTATTGTTATCAATTATATCATCAAACTTAACACTAACTAAAAACCAATCATCTTATGGAAAAACAAAAATTAAACACTACGGTAATCTATATATTATCCGTTGTAGGATTCTTATGCTGTTGTGTCGCTGGTATGGGAATGATCCCGGCTGGTATTGCCTTCTTCATGGCCAATGGAAAAGTCAAAGAATGGAAAGCAAATCCGGACAATTATGAAAACGGCAACGCCATGAACACGGCTAAGATTATCGCTTTAGTTGTTTTGATAATCAATGTACTTTACTTCCTCTATACACTATACTACATCAACTCTTTAGGTGGTTGGGATGCGTATATGGAGCAAGTGAGGATGATGTCCGAGCAGTACAGCTAACATAAAAATTGCAATCAAATAAAAGGTCCGCTCATTGCGGACCTTTTTTGTTATGTACTAAACAACCTATTTCATCTTATATCTCAAAATCCTTCAAGGTTTCGACAATAATTCTTACACAATCCATTAGCTGGTCTTCCGTCATGACCAATGGTGGTGCAAAACGTATGATATTGCCGTGAGTAGGTTTCGCCAATAGACCATTGTCTCTCAATTTCAGGCAAATATTCCATGCGGTATCGCTTTCTTCAGAATCATTGATTACAATAGCATTGAGTAAACCACGTCCCCTCACCAATTTACAAATGGAGCTGGTTTCGATATACTTGTTTAATTCAGCCCTGAATAGCTCTCCCAAACGAAAGGCATTCTCCGCCAGTCCCTCATCCTTTACCACATCGAGTGCCGCCATAGCCACTGCTGCTGCAATGGGATTTCCTCCAAATGTAGAGCCATGCGAGCCCGGTGTGATCACATTCATAATATCATCATTGGCTAAAACTGCGGAAACCGGATAAGCCCCACCACTCAACGCTTTTCCTAGAATGAGTACGTCGGGCTTCACATCGGGCGTTCCGCTGCAGTCTTTTTTCTCGCAGCTGCAGTTTCCACAGGTTGCCAATAACCGTCCGGTACGAGCGATCCCAGTTTGAACTTCATCGGCGATGAAGAGTACATTGTGTTTTTCACACAAGGTTTTTGCTTTTTGCAAATATCCTTCAGACGGAACATATACTCCTGCTTCCCCCTGAATAGGCTCCACAAGGAATCCGGCTACGTTATTATTATGCTCCAATGCATGCTCCAATGCCATAAGATTGTCATACTCCACTTTGATAAAGCCCTTGGTATACGGCCCAAAGTTGGTGCGAGCTACAGGATCGTTCGAAAAGGAAATGATGGTTGTGGTACGTCCGTGAAAATTATTCTCACAAACGATTATTTGCGCCTCATTCTCTGCAATTCCTTTCTTTTCATATGCCCATCGTCTACAGATCTTCAGAGCCGTTTCCACAGCTTCGGCCCCTGTATTCATGGGTAATAATTTGTCAAAATTGAAATATTGACTCGCATACTTTTCATACGTGCCGAGCATGTCGTTGTAAAATGCCCGGGAGGTAAGTGTTAGGGTCTTTGCCTGATGGGTCATGGCGTCTATGATGCGAGGGTGGCAATGCCCTTGGTTAACGGCAGAATATGCCGATAGGAAGTCATAATACTTTTTGCCTTCCACATCCCAAACATACACCCCTTCTCCTTTGGTTAACACCACAGGTAATGGGTGATAATTATGAGCTCCATACTTGTTTTCTAGATCAATTGCCTGTTGCGACAAAGTCTTCTCTGCTACTGACATAACATAAAAATTTTTAGAAGTGAACAATAAAAAATTCCTACTGTACCTTTATTTTTTTGAAGAATCAAAAATTCAGCGGAGGAGAGAAATCATCCTTGGGTGCAAATTAATAAATATTAGTATGTTCTTAAAGTCCTATTTGGACATTTTTCCGGATAGCGAAGAAACTTGCAATTCGAGTCTCTTCATTTCCCGCAAAATGGCATTCTTATCCATCTGCATCCATCCAAAGATCTTTAACATTCCAACCATCGTCAAACAAATAAATCCCCCGGCAGTCCATTTAATGATCTCATTGGTCTCGTTGGCGTTAAAAAATTGCACCATACAGTAAATAAAAAAGGCAAAACTTATTACATGTATAATATTAACGATAACAATAAACCAGCGGTTTTTTGTTCTAAATAGCCCTCCTATCATCTCAAATACGTTTTGCTCATCCAGTTCATCATAGAACTTAGCTTCTTCTTGTGTCAATGTTTCTTTGATCAGTCTATCTATCTCTTCTATATTATTCTTCATAATTTCTATTTTTTAAAATTGTCTTTAAATGTTCACGCGCAGTAAAAAGTCTCGATTTTACCGTTCCAGGGGATACTTCCAATACTTCGCTTATTTGTGTAATTGAGAATTCTTCCAAATAAAATAACCTTAAAACAAGCTGTTGTTTTTGTGGTAGTTCTGTAATAGCTGAAAGTAAAAGATCTATATTCTCTCGATGATCCAGAGGAGGATCGCCAGCAGGAATTGAATTAGATGTATCATAATGTAATTTCAACTTTTGTAATTCTCTTTGACTACTTCGTATCTTATCAATCGCGGACCTGGTGACGATCTTCATGGCCCAGCTTCCAAAACTATTCGGATCTTTGAGTTTCCCTATCTTCCTAAAAATGATACCCCAGCTATCTTGTGCTACATCCTTAGCTATCTCTCTATCTCTTACATACCAATAGGCTTGGTTGCAAAACTTTATATGCCACTTCTTTACCAAAAGAGCTGCAGCTCTTTTATTTCCGGACCTTAGTTCCAAAACCAGCAGTCCGTCCAGTATTTTGTTAGGTTGGGTCATTAGTATTGTTACTTTATAGACGTAGCTATAACCAAAAGGTTCATTTTTATTCCGAAGATAAGATTCGTGGGATAATGTTTAACTATCTCTTTTGCTATGCTTATTTTTGCGCATATGGCAAGAAGAAACAAAAGAGTTATCTTGGAAAACCTCGAAGTGATAGACGCAGGGGCCAAAGGAAAAGCGGTGGCTAAGGCCGATGACGGAAGAGTGGTTTTTATCAACAATGCCGTTCCAGGGGATGTGGTGACCGTTCAAACCCACAAAAAGCGCAAGTCTTATTATGAAGGAACCGCAATTTCTGTTGAAAAGTATTCGGAGAAGCGAGTGGATCCTGTGTGCGAACATTTTGGAACCTGTGGTGGTTGTAAATGGCAGCATATGGGATATGAGCATCAGTTGTATTTCAAACAGAAGGAAGTTGAAAATAACCTGACGCGCCTTGGAGGTATTGATATTCCTGAGATCACACCCATAATAGGTTCAACCCAACAGTACTTCTATCGAAATAAAATGGAATTTTCCTTTAGCGATAGTAAATGGTTAACTCAGGAACAGATTCAAAGTGACACAGTGATCGAAGATCGCAATGCTTTGGGATTTCATATTCCAGGAATGTGGGATAAGATTTTGGACATTGATACATGTCATCTGCAAAGAGATCCCAGTAATGCAGTGCGCAATTTTATCAAGGAAAAAGCGAAAGCCCTGGGCATTCCCTTCTTTAACACCCGGAAACAAGAAGGAATGCTTCGTACATTGATGATACGAACCACCAGTATCGGAGAGATCATGATCCTCATTCAGTTCTTTCAAGAAGACAAAGAGAAACGTGTGGAGCTATTGGAGGCTATAAAGGATCAATTTCAGGATATTACCTCCCTCCAATATGTAATCAATTCCAAGGGCAATGATACCATCTATGACCAGGAGGTAATTTGTTACTTCGGAAGGGATCACATTTTCGAAGAAATGGAAGGGCTTCGGTTTAAGATCAATGCCAAGTCCTTTTATCAGACCAACAGTGAACAGGCGTATGAACTATATAAGATCACACGGGACTTTGCCGGTCTAACGGGAGAAGAGCTGGTGTACGACCTTTATACCGGAACGGGTACCATCGCACAATTTGTATCCAAAGAAGCAAGGCAAGTTATCGGGATAGAAGCCGTACCTGAAGCGATTGAGGCGGCAAGAGAGAATGCGCAACTCAATGGAATCA
>JBCBDM010000187.1:0-7411 GCA_038529705.1 Bacteroidota bacterium
ACATATAGTCAAATCCAAATGCACTTCCCACGATACTTCCGGAAATGGACAGGGGTAAGGTTCGTATTCGTACTGGCAAACCACTATGTTCTGGCTGGCTATTCTCACCACGATCGGTTTCCAGTACGAAAGGTCCCCTGTGAGCAGGGATCCACCCACATAACTATCCAATACCGTCGCATTTTTATCATACATATAGTCAAATCCAAATGCACTTCCCACGATAATTCCGGAAATGGACAGGGGTAAGGTTCGTATTCGCGCTGCGGCAATCCAGGCTTTAACTTTTTTCATAGGTGCAGAATGTCCGGCAAAAATACATTAAAAAAAGAATCCGCCTCTTCGAAAAGAGACGGATCTAGCACAACTAACTTCTAACTATATGAAAAATTACTTGATGATTAATTTTCGCGTTATTCCCGTTGTGTTTGTTATAAAATAGGTGCCGCTAGATAAAGTTGCAACCTCTAAACTAGCAGCATCATTGACTTGTTTTATCAGTCTGCCACCAAGATCATAAAGTCTGTAAGAACCTGGCTCACTAAAGAAAATCCTATCTTCTGTAGGGTTTGGATACATAGCGAACCCATTTTCCGCTACCTCAAAATCATTTACCCCAAGGATAATATCATTCTCAATACTATAAATGCTTAACGTAGCACTCACCTCATTAGAGATGACCAACAGGCCTTTCTCGGTGCTATTGTCTTCCGGAGCAATATAGACAACTCCTTCCGGGCCAAGGTCTCCCATTTCTGGACCTCCCGGAGTAGCATCCCTGCTGTTCTCATATTCCAGGAACACCGGGTTTGCCGGATCGGTAATATTGTAAACCATTACACCACCAATTCGTTCCAATAAGACAAAGGCATAGGTCTCTCCCTGAATTTCCTGTACAATAACCCCTTCAGGCTCCGGCCCCTTATTATCACTTCGGTTTTTCAAATTGTTGTTGCTATTGCTTGCATTGAATATGGCTCCATAGACTGGATCTGCTGCGGTAATTACTTCAAAGTCATTTCCACTATCATAAACAAGGGCTCCCGTATCTGCATTGAAAATGCTGAATGACCTTCCACCAAATACATGAATCTCTTCGAATTCGCCATCGTTATCAATATCACCGGAAGCGTTAGTTACATTGATTTCCGCTAAATTCGTTTCCAATTCCAAAATATCTATGTTGCTGAAAATACCCGCATCTAAAACATAGTCGCTATCATCTATTTTTCTCTCTTCTTCATAGGTATCATATTCCCGCGCATCTCCTTCATTGGCCGTTACGATATATGAAACACCGTCCACTTCATAAAAGGCGATAGCATCTGGCATATACATTCCTTTTACGGGCCAGGTAGCATCAAAAATAAAATCTGTTTCATCGCTAAGGTCCAGGGAGTTTGGAAGCTGAGAATGATCTTTCAATCCGAAAGAGATCACATCTGTAATTTCCAAGGCTACCAGATCAACAATGGCATACGCGTTGTTTTCCTGAAGCGTTACATAGGCTTTTTGAGAATCACTGGATACGGCAATATATTCGGGCTCCAAATCTTGAGAAACGGTAGCTCCGGGACCATAAATCCGTACTCCGGCTGCTTCCAATGCTGCTTGTTGTGAATCGAAGGCATTGAAATCCAGGGTAGTCACATCACTTTGGCTTATGTTACCCAATCCACCACTTACATCGATCACGGAAATGGTTCCTTCCGGATCGATAGAATAATCGTCATTAGGTTCTCCTTCATTGGCGACTACAATTTTGCTTCCATCGGGAGTAAAGGTTAACATATCGGGAAGGGAACCCACGAATACGCCCACAGGAGAATTACCATCTGTATCACTAATGATAACAATTCCTGCGTCGGTTGCCGGGTCTACAGATAAGGCCGCTGCCACTAATCCGTTACCATCGGTTGCTATGCTTTGTACTGCATCCGCTCCAAAGTCGGATACGAAAACCGTCGCCAGTGAAAAGATATTGTCCGGATCGCTAAAATCTAGTACTTCGATCTTATCGTCATTGGTCACAAAAAGTTGCTGGGAGGTCGCATCGAAAGCGGATATTTCGGCCGTTCCTGCAGCGTCTACCAAATAACTGCTAAGAAAGTTTATGTTTAACTCTGAATCATCCCCTGCCGGAACTTCGGTGTCGTCATCTAATATGTAAACAGAAAATAAATTGTTGGCTCCTATAACGGTGTTGGTTTCGTTCTGAAGCTCTAAAACAAAGAAGAGATCGCTGGTGTCGCTTGTATTGTCGGTAACAGGAATGGTTATGGACTGAGAAGTACTAATTCCTGCCGGAAAAGTAAGTGTTTCTGCTGTGGCATAGTTGAAATGCGTTCCTTCCACAGCCGTTCCTCCCTGGATAAGAACTACGTCTACCGTCGCTGTTTGAGCGGGTGCAGCCGAAGGAGTTACTGTAATTTCAATGGAGTTGTCATCTTCTGAAATACTGGCAAAAGAGTCCTGAAACTCAACTTCCACCAAAGGTATAGTTTCTTCTCCCTCAAAGAGGACGTTATCCAGGTACAGTGCTTCTGAACCAGCATTGGTTCGCACCTCAACCACCAATTGCGCCGTAATATTATCGGGAACGGACACAGTCCCTGTAATCCAGGAATCTTCGATCATGAGGTCATTAATATCAGATCCTTCTGTATTTAAAATGTTTATTTCGGTTGCATTGGTCAAATCACGAACGTAAATTCTCATTCGGTCTGAACCGCTTTCGTTGAGAGTTCCGTCCCCTTCATAACCTGTTCCGTTTACAAAATAATCAATTGATACGCTATTGTTGATAAAACCGGCGAAATCCACGATATCGAATTCTACGATCATATTTCCATCGACATCAGAAAGTTGATATCCTTGCACTCCGTCTGTATAAGCCGTCACATCTCCTGTAAAATCTGTTACTCCAACAAAATCGCCATCCGTAAGTCCAACGCCAGGTGTATCATAAGGTACATAACTGGCATCGAATCCAATTTCTCCTCCGGTAGAGGTGAAATCCACTAAAGGTTCCCCTGTATTATTTACCAGATCATGCGCCATGGTTGCATCGCCAAGATCGGTATAAGAACCTCCGGGAGCCCCTGGTTCTTCAAAACTATTCGCTTTAATTGTGATTGTCTGCGACCAGGCCATCCCAAGGGAAAGTAGGGCAGCTAACAAAGTAATTTTTTTCATTGATTGATGTTTTTATTTTGATTGCTCAAAAGTACTTACCCAACGTACCTTTAGCCTTAGTTTAAGATTAAGGAAAGGTGAAGAATGGTTAATATTTCAGTGGAATCTTGACGTTTATATTAGCATACGGTTAGGGAATTGTAAACTGCCAATTGAAAAAAAAATACCTAAATTGTCCTCTATTAACTCTCTAAACCCATCTGAACATGAAACGAAATATCGATCTGGGCCTCTTAGTGCTTAGGGTAGGATTATCTGTACTTCTGCTTACCCATGGAATTCCCAAATTCATGGATTTTATAGGGGGCAATATGGCCATTGTGGGAAACCCCATTAAACTTGGGGGGCTTATCACCTCCATCCTGGTACTTATTGCTGAAGTCATTGCGCCCATCCTAATCATCATAGGATTAAAAACCCGAATGGCAAGTATTCCCATCATCATCCTCATGGTGGTTGCAGCATTTGTTATCCATAGTGGGGATCCCATGAATGTAAAAGAAAAAGCCCTGATGTATTTGGTGGGATATATCGCCATAGCTCTCATGGGTGCGGGAAGGATATCCATGGACAAAAAATAAAGATAAAAAGGAGGCTTGACCTCCTTTTTTAATCGAATATAGTAACCAATAGCTCTTTTAATAGGTCTCCCTGGGGAAGATTGGCTGCTCCCACGCCCTTGCTTTTCATATCCACTTGCCGGATAGCGGAAATAATGGCACTTACCTTCTTCATAGGATAATTCCTGGCCGCTAGTTGATAGTCCTTGATAAAGTAAGGATTAACACCAAGTGCCTTGGGAGCAAGCGATTTATCGGTTAGGGAATGGTATTTTAATAATTTCGAAAAGAAACTATACAGCAAAGCAACGGTCATCACCAACGGATGATTCTTAGGATTCTGGGCAAAGTATTGCACTATACTAAAGGCCTTTTTTACATCCTTTATTCCTATAGCGTTTTGCAATTCGAAGTTGTTGAAGTCTTTACTAATTCCAATATTCTCTTCTATCAATTGAGGTGTGATCTCCTCTCCCGGCTTACAAATCAATTGTAATTTTTCCAGTTCGTTGTTCACCTTGCTCAAATCGTTTCCTAAAAACTCCGTAAGCATTTGGGCAGCTTTGGGCGAAATAGTATACCCCTTCCCCACCATAACACGACGAATCCAATCCGGCACCTGATTCTCATATAACTTTTTACTTTCAAAAAGCACCGCATTCTTTTTCAAGGCCTTGGTGAGCTTTTTTCGGGCATCTAATTTCTTATACTTGTAACAAAGTACTAAAACCGTTGTAGGTTGGGGGTTTTCGGCATAGGAAACAAGATTCTCTATCGTACGGGAAAGATCCTGTGCCTCCTTTACAATCACTACCTGACGTTCTGCCATCATGGGATAACGCTTGGCATTACTAACGATATCTTCAATTCCTACATCTCTTCCATATAAGACCATCTGGTTGAATCCCTTCTCTTCTTCAGAGAGGATATTATTTTCGATATATTGAGTGATCCCATCAATATAGTATGGTTCTTCTCCCATCAAAAAATAAATGGGAGCAATGGAACCTTGCTTAATATCATTTATGATTTGTTTTACCTGTTCTAAAGCCAATGGATCTTCTTTTGTACGTTCTAGCGCAGTACTTTATAGGAATACCTCTCGACTGCGCTCGAGGGGACATACTTCTGGTGCAAATTATGAATTCTAAGACGGAAAGTGTTACTTTGTGTTATGCAGAAACTGCACTTCCCGGCATATGATTTCCGATTCAAAAATAACGAAAACAAACCGTTGATTTTTGATGTGATCCGAAAAAAGTTTGTCGTACTTACTCCGGAGGAATGGGTTCGACAGCACGTACTTCATTTTTTGATCCAGGACCGGCAATTCTCCCCCGCTCTTATCAATGTAGAAAAGCAACTCATACTTAATGACACAAAAAAAAGATATGATATTGTGGTGTTCAATAGGGATGGAAGCATCTACCTCATTGTAGAGTGCAAGGCTCCTGCCGTAGGGATTAGTCAGGACACGTTCGATCAAATTGCACGTTATAATCTCGTGACTCAGGCAAGCTATTTGATGGTAAGCAATGGTTTGGAGCACTATTATTGCCGAATGGATTACGAACGAGAACAGTATATTTTTCTGGAAGAGATTCCCAATACAAATCACATAAAATGAAGAGAGCCATCATTGTAGGAGCCACTTCCGGTATTGGAAATGCCCTCGCCAGGATTCTTCTGGAGCAAGGATATAAAGTAGGCTGTACCGGTAGGCGCAGGCCACTTTTGGAAGAACTTCAAAGGGAATTTCCCCACTCCGTTTCCATTAGCAATTTTGATAGTACTGTAGAATCCAATGCTCTGAAGTTAAACGAATTGGTAACCCAGCTGGGAGGACTTGATCTATTGGTGTTGAGTTCCGGTACGGGTCATATCAACGAATCACTTCAATACGAATTGGAAAAGGAAACCAACCTTCTAAACGTCAACGCCTTTACTGAAATAGTAACCTGGGCCTTCCATTATTTTGAGGAACAAGGTCATGGACATCTGGTAGGAATTTCATCTCTAGCTGGAATTCGTGGGCAAAGAGGGGCTCCGGCCTATAATGCCTCCAAAGCGTATCAGATAAATTACCTGGAAGGATTGAGGCAGAAAGCAAAACACACCAGGAAACCTATCTACATTACAGATATTCGTCCAGGCTTTGTAGACACAGCCATGGCCAAAGGAGAAGGACAGTTTTGGGTAGCTCCTAAAGAAAAAGCGGCCCGTCAAATCTACAGGCATATCCAAAGGAAACGGGGTGTAGCCTATGTCACAAAACGATGGTGGTTGATGGCGAAAATTCTTAAAATAATCCCAAACTGGTTATATAAACGATTGTAACTATCTACCTTTAGGTAAAACCTAACACTATGAATTTACCATCGACCCGGCGAAAGCTTGAAGAATTGAACATTTTCCATTCAGAAATACCTGTAATGAATAAACCTACCGTAATTGGTTACGACAAAAAATTTAAATGGAGTTGGATGGCCACTCAACTTAATACTTTTTACGTGATCTCCGATTTTGGCAGCGATACGGTCACTGAAGAGGTTCTGTCCCATCATCTGGCAACTTCGTTCGAGCTTGCAAAGAAAAATTACACGGGTTGGCCCCGAGGGCTGCAATCCGGACTTGGCGTTGTTTCCATCTTGATCTCAGATTCCATTACGGAAGAGGCCAAAGAATACTGCAGACATCTGAAGTCCGGAAAGAAATGGGCTGGATTTGCAATCCCGGTGGCAGTCGATTCTAATAATGGTGATGCCTTCAATTTCTGGAAAAACCCCATGTGGGGAAGGATCTATTTTCCCTACTTCAAACGAATGATACAAACCCTTACCGAAAAAACACAGTCCTCTTAACTCAGAACTCGGAACTAAGAAATATCTTTGTATCCAATGAGCATCGCGATCGTTATTCTCAATTGGAACGGAAGAACACTGCTGGAGCAATTCCTGCCTTCGGTGGTACGTTTTTCTGAAGGAGCTACTATCTATGTTGCAGATAACGCTTCCAGTGATACCAGCGTAAACTTCCTCCGGGAGAATTATCCCGGTATTAAGATCATTCAGAACAAAACTAACGGAGGATATGCCAAAGGATATAATGATGCCCTGAGAGAACTCTCCGAAGATCTTTTTGTACTGTTGAATAGCGACGTAGAAGTAAGCAAAGATTGGCTCTTACCAGTGCTTTTAGAATTTAACAGAGATCAGGAACTGGTAGCTGCACAACCGAAGATCCTCGACTTTAAAAACAAATCACTTTTTGAATATGCCGGAGCGGCCGGTGGTTATATGGATAAATTAGGTTATCCCTATTGTCGTGGACGAATTTTCAATACACTCGAAAAAGATGAAGGTCAGTATGATGATATTACTCCCATTTTTTGGGCTTCTGGTGCCTGCCTGTTTGTTAAGCGCTCCGCTTTTTGGGAGGCCGGAGGTTTTGATGAGGACTTCTTTGCCCATCAAGAGGAGATCGATCTGTGCTGGCGACTCCAGGCCAAAGGAGGAACTATCAAGTACATTGGAAGTTCTAAGGTCTTTCATGTAGGTGGCGCTACTTTGACTGCAGCCGATCCAAAGAAGACTTTTTTCAATTTCAGAAACACCCTATTAACGCTGATAAAAAATGTAAAAGGCACCAGGGTCTGG
>JBCBDM010000188.1:0-7323 GCA_038529705.1 Bacteroidota bacterium
TGAAAATATTGATGTAGATTTACGTTACACAGGTAGTTTCACCCATGAAAGCCTGGAAGCGGCCCTCGAAACCATTACGCTTCCTCTTGGATTAAATTATACAATTGAAAAGAAAGATGTTATCATATCTGCAAAAGACTAATACCTCCCTATTATTTTTTGCATTTCTATTTTCATTCCAAACTTCCTTACTCGCTCAAACTTTTGACGAGGAACAACCCCTAAGTGAGATCATTACATCCATCGAAGACCAATTCGACGTAAGGTTTTCGTATACCGCTTCGAACATAGAAGGGCACAGTATGGAACCTCCTTCAAAGGATCTGTCCCTGGAAGAAACCCTCAATTACTTAAAGCAGAGCACCGGACTGGAATTTAGAACCATCCGTGAACGTTATATCGCCATCTACACCAACGTCAACATTGGTAATCAATCTGTATGCGGCACCCTTATCAATACCAGTACGGGAAAACCCATTCAGGGTGCCACGGTATATGGTACTTCGGCAGTGGCCAGCACGGACGATGCCGGTTTCTTTCAATTGATTGGGGTCTCCAGATCTGAAACCATCAATATAACCTACCTGGGATTCGATATTCACAAACTGAATAGTATTGACCTACTAGGAAAAGAAAATTGTCCGTTGATATTTGCTAACATCAATGTTAATTTATTGGAAACCGTGGTGTTAGAGAGTTATCTAACTCGAGGTATTTCAAAAAATGCCGAGGGATCCGTGACCATTACCCAACAGAATTACGCCATTCTACCTAGTCTGGTAGAGCCGGATATCCTCCAGATCGTTCAGATCTTACCCGGGGTTGAAAGCGTGGATGAAACCGCTGCAAATATCAATATTAGAGGAGGAAAAAACGATGAAGTCCTATTACTTTGGAATGGGATTCGAATGTATCAAAGCAGTCATTTTTTTGGACTCATCTCTGCTTTGAACCCTAACCTTACCGATAAGGTCTCTATCTATAAAAACGGAACACATCCCAGATATGGAGAAGGGGTTTCCGGCGTGATTAGCATGACTTCAGACGACACCGTCCCGGAGGAAATAACGGGCGGAGGAGGTATTAATTTTATAAGTGCCAATCTATACGCCAAAATACCCACTTCGGAGCGATTTAGTTTCAATATTTCGGGCAGAGCCTCTATTAATAGCGGAATTGGAAATCCAGTGTACAATCAATTCTACAATCGAATCTTTCAAAATACGGTAATCACGAATCTGGACACCAATACAGAAGAAGGGCTTCGATCCTCCGATGAGGACTTTAACTTCTTCGACCTAAGCGTGAAAGGGATCTGGGATATTTCGAAAAAAGACAAGATCACCTATAATTTTCTCGCCATTAACAACTCCCTGGATTTCACCGAGCTCTTTGTTGATCTAAACGACTCAAGTTCGAATCGGAGTTCCCTAGAACAATCCAGCAATATCAATGGTATACAATGGAAGCGAAAGTGGAACCCAAAATTCTCAACCCAGGTAAATTGGCATGGAAGCACCTACCTATTGGAAGAATCCAATCAGCAAGTAAATACCGGTGCTTCGACTACCCAGGAAAATGAAGTCTCGGAAACCGAGTTTCAGATAGAATCCACGTACCGGATCAACAAAGACCTATTTCTTAGTGCAGGATTTGTCTATACGGATACCGAAGTGAACAATCTTAGCAATAATAATGCCTTGCAACAGAGCCTCTTGAGGAGGGATGCGTATTTTATAAATTCGCAATGGCGTATGAATAAAAAAAAGACCATTGTATCCTTTGGGGGCAGACTTACCTCCTATCGAACGCTGGACCAACAATTTCTCGAGCCGAGAATCTCTATATTTCAAACTTTATCTCCAAGGCTAAGTATAAATCTTGCCGCCGAACAAAAGCAGCAAGGAGTATTGCAATTTACAGATGTGAATAACGAATTTCTTGGAGTAGAGAACAAACGATGGGCCCTGGCTAACGGTAGGGATCTCCCCTTGCTGGAAAGTAGGCAAATTGAACTTGGAAGTACCTATTCCAAGAACAATTGGGTGGTAAACACCAATGTATACTACAAAGAAGTGGACGGTATTTCGGCCAGCACTCAAGGTTTTCGCAATCAGCTTATTAACAACACCTCCCTCGGAGGTTATGACATTAAGGGATTTGAGCTATCCATAAGTCGGAAGGTCGAGAAACTGAATGCCTGGCTAAGTTATAGTTTTGCCGATAGTGATTTCAATTTCCCGGAGATAACCCCTTCAGAATTTCCCAATTCATTTGCCTTCAAACACTCGGCGACGGTAGCGGCTACTTACGAACATAATGCCTTCTTGTTTTCCTTTGGTAGTACCTTTAAGAATGGAAATCCATTTACCGGCGTAGTGGCGGGCAATGAGATCATTGAAGTGGACGGAGAGCCTGTTATCAATCACAACGATCCTAACTCCGATCTTTTGGAAAACTACTTTAGGGTAGATATGTCTGCCGGTTACAACTTCAAAATAGATGAAACGTTCGACGGAAAGGTAAATTTGGCCTTGTTAAATGTCTTTAATTGGAGCAACCCACTGGACACCTATTTCCGATTAACTCAGGACGACAGCCTGGAAAATTCTCTAAATAGGATTGAACAATTTTCTTTAGGCTTTACCCCCAATATTTCTTTTCAGTTGTTTTTCTGAAGGCGTTACATGCGCTCCGGAACGTCGATACCTAAGAGTGAAAAAGCCGTTTTTATTACCTCGCCAACGGCTTGTGACAATTGCACCCTGAACTCTCTTTCCACCTCCACTTCGGATAGGATGAGGACATTCTGATAAAATGAATTGAATTCTTTCACCAGATCATAGGTATAGTTGGCAATAAGCGCCGGGCTGTAATTTGCTGCCGCCAGTTGAATGACATCTGGAAAGGACTGAAGGGCCTTTAAAACCTCTTTCTCTTTGGGTTGTAACGTTAAGCCTCTTTCCAACAGGGAGGTCTCCACTTCACTCGACCGGACATGCGCTCCGGACTTTCTAAGAATTGACTGAATCCTCGCGTAGGTATACTGAATAAATGGTCCCGTATTCCCCTGGAAATCCACGCTTTCTTCGGGATTGAAGAGAATGCGTTTTTTTGGGTCTACCTTCAGGATATAGTATTTCAAGGCTCCCAGCCCTATGGTGTGATAGAGCTGCTTCTTTTCTGCTTCGGAAAAGTCGTCGATCTTACCGAGTTCTTCCGAAATATCTCCTGCCGTTTTGGCCATTTCGGCTACCAGGTCATCGGCATCTACTACAGTCCCCTCTCTACTCTTCATCTTCCCGGAAGGTAGATCGACCATCCCATAACTCAAGTGGTGTAAATTCTCGGCCCAATCGAATCCCAATTTCTTCAAGATTAAGAACAACACCTTGAAATGATAGTCTTGCTCATTTCCTACAGTATAAATCATTCCGTTAATATCCGGTTGATCCTTTACTCTTTGAATAGCCGTCCCGATGTCCTGGGTCATATAGACAGCCGTTCCGTCACTTCGCAGTACGATCTTTTCATCCAGTCCATCCTCGGTAAGGTCGCACCAAACAGATCCATCTTCTTTTTTGTAGAAAACCCCTTTTTCAAGGCCTTCCATAATATTATCCTTTCCTAATAGGTAGGTATCACTTTCGTAATATAAATGATCAAAATCCACTCCTATGGCTTTATAGGTCGCTTCAAAACCATCATAGACCCAGCCATTCATCATTTTCCAAAGTTCGACCGTTTCAGGATCTCCGGCTTCCCATTTCCTCAGCATTTCCTGAGCCTCCAGAAGGATGGGCGCCTGAGATTTGGCCTCCTCTTCAGACTTTCCTTCATGTATTAATTGTCCGATCTCTTTTTTGTATTCCTGATCGAACTTCACATAATAGTTCCCTACCAATTTGTCCCCTTTAAGACCCGTACCTTCAGGAGTTTCTCCATTCCCAAATCGTTTCCAGGCCAACATACTCTTACAAATATGGATCCCTCTGTCATTGATGATCTGGGTTTTATAGACCTTTTTCCCTGAAGCTTTCAATATTTCGGCCACACTATATCCTAAGAGGACATTCCTTACATGTCCCAAATGCAATGGCTTATTGGTATTAGGAGAGGAATACTCCACCATCATAGCGTCGTCACCCTGAGGGACCAATCCGTATTGTGAGAAATTAGATACACTTCCGAAGAACTTCAGAAAATAGGCATCGCTCAAAATCAAATTCAGAAACCCCTTTACCACATTGAATCCGGAGACTTCTTCCACATGTTCCACCAGGTAGTTCCCAATAGCCTCTCCTATCTGCACCGGATTTCCCTTGACCACTCTCAACATAGGAAAAACAACTACGGTAGTATCTCCTTCAAACTCCTTGCGGGTTGCCTGAAATTCCACCGTTTCCAGCGTAGCGTTATACAAAGCGGATACGGCCTCTTTGACATGTTGAGATAGGGTATTCTGAAGGCTCATGGCGTAAGATAGTTTAAAACGTTACCTCTTCCGAGGTTTTGGATTATGAAGCTGCAAAGTTAAAACTTTATTTCACAAAGAACTTTACTTCTCAACTCTAAAATACTATCTTGGCACATATGAAAAAATACATTCTTATTCTCGCTGCATTGGCCATTTTCGGCTGTAAAAATAATAGGGAAAACCCGACAGAAATCGCCAAAGAAGACGTACAGCTCAAGGTGCTGTTCGACCTGATGCAAGGTTCTTTCAATTCTCAAAAACAGGCAGCTGTAGATTCTTCCTATTACGATATTTCGCTTCATATGTATCCCATTTGGGAGGGAGAAGGAAACTACCTATACGTGGAACAAGCCCTAAGCAGTGTGCAAGACAAGCCCTATCGCCAACGGGTCTATAAAGTAACACGTCTCAACGATTCCACTATAAGTTCGGCCGTATACACCTTGCCCAACGATTCCATTTGGGTGGGGAAATGGAAGACACCGGAGGCCTTTAACGCCATCTCACCTTCGGACCTTTCATTAAGAGAAGGTTGTGCAGTACTCCTGGAATGGGTAGGAGATAAACACTACAAAGGTGCTACCTCCAAAGATGGATGCAAAAGTAGTCTGAGAGGTGCTTCTTATGCCACCTCTATCGTTGAGATCACAGCATCGACAATAGCATCCTGGGATCAAGGTTTCGATAGCAATGGAGACCAAGTATGGGGGGCAGAGAAAGGCGGTTATATTTTTGATAGAATTGAATAAAGGGATTGCCTATGCTGTTTAATGTTTCGCACAATGACAAGGAGATAACGCGTAAGATTAACGACCTTGTGGGAAAATCCTATTCCTGGATGGAACGCATTAGACGCAAGGGGATTGGTTCTCCCAGATTAATCATTACCGAAGCCAGTCCGGATATCGACCAACTTTTAGAGAAAGATAACCGACGTAGGTACGGTAATATAGAGCTAAGACCCAAGGGTATCATTATTGGTTTTCGGGTAGGGCTTGAAGCCTATGCACTGGTAATTCCGTTCCATCAATTGGTTATTTACAAAAGCGAAGCGGACGGCTACTCGATCTACCACCATACTCAATTCGTAAAAGTAGCTCCCGATGCCTATGATCGACCCATTCATGGTTTTATGAGTAAGTTGATGATGGAAAAAGCAGCTCAATCGGGCACAAGGATAGAGGATCTGTAACCCTTCTACCTTCTACGCTGCGCCAAGATAGCCGCTAAGGCTCCTAAAATTCCAAGTATGATCTTTGGAAGTGCCTGTTCATTGGTTTCAGGAACATCGCTAAAATAGTCGGTCACTCCCCATCCCACCAAAGCGAGTCCTCCCAAGATCAGTACGAGTCGAAGTATTTTCATAGTGTAGAAAAACTAAAAATAATCAAAATATAAGAACCGGCTCTCTTTTTATTTCGAACTATACAGCGATATTCTTCGTATCTTTAGGGAAAAGACTGCGCTTGAAAATCTTACTTACCGGTGCCAATGGTTATATAGGAATGCGACTATTGCCCTTGCTTTTGGAACAGGGCCATGACCTGATATGTGCTGTACGCAACGCCGCTAGACTATCGGTAACGCCCTCGGTACGAAAACAAATAGAAATTGTTGAGATCGACTTCCTGAAAGAACCTAACCCGGATAAGCTTCCTAAGGATATCGATGCAGCCTATTATTTAATTCACTCCATGACCAGTTCTACTTCAGACTTTGATGAAAAAGAAGAACGGTCTGCAAAAAACTTTAATCGTTATTTGGTCCATACACAATGCAAGCAAGTTATTTATTTGGGAGGTATCGTGAATGAAGCCAATCTTTCCAAACACCTATGGTCTCGGAAAAATGTGGAGGACATATTGGGTGAAGGGAAAGCACAACTTACCGTGCTTCGCGCAGCCATTATCGTTGGCTCGGGAAGTGCTTCTTTTGAAATTATACGGGATCTCTGCGAAAAACTTCCCATTATGATCACGCCCAAATGGGTAAAGACCAAATGTCAGCCCATAGCGATTAGAAATGTAATGGCGTATCTCACAGGGGTATTGGGTCATCAGGAATGTCTTGGAGCATCTTTTGACATTGGTGGGCCGGATGTTCTTACCTATAAACAAATGATGCAGCTATATGCGCGAGTAAGAAAATTACGCCTCTTCATTATGGACGTGCCGTTTATGTCTCCCAAATTGTCTTCATACTGGCTTTATTTCGTCACCTCTACTTCGTACAAGCTTGCCCTGAACCTGGTCGATAGTATGCGCGTAGAGGTTATTACTCAGGACGACCGACTTCAAAAAATACTGGGTATAAAGCCTATTTCCTATATGGATGCCATCAAAATGGCCTTTGAGCGTATCAAGCAAAATCAGGTAGTTTCGAGTTGGAAGGATTCTATGGTAAGCGGTCGTTTTAGAAAAGAATTGAAACAGTACGTTAAAGTTCCTGAATATGGTTGCTTAAAAGATCAACAAACCATCAAGGTAAGAGACCCTGAAAAGGTAGTAGAAAATATTTGGTCTATCGGAGGTGATAAAGGCTGGTATTACGGAAATTGGCTTTGGAAAATACGAGGAGCTATTGACAAACTCATTGGTGGAGTTGGGTTGAGAAGAGGCAGAACCCATGCCAACAAGATTTTCGAGGGTGACGCCCTCGATTTCTGGCGGGTTATTTTGGCCGATAAGGAGGAAAAAAGATTACTTCTTTTTGCCGAAATGCGCGTTCCCGGCGAAGCCTGGTTAGAATTTGATATAGACGAGAACAATGTTTTACACCAAACGGCCACCTTTAGACCCAGAGGACTCGTTGGCAGGCTTTATTGGTATTCTATGCTACCCTTTCAT
>JBCBDM010000189.1:0-7228 GCA_038529705.1 Bacteroidota bacterium
CACCAGGGTCTGGGGGATTATTTTTCAACGAATGGTATTGGATGCCTTTGCGGGAGTTCAATTTTTGCTACAGGGAAAAATCGCACATTTTTTTGCCATTCTAAAGGCACATTTCAGTTTTTATGGTATGCTCCCGCGCTTCCTTAATAAACGTAAGGAACATGCTAGCAAATTGCCCTACTATTCAATAAAATCAATTGTTTGGAAGTACTTTATTGTAAAAAAACGTAACTTTAACGAACTGTAATAAACTTTACTTAAAATATTGTTAAGTAGTCCGCAGCTACTTTCCGAATTCATAATTTTGATCAACTATATAAACTTAACAATGATGAAAAAGCTCTTAATTCTAATTGTCTCTTCCGGCTTGCTATTCACATCTTGTGTATCCAAGAAGCAGTACGCCGAACTAGAGGCTAAACAAAAGGAAACCCAAGATCTGCTAAATACAGCAACCGTAAAACTCAATGCATGTGAAGCCGATAAAGCCGCAGCCAACGCGCGTATCGCCTCTCTGGAGGAAAGGCTGGCCGAAATGCGTAGAACCAATAAAGACCTTATTGATAGTTCTAAAGAATTGACCATTCTTACGCAACAGGGTGCTACAAATCTTGAAAAATCTTTGGAGAGCTTAAAAGAAAAAGATCTAAAAATTAGTAGATTACAAGATGCCCTCAACAAGAAGGACAGTGTGACGCTTGCTTTGGTTACAAGTTTGAAAAAAGAGGTGGGACTGGATGACGAAGACATTGAAATCAATGTGGAGAAAGGGGTGGTATTTATCTCTTTAAGTGACAAAGTTCTCTTTAGAAGCGGAAGTTATAATCTTTCCAATCGAGCAAACGAGATCCTAGGTAAAGTAGCTACCGTAATAAATAGCAAACCAGACTTTGAAGCTCTGGTTGAAGGTCACACAGATAACGTTCCGTATAAAAAAGGCGTCCTTATCGATAACTGGGACCTAAGTGCAAAACGTTCCACAGCCGTTGTTAGGAAATTGATGGAGTTGGGAGCTAATCCGTCGCAATTGATAGCTGCCGGACGAAGTGAATTTGTACCTCTGGTGCCCAATGACAATGCTGAAAATCGATCCACCAATCGAAGAACCAAAATCTACGTCCTTCCCAAGATCGATCAATTCTATGAAATGATAGAAGACGAGCTGGAAACACTTTCTGCACAAGACGGGAACTAATTAAATAATGTAAATATTAAATAAAAAGCCCGACGCTATGTCGGGCTTTTATGTTCTTAAAGTTCCTATGAGATTCCTTGTTCTTCTTTTGGCCATTGCCTCCTTAGCATGTACCAACCTAGCCCATGGCCAGACTATTGACAGTCTTAAAACCGTTTTAGAGACGACTCCGAAGAATACGAACGCTCAAGTAGACGTCTTAAATACCATAGGCTTTGAATATTGGATCATAGACCCGGATCAATCCATTGCCTTTGGCGAAGATGCATTAGCTCTTGCCCAGCGTCTGGAATACCCTCAAGGCATTGCACAGGCGTACAGAGTTGTAGGAGTGGCTCATTGGACCCAGGGGAATTTGGTGGACGCTATTAAGGCACTCGATAAGGCAGAACGGCAATTTCGTGAACTCAACGATGAAGAAGGGGTTGCCAATACCCTTCTGAACTCGGGAATGGTGTATGCAGACCTCCAACAAAACGATAAGGCGCTCTCCTATTACGAAAAGGCCATCGATAAGTTCACCGTACTCAATATGGACAGCCGGATCGCCACTACCCTTACCAAAATTGCTACGCTCTATATAGAACAGGATAATTTGTTCGATGCAAAGGAATACCTGGACAATGCCCTGGCTATTCATTCTAAGAACGAATTCACCTATGGTCTTTCCGAAGTCCATAACCGACTGGGAATCCTATTCATTAAACAAAAAAATACGGAACAGGCCTATTACCATATACGCCAATCCATTGTATTAGGACGTGACATAAACGATAAGGATGGAATGGTTAGCAATCTCATTCAATATGGAAAATTACTACGCATGGACGGGAATCTGCCAGCGGCCGACATGCATTTCAAGTTGGCGTTGAACCGGGCCAGGGAAAACTCGTTGAAACGATATCAACTACAGACCTTTAAAGAACTGAGCGAACTAAAAAAAGTGGAAGGCCAACTGGACAGCTCTCTTCAATATTTTGAAAAGTACACAAGGCTGAAGGACAGTATTTTTACTTCAGAAAAATCTGCTCAGATCGCGGCTATAGGCTTCGCACATGAAATGGAAGCCAAGGATAAGGAATTGGCCATTCTTCAGGAAAGAAAAAGAGCCGATGTAATTGTAAAATGGGGCCTGTTTGGAGGAGTTATTTTGATTACGATAACGGGGCTCATTGTAATTTCAAGCATGAGACAGCGTAATCGGCGTAATAAAGAACTGTCACTACAAAGACAAGAACTCCTTAGCTCCAAAGAAGCACTGGCAAGAACTGCTCTGGAAAATTCCAAATTAAGGCAACAAGAGTTGGAACAAAAACTGGATTATAAGAATAAGGAATTAACTTCATACACACTCAATTTCGTTCAGAAGAACGAATTCCTGCAACAACTGCGGGAAAAGGTTCAACTGGCGAAAGCTGCCACTACGAAGGAAAAAGAAGCGCTTATTCAGCAATTAGACCGGGATATCCGTCAGTATGTGACTATAGATAAAGACTGGGAAGATTTTAAACGATATTTCGAAAATGTCCATACCGACTTCTACAAAAATTTAAAAGACAAACACCCCGATCTCTCTCCTAACGATTTAAAGATATGTGCACTCACCCGACTTAACCTCAACATAAAAGAGACGGCCGGAGTGTTGGGTATTTCGCCTGAAAGCGCAAAAACTGCACGATACAGGCTTCGTAAAAAGCTAAATCTGGAGGCAGAGCAAAATCTTCTCGACTATTTTTTGGCTCTGGAGCAGGCATAATGGCAAAAAACACTCGATAAACCCCTCCTTCTTTCATAAAACTTAACAAGTTTTAAATATTTGTTTTACAGACACTTAAATCATTAGGTCTACCTGATGATGCCCTAATTTTAACGCTATTCCAAAGTCTGTCTACCTAGTTTTGGGCAGATGTATCCCAAGGGTATACCTCACTTATTTTAAAACATTTCGACCCAAGGCTACATTTGCCCTGAAATCAAAAAAAATAGAATCATAAAACTTGAAAGTCATGTTAGAAATCGTAAAGAACCTGCCCCATCCTATGGAGCTCTTAATAGATCCGATCTCCATTATCGTATTTGCCATCTATGGCGCCTTGATGCTATGGGAGGCATTATTCCCAGCCATTGAACTCCCGAAAGTAAAATTTTGGAAACTAAAAGGTATGATCGCTTTTATCACATTTTTTTATCTCTCCTCCTATCTCCCAATGATATGGGATCACCATCTTGCGCGCTTTCAACTGCTGGACCTAAGTTCATTAGGAACCTTTTGGGGAGCCTTTATAGGTATACTCATATACGAATTTGGAGTTTACATATGGCACCGTAGTATGCATCGTAGCAATCGTCTGTGGCGTATTTTCCACCAAATGCACCACAGTGCAGAACGAATGGATACCTATGGTGCCTTTTATTTCAGCCCAATGGATATGATTGGGTTTACCTTTCTAGGAAGCCTCTGTTTGGTTCTTATTGCAGGGTTCACCGCCCAGGCCACAACGGTAATTATCCTTGTCACCACCTTCTTTGCCATCTTTCAGCATAGTAATATTAGGACCCCGTACTGGATAGGATACATCATTCAGAGGCCCGAAAGTCATGCCTTGCATCATGCGCGAGGCGTACATGCCTACAACTACAGCGATCTGGGATTTATCGATATGCTTTTCGGAACCTTTAGAAACCCGGAAAGTTATGTCGAGGAAACCGGATTCTATCCGGGAGCTTCGGAGAAGGTTCTTGAAATGCTACGATTTAAAGACATATCGCAAAAAAAGAATTCATAATTAATACTAAATCAATTCATCATGAAAATTATCAAAAACGTTCAGTTAGTACTCATCGCAATTCTGGCAGTAGCCTGTAGTAATGATGACAATGGAGTTTCCGAAGAAATTCAGCAACCCCCGGTGGAAACTCAACTAAAAGTAAGGGGTAAGGGAGTAGTTTCGGGAGAAACCTTCAACGTAATAGACCCGGTAACAGGACTTAACCTGGTTAGTGTTTGTTTCACCATGGACCTATTCGATATAGAGACCAACAACGTAATCGGGAAATTACAGGACTGCGATCTGGAAACGATCGAGTTATCCGATGGGTCATTGCTGTCCAACGTCCTCACCACCTTTAGCATTGAAGGAAAGGGAAGTATCACAGCCACTAACCTTGTACTTCAAAAACCCCTGGGAGATGGAGTATTCAGTACCGAATTCGACCCGGCAGAAGACAATATCGTTTCTGCTACGGGAGACTTTGAAAATGCGGAAGGAAGTGTCTCTTTGCGCGGACAAGTAGATCTTACAAGATTCGATGAGGGGATCATAGGGTTTAATTGTGTATTCACCATTAATTTGAAGCAGTAACCCCTTGACAGGGGTGGTCTTTGCTATGAGCACCCTTGTCACTTAAATATTGTAATTTTATACGTATGGAAAAACATGATCACTTCACAGATATTGAATTTGAAAAGCAGTTTCGCCATGGACTGCTTCATCCGGACTATTTCAGTCATCAAGCCCATTTGCGTTTGGCCTGGATCCATATCAATAACTACGGAATTGATGCGGCCATTTTGAATATTACGGCACAAATAAAGAATTTCACCAAGATTCATGGCGCTGAAGACAAGTATAACGAAACAGTTACCATAGCCGCCATAAGAGCGGTTTATCACTTTTGGCTTAAGTCTGAATCGGATAACTTCAAGAATTTTATAGCGGAATTCCCAAGACTGCAATATAACTTCCGGGAATTGCTGGGGTATCACTACGCATTTGATATTTTTATTTCCGAAGAGGCGAAGACCCATTATCTGGAACCCGATCTATTACCATTTGATTGATCATATCTCAAGACTCCCCTTTCCTTCCCGTATCAATTCCGGTTCATCTCCTGTTAGGTCTATGACAGTAGAGGCTATATTTCCACCGTAACCTCCATCGACAACCAGGTCTACCAGATTGTTCCATTTCTCGTAGATCAATTCAGGATCGGTAGTGTATTCTATCACCTCGTCTTCATCTTTAATAGATGTTGAGACAATGGGATTTCCCAGTTCCGCAACGATCGCCTGAGTGATTCGATGGTCCGGTACCCTTATCCCCACTTCCTTCTTCTTCTTAAAAACTGATGGCAGGTTATTGCTCCCCGGTAATATAAACGTGTATGGGCCAGGCAAGGCCCGCTTCAATAATTTAAATGTACTCGTATCAATTTGCTTCACATAGTCACTGAGATTACTCAAATCCTCACAGATAAATGACAGATTCGCCTTTTCCAATTTTACGCCCTTGATCCTGGCGATGCGCTCCAGGGCTCCTTTATGGGTCATATCACAACCTAAGGCATATACGGTATCACTTGGATAGATCACCAGACCTCCACTCCGCAACACTTCCACTACTTTTCTGATCTGCTTAGGACTGGGGTTGTCTTCGTAAATTTTGATGAATTCTGCCATGGGGACTATTTTAGATTTGTTAACAAAGAAATGAAACTGCCTACTGCCTACTGCCTACTGCCTACTGCCTACTGCCTACTAAAGATACTCCCCATTTTCGACATTCCATAATACATTAACTTTTTTTCCGTTATCATGTTCATATCCCTCTAACTATGAAAAACCTTCGTAAATTCTGGTATGTATCCATAGTATTACTTCCTATATTGATTTCCTGTTCATCCGATGACGACACAGTAATGACAGATGATATGCTAGGTGTTCCCCTGGAAGCGGCGACCTTCTTCAACGTCTCCTATGGAAGTGATTCACAACAGACCTATGATATATATCTTCCTCAGGGAAGGACTTCAGAATCCACTAAGGTAATCGTATTGGTTCATGGCGGAGGTTGGACCGGCGGAGATAAAGCCGATATGACCGAATTCGTGGATCTTATTCAAGCAAATCACCCGAACCATGCTGTTGTTAATGTGAACTACGTTCTGGCAAGCTTCACTCCTCCATTTAAATCGGCGTTTCCCAACCAGTTTCTGGATTTGGATGCCGTAATCGAAAAATTAACGGCGGAAAAGGACGATCTTCAAATCCTACCCGAATTTGGGATGATTGGCACCAGCGCCGGGGCTCATCTCTCTTTGATGTACGATTTTGTGTATGATACAGACGATCAGGTGAAATTTGTAGCCGATATTGTAGGCCCCACAGATTTTACCGACCCATTCTACGCCGATGACCCCAATTTCGATCTGGTATTAGGGTTTCTGGTAGATGAAGATGCCTATCCCGCAGATACGAACTATGCCGAAGCGACGAGTCCCACCTATCAGGCTAGTGCTAGCAGTAGCCCAGTGGTCATGTTTTATGGAAATCAAGATCCACTCGTACCCCTCACCAATGGGGAACGATTGGACGCTGCTCTAACCGAAGCACAGGTAAGTCATAGCTTTACGGTATACGACGGAGGCCATGGAGATGATTGGAGCGCTACAGATGGTCTCAATCTTCAAAACCAAATAAGCGAATACATCAACGATTACCTTCCTGTGAATTAGCCAAGAAATGGTTAATCCAGTACTTTCAGCTTGGCAAAGCGGAGTAAGAGTTTCTTCAAACCGCCGTTCTCAAAATTGATCTCAGCCTTGGTATCCGCACCTACTCCTTCAATTTTTAAGATCTTTCCTTTTCCGAAGCGCACGTGTTCAACGCTAGTCCCTACATGAATATTCGCAGCGGCTGGATCAAAATTTTTGTCGGCGCTACTCTTTACGGGTTTTAACCTCCTAAGCTTCTGAAGTTGTTCTTCGGTGGGTCCTTTTGGGGGAGTACTTGAAATGGGCTTTCTCAATCGCAACTTACTCTTATCCACTTCCCCAAAAATATCGGAATCGATCAAGGGTTTATAACGATGTTCTGTAATAGGAGTAAGATACTCCAAATAACTCTCGTCAATCTCTTCAATAAATCGGCTGGGTTCCGCATCGATCAATTTTCCCCAGCGATATCGACTCTGGGTGTACGTTAAGAAGGCTTGTTTCTCTGCTCTCGTCAATGCCACATAAAACAATCTACGT
>JBCBDM010000190.1:0-7211 GCA_038529705.1 Bacteroidota bacterium
TTTTGTAGTAGGAAGAAAAACTTTCGGACGACGTACTGGTGGCCACTGGATCGGTACTTCGAATTCTAATTTTATATCCGTCACCGGCTGTCGTGGTAGGCAACGAAAAATTTGCAGAGGCAGGGGAGCTATTAATGGCTCCGGGATTAGAGGTAAATACAGTGCTTGCCTCAGAAAAATCACCTTGAGAGTTGGATAGTTCAACTATAAATTGATTGGATGAGCTGAGCCCGGTTTCAGGGCTAAAAACAAAGTTTACCCCAAAGGTATTGAATGATTCGTTGGCACAGGCTTGTGTAAACTGTAGATCTGGAGTACCTATTACGATTTGCGCCTCCAATTTCATGATGCAGCTCACCATGAAAAAGGAAATGAAGAAGAATAAGAATTTTGAAAAAGTAGTTTTTTCCATCCAGATATTTTTTACGTGTAAGACTATTTGTTCAGTTATACCCGCATCTGGAATAATTTCAGATAGGAGTACGTTACGTTATAAAGTCATATAATATTTGGTCTCTGTCTAGTATGCTGTTAATTCTGAGAGGTCTTTGCTATAATTTTGTTGATTCTCAATCTAAAATCGGGGTCACTCAAATTTTTAACGTCTATAAAGGTTTCAGAATCCGACCCGAAAGAGTATACATTGTTAAAGGCACTATTGCCGTACCAATTCTCAAGGTCTTCGTTGTTTGGAACGTTCTCAGAGAAAATATTTCCTTTACAGTTGTTGAAATACATATTGGTGAATCGCATGTTTTGTAGATTTTCATCATTGATGAAGATCTTGTTGTTGAGATTTACCGCTGGATTAAAGCCAGAGAAAACGCTCTTGTCCAAAGAAAAGGAAGTTCCAGGTTGGACATACATGGCCTCATGTACGAGTCCAACTTTAGTATCTGCCTCCAGATTTTTGCTCAAAACCAAGAGGGTAAGATTTTCGGCGACTAAATAGGTCCCTTTTTTAGAAGGATCTACTTCGTTCTTTTCGTTATAGGAAGCCAGATAAATACCACTCGCTGCCGATGACGACGTATGGTAAGGAGATTTAACTACCAGGGAATTGGTTAACAAAGATTGAGCGCCGTAATTAAACAGCAGGTCATGTTTCTTTGATTTATAGGAGACCAACTGAGAAAGGATGGTGTTTCCTCCTAAAATATAGAAAGAATTGCCTTCGCAGTAGGATACCATTACATTTTCTACGATCGTTTCGTTACCCACACCGGCCAAGGTAAGGCCGTTAAGGTTACCGTATTCCTTCGTTTTTTTCCCACCATATTCAATTCTAACGTACTTTAGAACACCGGAATTACTTTCACTATTTTCTCCGCCATAGCTCATGATGCCAGATAGGGGAACTTTGAGTCCATGATCTAAGTTCCATCTGTTACCTGCTTTATTTACCGGGGCATTACCCAGGATGAATATACCTCCCCAGTCCCCTTTTTTCCTAACACCTCTATTTGATGAGAAAATAATAGGGTCTGTTTGAGTACCTTCGGCCATGATCTTTGAGCCATCGCTAATGACCAGGGATGCTTTAGATTTGTAGTCCGCAAGTATCACAGTTCCTGCCTCAATGGAGAGTGTGGTACTGTCCGTTACAAATACATCTCCCAATAAAAGATAGGTTTCTTTCTTGGATAATTGCAGGTCGCTGGAAATTATACCAGACAGTATTTGCGTGGGTTCAGGATATTCTTCTGCACCTGAATCAAATTCGGTCCAAATGCTTAACCAATTTTCATTGCCGTAAATCCCTTTTTCCTGCTGCGCCAGCAGAGAGGAGTATAAGAAGAGAAGCAATAATATTAAAAGAGAGTAATTTTTGTTCATAGCTTTGGGGGATATGTTAAATACTTCATAAAATAGCATATAAATATACAAATTTACCTACGTAATGCAAATAAAACCGCTGAAATACACAAAATTTAACATAACGTAAACATTGTGTAGGATATTGTAAGAAGAAGTATAAACTTTTAAAACCCGTGGGTTATTTATGCCTAATTAAAGTCCTCATAGGTGTGTAATGCCTTCAAAGTTTCTTCGTAAAATAGGATCGCAGAGATCAAGTCGCTCTTGTCCGAATATGGAAGAATCATTCTTTGAAATTGCAGGGTGTTTTGAAAATACGTAGTGGTGGCTGCATTGTTCTGAACAACGGCCTCACGATTTTCTTTGGTATCAGGAATACCCAGAGAAGACATAGTGACTCCAGGCTTGGTTGCGAAAGCAATATTAGGTAAGATCTTAATAATTACTTCAATTCGCTTGTTATATAAGGTTAATAATGAACCTTTTCGCATTTTTTCAAGTTCTTCTCGATCATGATATTTGCTGATGGCAACGTCTCCGGAAATAATGGATGGTTGTGGCATAGCTTTCTGGGCAGTAGCAACGGCTGTAAATAACAATACAACAACTGTAAGCAGGCTAAATTTATTTTTTAAGGTCATAATATTGAGATTAATAAGTTTGGGGGGCAATACGCCTTTTCGTTTCAATTCTACAATTATTATCTATAAAATGCAAATTACATCGATGAAATACATATTTTCTTTCGTCATCCTCCTAAATATGTAGGAATTAGCGATGTGTGTTTGTTTTCCATGTTGATAAAATTTTGTAGGAATTATCCTAAAACCTTAGGCCCACGTCCCCATATATTTTTAGGGTGAAAGCAAAAATTTGTATCGGTTATTGGAAAAATCACAGCATTTATTAACATGGTGAAAAGAGGTATCTCTCTTTGATGAGCGTCATATTTTTTCTAGAACAATCTTGAAAAGAGAGATACCTTAATCATTTTATATCGGTTTTTAAATTTTATGCTGCACCTAAGATATGGTTATCCGTGCAGTTGGTCTTATTCGTTAATTTTTAAGGGTTTTCCGATTTGGGAGACCACTTTAACAAATTGGGTTTAATAACTAACATGGCCCATCCCCAATTTTGGGTATCTGAAGGATTTTCAACACCTTTCAGAACTTCCATAGAATCGGAAGCAAAAAGATGGGAGTATCCCACTTTAAGCGTAGCATATGGAAGCAGTTTTTGCGTAAAGACGATGTCTACTTCGGTACCCAGGTAATTATCGATCCCATCGCCTAGACTTTCTGCGGCAGAAAAATAGTGTCCTTTTACCAAAAGACTTGATTTCTCACCGGTTTTGATCACGGTCTTGGCATATATGTCATTTAGCCCTACATTATTGGCATGATTACCTACATAGAAGTAGTCCATATAACCATTAAACGCATGGTTAGTTCCAAAAATCGGGAAGAAGGATTTCAGTTTATCATCTGCCTCATTGTCTCCACTTAATGTTTCGAAACCAGCACCAAAAAGCGTACTATTAGGTTTGTAGTTGATCTCGAACAATGCGTTGTAGGCGCTTAAATCTACATCCTCTACAAATTCTCCTGTTTGGGCATAGACATTTGCCATTAAAGTAAGCCCATCTGCGGGTTTTGCCTTTAAATGAGTTCCAAATGTTTGGCGATTTACGGTTCCATCTATAGGCGTCTGTTGATCTTCACCGCCTAAGTTCTGGTAAGAGTTGTTACTAAATAATACACTGGCAGAAAAACCGTCCCAGTCCTTATGTAGCCATGCATATACCATCGCTTTGTAGTCGAATACCGCTCGAGCGTTCCCGTTATTGTTTGGATTAAAGAACGTATTTTGCGTGCTTACACCATTTTGATTAAAGGCAAATCCTACATCAAGCTTAAATCCGTCTTTGGTGTATTTGATGAGGGCTGCGTCATGAAAACGACCTTGCATAGCCCAGTCCAATCCACCAAAAATCCGTTGATCATCATAGGACAAGACCTGACGTCCTACCTTGGTAGCCCAACCATCTCCTAATTTCAATTGGATCCAGGCCTGGGCGAGGGAAAAACTGTCATTGCCATCATTAGGTGCAATTTGAGGTTGATCTCCCCAAACACTCACGTCTTGAACGCTTACAAAAGCGGAGAATCGATCCTGGGTGAATCCCAGATTTAGCCTGGTTCGTTGTTGAACAAAGGCAGCAGCATCTACTCCTTCCGGAATTAGATTTCCGAAGCCGTTTAAATACTCCGCACGGGGTCGTATATCTGCATCAAGTTTAAATTCTTGAGCATATGTTATCGAGGCCACAACCAACAGGAAGGGCATAAGTAGTTTTAATTTCATAACTGATTATTATTTTTAGATATACGCACTACTACACCTACGCAGTGAGTGCGTATATCATAAGATGGGTTTAGATAATGGGGTGATTATTAAATCTTCACTTTTTCGTAAAGTGCCGTGACGTCATTAAAGGCTTTGGTAAGCGCATCACTTAATTTATAGATTTCGGCGTCGGCAATTTGGTGGTCATACAAGCGTTCCGTATTGTCCTTCAGCGCTTCCCATTTGGTCATAGCAATGGCTAATTTTTCATCAATACGCGACGTATTGTATTCGGAGATCAATAAAGTTCCCAGGGCTGAGTCCAACTCAAAATATACCTGCTTTAGGGTAATCCCTGCATCTTTATCTTTCAAAGTTTTACCACTACCAAAATAATAAAGTGCTAAGCGCTGGGATAACATTCGCTGTTTACCGCAAGTGTTGATGATGTTCTTAAGAGAATTACTATCATCTGCATATCCCTCAGAATCTAAGTCTTCTTCACCACTCACAGCCATGGCGGATTCACGGATAATCGCCTTTACCACATCGTTTGATGCTTTCAGCAAATCTGTGTTCATGGCAAGTACTTTTTTGGCATTTGCCTTGGTAGGAGTAGCATCAAAAAGCTTGGAATATTCACTCCAAATCGTATTTACAGTACTTAAACGGGTTCTCACAAGCTCGGAGTTTGTATTGGCCATGAGAATCGCATTTTGCTTTTCAAATACCAACTTACTTACCTTCATGTCTCTCTTCGCCTTAGTGTCGGTAGGGTTGTTAACCAGGTATACATAAGCTTTTGCTAGCTTTTGACCAAGCATGCGCTGTTTACCGGATACATTTACCGCTTTATTGTAGCTAAGTGATCCAAAGGATTCACCATTTTGGGCATTCATTTGTGTTCCACCAATTAGGAGTAGACACGAAAAAAGTAGGATCATTGTTCCTCTAAGTGATTGGGCTTTACAAGTCATAATTTTTTTTTTAAATAGTTAGTTTAATATATGGATACAAGTATTTTTATTAATATTCTCCAAGTTCAAATTTGGTTAGTTTTCCGTCTGAGGATAACAGGAATATGAACAAGGAATCTGCTTTCTCGAATTGAGAGAGAAACTGAGCACCTTCCTCATCTGTCATCAACAAGGATGATTCTCCTAAAGTACCTTTCGCTAGGTGAGTAGCTTCTACAAACTCTTTGAGTTTGTTTACGGAATAGGAGGTTTGTAAATCTTGCGAAAACAACTGATGAATCGCAGAGGCATCTTTATTATTGTAGGCTGTGGCCACTTCCGACATAACTTTTTCATAGTCGGAATCGGTTTGAGCATACGAAATGGATGCACATAGGAATAGTAATACGAACGTAAAATGTTTCATAGAATTGGGCTTTAATAAAATTTGGTTAATTGTATGGGCTTCTTACCTCCCGTCAAGGGACATAATTAGTAGTTGAAAATAAATGATGGTTCGTGAAGTGAATCTTCTGCGGGGTAGCAAAAAGTTGCAAGTAATACTTTCTCATGTATAAATAATTTGGGGATGACGAATATAGTAAGTCTTTGGTTTACAGAAGAAAAACCCTACTTATTTTCGATAAAACGCAATAAAAATAGATTAAATACACTTTTTATCGATAAAATGCACAACTCGCTAACGGGTTGAAAGACTGACGTTAACAAAACGGGCCACTTCACTTGTCATTTTATCCCCATTCTCGTGGGTTGGTACTTCCTAAATGAAGAAAGTTTTCAAAAAAACACCTTCTTCTCAAAGATATTTTGCGCCCTCAGGTAATCCTTGGAGCCCTTAGATAGATGTAAACAAGCCACGGATATATAGAAAACTCTTATCGATTACGTATAGGACTCTAAAATTAGTAGTAATTTAGAGAGATGAGGTTGTTGCATGTCATAGCTGTTTTCTTTTCTATTCAATGGATAGGGGCTCAAACCCAATTGAATTTTGACAAAGTGGTTACTTCAGATTTTGAAACGAGTTGGGTGTCAAATATCATACAAGATACCTATGGCTATATCTGGATAGGGACGCAAGACGGATTATATCGCTATGATGGGTACGAGATGTTAGCTTTTCGCAATAAACCCTATGATGCTAACTCGCTTCCTGGTAATTGGGTACGCTATATAGATAATTCGAATAAAGATCAATTATGGATGGCGGTGTATGGCGGAGGGCTTTCCCGACTTCATTTAAAGGAATTGCAATTTTACAACCATGAAAACACTGCAAATTGTGGGTATTTCCTAAAACAAGTAGTAGCTACACCCAACAACGAACTCTTTATAATTTCGGAAGATTTGGGAATACTCTACGCAAAACCCGATACAGATACCATAAAAAAAATAGGCTGGGGGTCATCGACTTCACAAATGGCAAATTCCGGAGATGAGTTTTATGTTACGGAGGGCGATATGGTATTCAAATTCGATTTTCAAACGGAAACACTAATACCCCTAATCAAAACTTTTTCAGCAGACATTCTTAGCATTAAAGCTATTTCAAAAAATAAGTTACTTCTTGGTACCGAAGACGGGCTTTTCTCAATGAATGTGGAAACAGGTGAAATGAATAGTATTTATAAGCGTAGTGCCGTTACATTAATTTCTAACGAGTTTAATGGTCAAGTTTATTTTGGAGGGGGTCATACACTATATAGATGTTCACTAAATCCAGAAGGGAGTTTTGAAATACAACCTATAGACACCCCTGAAGGAAGCCTTACAAGTTTATTTATAGATACAGATGGGTATTTATGGATGGGAACTGAAAAGGGACTATGGAAAGAAAGGACAAGATTTAGCGGTTTGATAAACCCCAATCTACCTTTTCATGCCAGGAGAATTCTAAAAAAGGATGAAGTAGTGTACCTTTTGGGTAAAGATGGGCTTATACGAAAGCCGATCAAGGAGCCCTATGAACGTTTATTTGAAGACCAGTGGTTTACAGGAGGCAATATCATTAACAATGAAATTTGGCTTGGGAATTATAATGGTGAAGTTCTGGTTATTGATCTTTTG
>JBCBDM010000191.1:0-7080 GCA_038529705.1 Bacteroidota bacterium
AGGACTTGTATTGAGCACCACTCACTCCTTTAATAGAAAGCTGACATTCCTTCCAGCTACCGAAGATTCCTGCAGGATTACCATACCAAACAACATAAAACTTCTGTTTTTTAGCCATGGTCTTCCTCCTTGTCCTTTGGAGATAGTTCCTGCTCCTCTAAATGACCCATACCCCTCAGTATTTCCTCAATAACCTGGGGAAAATACCGATATTCTAATTCATGGACTTTCTTCGCTACCCCTTCGGCATTATCACCTTCTGAAATGGCTACCTTTTTCTGACATATAATGGCTCCCTCGTCGTAGTGCTCATTGACGTAATGAATCGTGATCCCTGTTTCGGTTTCACCATGGGCTACAACAGCTTCATGTACGTGTTTGCCATACATTCCCTTTCCTCCATACTTAGGCAATAACGCAGGGTGTATGTTTACCACTTTGTTAGGGAAGTGTTGAAGTATCAATTCAGGAAATTTCCAAAGAAAGCCCGCTAAAACAATCAAGTCGGGTTGTAGGCTTTGAAGGGTTTTGAGCACGCCATTTTCTGAATGCAACTGTTCTTTTGTGAACGAAGAAGCCTGTATTTTCAGGGCTTTCGAGCGGTCTAGCACTTTGGCATCCTTCTTGTTTGACAGCACTCGAACGACCTCGGCAAATTCGTCTTGTTGAAAGTATTCAATGATGTTTTGAGCGTTGGTACCACTGCCTGAAGCAAAAATAACGATGCGCTTCTTCATATGAGTTTGTGGGGTTGTTAAGAAGTAAACATTTAAAATAAAATACAAAAGTACGGCAATCGGGTTTTACTTCGCTCAAAAATGTTTAAATTGAGAACACATTTTAAGGTTAATCTGGTGTTTTAAATTAAAAAATTTTATTTTTGCCACTTATAATTAAATCTAAAAATTAAGAATTATGTCAGACATTGCATCAAGAGTTAAAGCGATCATCGTAGACAAATTAGGTGTTGACGAAAACGAAGTTGTAAACGAAGCTAGCTTCACAAACGACTTAGGGGCCGACTCTTTGGATACGGTTGAGCTTATTATGGAATTTGAAAAAGAATTCGACATTCAGATTCCAGACGATCAAGCTGAAAATATAGCGACCGTAGGTCAAGCTATTTCATATATCGAAGAAGCTAAATAATACTTCTTTATGGAATTAAAGCGGGTTGTTGTAACAGGTCTTGGTGCCCTCACTCCTATTGGAAATAACATTTCGGAATACTGGAATGGTCTTAAGAATGGCAAGAGTGGCTGCGCTCCTATCACCTATTTTGATACGGAAAAGTTCAAAACGAAATTCGCTTGTGAAGTAAAAAATTACGATCCACAAAATCATTTTGACAGAAAAGAGGCTCGAAAATTAGACCGTTTTGCGCAGTATGCCTTAGTGTCTAGTGACGAAGCCATAGCCGATGCAGGAATTAACTTAGAGAACATCGATAAATTTAGAGTAGGTGTGATCTGGGGTGCTGGTATCGGCGGTTTGGAGACTTTTCAAAATGAAGTTATAAATTTTGCAGGAGGGGATGGAACACCGCGTTTCAACCCCTTCTTTATTCCTAAAATGATCGCAGATATTGCTCCAGGTAATATTTCGATCAAACACGGGTTCATGGGGCCTAATTACACTACCGTTTCTGCATGTGCTTCTTCAGCAAATGCCATGATCGATGCATTGAACTACATTCGTCTGGGGCATTGTGATATTATTGTAACAGGAGGTAGTGAGGCTGCCGTAACCCAGGCAGGGATGGGCGGATTTAACGCCATGCATGCCCTATCCACGAGAAATGATAATCCGGAGACCGCTTCCCGTCCATTCGATGCAACACGCGATGGATTTGTTTTGGGAGAAGGAGCCGGAGCCTTGATATTGGAAGAATATGAGCACGCCAAAAAACGGGGAGCTAAGATCTACGCCGAGGTGGTGGGAGGTGGAATGTCCAGTGATGCCCATCATATGACAGCACCCCACCCGGAAGGAATTGGTGTGGAACGTGTTATGTTGAACTGTCTTCAGAATGCCGGAATGTCACCGGAAGAGGTAGACCATATCAACACCCATGGTACTTCTACGCCTTTGGGAGATGTTGCCGAGTTAAAGGCCATCTCCAAAGTATTTGGGGAACATGTAAATAATATCAATATCAATTCAACCAAATCTATGACCGGTCACCTGTTGGGAGCAGCAGGAGCTATTGAAGCGATCGCGTCCATACTTGCCATGGAGCACAGTACGGTGCCTCCTACTATCAACCACACTACGGTGGATGAAAACATAGACCCTTCTCTTAATCTCACGCTCAATAAAGCGCAGGAGCGGGAAATAAATGTTGCTATGAGCAACACTTTTGGTTTTGGTGGTCATAACGCTTGTGTTCTGTTCAAGAAGTTAGACGCCTAAACCCTATGGCTTCCCTTAAAAACATATTTTCTTCCCGTGCTGAAAAGGACGATAAGTTCTATATGAATATAAAGAAGATCTTGGGGTTCAAACCGGGTGATATTAATATATACGAAGAAGCTTTTACGCATCGATCGATGAATACCACTAATAATGAAGGGACCCCACAAAACTATGAGCGACTAGAGTTTTTAGGTGATGCCATGCTCGGTTCTGTGATCGCGGCGCACCTGTTTAAAAAAGTGCCCGGTGGGAATGAAGGCTATCTCACCAAGATGCGATCCAAAGTGGTGAGTAGGGAACACCTCAATGAATTGGGAAGAGACCTAAAGCTCATTCAATTGGTGAAGACCAATATCCCTACCAAGCAATTTGGTGAAAACATACATGGAAATGTTTTTGAAGCATTGGTTGGAGCCATTTACCTTGATAAAGGATATAAATTCTGTGAAAAGTTCATACACAGAAGAGTGATCAAGCCCTATGTAGACATTCAGAAATTGGAAGGGAAGATCATAAGTTATAAAAGCTTATTCATAGAGTGGTGTCAGAAGAATAAAAAGAGCTTCAAATTCAACATCTACGAAGATACCGGAAATGACCCGCTAAAACATTTTGCCGTCAAGCTTCAATTAGAGCAGGATACTGTAGCGAAAGCCCGAGGCACCTCCAAGAAAAAGGCGGAGGAGAGAGCGGCAAAACGAGCCTATTACAAGCTTCAAAAACAAATGGGCGTCCATAACGGATAGGACCTTTATATTTATCCCAAACGTTTTCGGAAAGAATTCCCCTAAATTTAATCGTTTGGAGCCTTACTTCAGAAAAACAATTTCTATTTTTAATAAAAATTCAGAGCATGGCAGTCCGCAAGATACTATTGGATGACGACCTCAATGAGGACTTTTCTTTACTGGCGATCCATTGTAGTGAAGAGGACTATAAAGTAGCCTACTCCCTGAATAAATATCTCAACTTAAGATTGCAAAGGCAAGAAACCGATCTCTTCTTGTCCCAGAATGAAATGGAGGTTAGCTTTCCCATTTTTCAGTTTGAAGATTTGTTTCAATATACCACCTATTATTTAGTGGGAAACAAATGTAAAACCGTGACCCAGAGCGCAGAGGCCATAGGAGGTCTGTTCGATGGAGGTGCTTCGGAACGAACCCTTATTTCCTATTTGTTGCCGGAGTTTAAGAATGCCGATTTTTTTCTAAAGATCGAGTCGGATTTTGAAAGTATCCCTCTTCGGAAGAACCTTGCCATCATCAATGAGATCAAACAGGTTATTTCTGCCTATGAAATTCAATCTGACCAAATTAAATCATACAATAATCTAATATTCAGCTAAATGCCATCTCAAAAGAAAACGAAGATCGTAGCGACCCTCGGCCCCGCAACTAACGACAAGAAAATCTTGAAAAGCATGATACAGGAGGGGGTCAATGTTTTCCGAATTAATTTTTCGCACGCCAATTATGAGGATGTTAAGAAGCGCGTAAAAATGATCCGGAACCTGGGAGATGAGATGGGGACCAGTACCGCCATACTTGCCGATCTACAGGGTCCAAAACTCCGGGTTGGGGTCATGAAGGAAGAAGTGGTAGTACATCCAGGAGATGAGATAGACTTTTGTACAGGAGAAGAATTTGAAGGGACACGGGAGAAGGTATATATGAATTACGATAACTTTCCCAGGGATGTTAAACCAAAGGAAAGAGTGTTATTAGACGATGGGAAACTCATCTTTGAAGTAGTAAAGACCAATAAAAAAGATACAGTACATGCCAAAGTGATTCAAGGGGGTCCCCTCCGATCGAAAAAGGGGGTGAATTTGCCTAACACCAATATTTCTCTGCCTGCCTTGACGACAAAAGATAAAGAAGACGCTATTTTTGCTATTAGTCAGGAAGTAGACTGGATTGCCTTGTCGTTTGTAAGGCATGCGGAGGATCTAAAAGAACTTCAGGCGTTGATAGAAGCACATAGCGAGCATAAAATTCCAATTATCGCTAAGATCGAAAAACCTGAGGCCGTTGCCAATATCGATAAGATCGTTGCCTATTGCGACGGGCTCATGGTAGCTCGGGGTGACCTAGGAGTGGAAGTACCTGCGGAAGAGGTACCGTTGATTCAGAAAGAGTTGGTACTTACCGCGAAACGCGCCCGAATTCCCGTGATCATTGCTACCCAAATGATGGAGACCATGATCACTTCCCTAACCCCTACGCGAGCAGAGGTGAACGATGTGGCCAATTCTGTCATGGATGGAGCAGATGCCGTGATGCTTTCGGGAGAAACTTCCGTAGGAAAATATCCGGTACAGGTCATTCAGACCATGGCAAATATTTGTAAGCAGGTGGAGACTAGCGAGCTTATTACAGTTCCCCATGAGCCACCTCATATTAGAACCAATCGATACATCACCAAATCCGTGTGCTATCACGCCGCAAAAATGGCCGATGAGATCGAGGCACAAGCCATTTGCACCTTGACCAATAGTGGATACACGGCATTTCAAATTTCGGCCTGGAGACCTACAGCGCATATATTGGTGTATACTTCCAACCGGCGGATTCTATCCAGACTCAACCTGTTATGGGGGGTGAAAGCGTTTTATTACGACAAGTTTGTAAGCACCGATGAGACCGTTGAAGATGTGAATAGAATAGCCCATGAACAGGGCTTCGTAAAAAAAGGAGATTACCTCATCAACCTGGCCGCTATGCCCATTGTAGAGAAAGGAATGGTGAACACGTTACGTGTATCGCAGATATAGGAACAGGTTAGGTAATGGGAAGGCCATTCTTTCATATGATCTTACTAGGAATAGGCTCGCTATTACTAACTTCTTGCACCACCTTACAATGGCGTGAAACCGATGAGGAGATTCGAAGTCGTTTTGCCGAAAAACAAATTCCAACTTCCATTTCTTATTTCGAGATAGATAGCCTGGATCTGAAGATTAGAGTTCAGAAAGTTGCCCAAAATGAGAGACAATTCAACCTGATGTTCTTCCATGGTTCGCCTAGCTCCCTTTCGGCCTGGAATGCCTATCTGGCGGATACGAGTCTCGTTTCAAAAGCCAATTTATACGCAGTAGATCGACCGGGGTATGGTTACTCCAATTTTGGAGATGAGATGACCTCCATAGACCTTCAAGCCCGGGTGATGAATGCATTGATACATGATTTCCAGCTAGAGAATGTGGTCGTCATTGGGTCTTCCTATGGAGGACCATTGGTAGCTCGCATGGCCGTTGATAACAACAACATTAAAGCGGTGATCATGATATCCCCTGCCATCGATCCCAGGCAAGAAAAGAAGATATGGGCGTCCCGGCTAACCCAATGGTGGATTACCAGATGGTTGGTCCCAACAGGTTACAGAGTAGCGGGAGATGAGAAAACCACGCATGCGGCCGAGTTGATGAAAATTGAAAATGACTGGGATAAGGTTGGAGTGCCAGTGCTCCATATACATGGAGATATAGACGATATTGTTCCCTATGGAAATGTGAATTATACGCGAGAAAGATTCAGCGATATAAGAATTATCACCACGCCAGAAACCGGACATGAAATTGCCTGGGGAAGACCGGATCTTATTAAACCCTATCTATACCAATTGCTTGAAGAACTTTCTGGAGAAAAATAAATGAACTAATCCGCGAAAGCGATATATTCAATGGTCATTACCCCACTTCTTGGCTCTGTAATGGTAATCCAATAACCACCCCCTTCTGCCCTCCAATTATATTGTAGTGTATCCAAACGTCCGGAAGTTCTCATGGCTACAAGGTCACTAGACCAAACATATTCTGCCTTGTCTTGTTGAGAAATCACCTGCCTGGCATCTCCTTCATGTCCTGGAAAGTTCAGGGACTTGGGAACATTAAATTGAGCCTTTGCCAAATAAAAAGCCTCATGCCATTCCACATTGGGGAGTCTAAGGGTTTGAACGATGCCCTCATGAAATTCGGGATCCGTTCTTTTTTCGTTGAACGACACCTCCGGGTTTACCTTCTGAAGTCTTTGGACGTATATATTCGTTTCCTCTCCCTTCACCGGCATGGGATATGGGCTTAAAAAGCCACTATAGGCATATCCTATAGTATCCTTATAATTTACTTCCATCATGCTACCTCCAATATTCTCAATGGTATAATCTATGGTGAAGACCGGCGAGACCTGCTTTACTTTGCTTCCAAAGGGCAGGGTGGTTATTTTTTCGCTATTGGGACGATCTGAGGTTCGCAAGGCAAGTCCGCTTGGGGCCATGACATAGAAATAAGCATTTTCCAAAGCTTTTTGTTGCTCTACTTCAATTGCATCCAGGGGATCTTCCACTTCTACGGGAACTTGAGGAGAGAGCCTATTTTCTTTTGGCTTGGAGTCTTTACAGGCCAAGAGTACAAATACAAGCAGGATGGCGAAATATGAAGACAAAAATTTCATAGGGACAATTTTGCTTAAAGATACGAAGTAACAGGATATGGCTGCCTATATATAAAAACCCCGGAACCAATGGGTCCGGGGTTTAGGTCACTCTTAAATATTTCAGAGGCCTATTTCACCTCTTCTGTCTTGGAGATCTTCATGCCATCTCCTTCTTTTACGATCGTTACTTTGGCATCAAATTTCGCCGAGCCATATACATATTCGATCTTTT
>JBCBDM010000192.1:0-6997 GCA_038529705.1 Bacteroidota bacterium
CTCTATGTGGCAATTTAGAAGGAGCTGTTGGGGATTAGCCACAGGAGGTCCAAACAGTGCGCTCTATAAGTCTACAGACGGTGGTGCAACCTGGAATAAGATTCACAGTGGATTTCCCGCCGGAGACCTAGGAAGAATAGCCGTAGCAGTTGCGCCCAGCGATAACAATATTATTTATGCTGTTTTAGAAACTGAAGATAAATCAAAGAACGGTTTATGGAAATCTACCAATGCTGGCGCGAGCTGGGAGCATTTGAACAACGATTTTGGATTGGTCGTAAGACCCTTTTATTTTTCAAGAATCACTATCGACCCCAGAAACCCGGATGTCGTGGTAAAGGGGGGGCTCAATGGTTCTATAAGTCGTGATGGCGGAAAGACCTTCAAAGATCTTGGACGCATGCATAGCGACATTCACGATATTACCTTTCATATCAATGACAGTGATATGATGTTCTGTGGAACCGATGGTGGTGTTTATCGCTCCTGGAACGGAGGTACCACTATGGAAATTGTAGAGAACTTGCCGCTTTCACAGTTCTACCATATAAGTGTGGATGATGCCGAACCGTATAATGTATACGGAGGACTTCAGGATAACGGAAGTTGGTACGGACCTTCTTCTTCTCCGGGAGGCGTGAACGCCAGAGACTGGAATAGTGTAGGTTACGGGGATGGATTTAGGGTCTTAAAACATCCCACCAAAAATATTATCTATTCAGAAATGCAGGGTGCCCAAAACGTTTGGCGCTATGATGCCGATAGAAATCGGACAAAAACAGTACAGCCCCTACAAGAAAAAGGCAAGGCCAAACTTCGCTGGAACTGGAACGCTCCCATGGCGGTAAGCGCACATGCACCGGATCGTTTTTACATGGGGAGCCAGTTTGTACATGTAAGTGATGATATGGGAGACAGCTGGAGAATTATTTCACCCGATCTAACGACAAACGATATAGCGAAACAGAATCAGGCAGAATCCGGCGGACTTTCCATGGATAATAGTGGTGCCGAGAATCACACGACTATATTTACGATCGCCGAATCTCCCCTGGATGAAAACATCCTTTGGGTAGGAACAGACGACGGAAACGTGCAGGTCACCAAAGATGGAGGGAAAACCTGGGACAATGTAACTGCCAACCTTACCGGGATTCCAGCCAATACCTGGGTGTATCATATTGAGGCCAGTGTTCATGGTAAAGGAACTGCCTACGCGGTATTCGACGGTCATACCAGCGGTGACATGAAACCATATGCATTAAAGACAACAGATTACGGAAAAACCTGGAAAAATATCATTTCAGAAGATATCAAGGCAAACGCCTTTGTCAGAAATATTCAAGAAGACTATGAGAATGAAGACCTTTTATTCCTGGGAACCGAATTCGGACTATACGTAACGATTGATGGAGGATCGAATTGGTCTCATTTTACCAATAATATGCCTCCTGTTGCTGTGCATTTCATCGATATGCAAAAACAAACCAACGATATAGTGATGGGGACTCATGGACGTGGTGTGATCATTATTGACGACATCAGCCCGTTGAGAGAATTAAGTCAAGAGGTGCTGAGTAAAGACCTGCATTTCTTCCAGACCGAACCATTTACTATGGTAGAAGACAGTGGCTTTGCTGGTAATTTTGGAAGCGAAACTCAATTCGTAGGTGGTAACAAATCTACTTCTGCCAGAATTATCTATTACCTAAAGAAGCGTCATACGTTTGGAAAGATGACGATGGAAGTACAGGACATGGATGGCAATAAAATCACGACCCTGAGCCCCGGTAAATCTAAAGGTATCAACGTAGTAAACTGGAACTACATAAGTCGAACACCAAAAATGGCAGAGGCTAAAGTCTTTGCGGCTGGAGGTTTTATGCCTAAAAGAGTTTCTGCAGGAAAGTATAAGGTAGTCTTGACCAAAGGGAAGAAAACCTACGAACATATTTTGGAAACCCAATATGACGAATCTTCTCTAACGACGTTGGCAGAACGAAAAGAACAGGAAGAGTTAACAGGCAAATTATTCGACATGGTCGAAGACTTGGCCTATATGGTACATGAAATAAGTGAGACTCAAAAGAAGGCCCAGGAAGTAATTGAAAAGCATCCTAAAGGGAAAAAGACAGCTCAAAAACTATACGACGCTCTTGAAGAGCTGCGCAAGGACCTGGTAGTTACCACAGGAGATAATTATGTAGCCTCAGCCGAACCCGAGCTGAGAGAGCGTATGGGAGATTTATATTCGGGTGTTGCCAGTAGTTATGATCGGGTTTCTCAGGCTCGTAAGGAAAACTACCAACTCATTTCGGAAGAATTCAACGCCGAAAAAGAGCGATTCGCCAAGATCATGGCTAAAGAAGGAAAGAAATTTATGTCCTTTTTAGAGAAAAATGAAATTGCCAAGCCGGCGATCAAATCGAAGGAAGATTACATTTCTTCAGATTAAAAAAATAGATTTAGAACCCATAAAGCCCTGTAAATACTCGTATTTTCAGGGCTTTTTTATGAATTGAACTCAAAGAATCCCTGTTAACATCATTGTGTATAACTAGCCAGGTTTCGGAAAAAACCTACTTCTTAGTTTTCTAACTTTATTCAAACCCAAAAGTTATGGATGCGAGAGATATTGCACTATTACAGCTACGCCCCGAAATACCAAATGCCAAAATACTTCCGGGAATGACTTCTGAAGAATCTTTTCAAAACAAAACACTTAGGCCCATAGCGAAACTGCAGAATGACTTATTAGTGGCGGCGTTCAGAAATTATGCGCGAAAGCACAAAAATGTCTTTTATGACCTTTCCGTTGAGAAGCGCATGGATTATATAGAAAATGCCATCCATAAGGACATGAAATTTCGAAATTCCCTGAAAGGTATGATCATAGGGCAATTTACACTGGAAGAATATGCTGAATATGTAAAAAATTCCTCGGCACTCAATAAAAGAATGATGAATATTGTGAAGGAGCGATTAAAAGATAATATGCTCCAATTGGTTCCTATGGACCGATCTGCATAGCTATATCGCTATGAATCAAACAAGTAACTTCTTCGTTCTACATACTCCCTAAAAGTGAAACCCTAATTCAATTTTTTATGCACTGCTAAAAATGTGGAATTTTGTTTTGTATTTTCAATTTTGTGGCTATTTTCGCGCAAATTTTTGAAAGCCCGAAATATGAAACAACTACTACTTTTTATTATCACAATTGCATCTACTACTCTTTTCGCACAAGAAGAATCACCTTCATTCAACAAGTGGTCGATCGAGTTATCCGGCGGATTGCAGAAAGCATCCAGACCGTTCGCAACAGACTACTATGTAAACACTCCAAGTTTGGGCCAGGGAAGTCTTGGCGTTCGATATATGCTCAATGATCGTTTTGGACTGAAAGGAGATTTTGGATATAATTCTATTGAAGCCGATGAGCTAAGTTTGGATTTCCAGGCAACCTATCTAAGAGGCTCCTTACAAGGAGTTGTAAATCTTGGTCATGTTTTGCGTTTTGAAGACTGGACGCAACATATTGGACTTTTATTCCATACCGGTGCTGGATACTCAGTGCTTAACACCGAAGAAGGTGCAATTGATGACGGGCAGGACGGTATGATGCACGTTATGGCGGGTATTACTCCCCAATTTAAAATTAGTGAGCGATTGGCTTTCACTTTAGACCTTACCCTTATCGGAAACCTGGGACAATCTGTTACCTGGGATGGTCAATCGATCACAGATAACAGAGGTATCAAAGGTTCGATCTACAATTACTCCGCAGGTTTCACCTATTATCTGGGCGGGAATGAAAAACATGTAGATTGGGCACCCAACGGAGGTCTAAAATCGGAATTGGAGCAATTACAGGAGCGCCTTGCCAAAGTAGAGACAGACATGATCGACTCAGATCAGGACGGTGTGGCAGATTACCTGGATCGCGAACAGAATACCACTTCCGGAGTCGCTGTAAATACGAAAGGCGTCGACGTTGATGTGAACGAGAATGGTATCCCCGATGAGATAGAACCCTCTTTGGATAGACGTTACGTAAATGAGGAAGACTACATCGTTTCAGGCACCAATACCCAAAGCGGCCTGAATATGGAGGAATTGATCAACAAAGGATATGTCAATGTTTACTTCCAATTCAATAGTGACAAACCACAATTTTACTCACTGCAGGCCATTAATTATCTTATCGTCTATATGAACGAAAATCCATCTGCCAACGCAGAGCTTATTGGATATTCGGACGAAATTGGTGAGCAAAATTATAACCTTCAGCTTTCCGAAAGACGAGCCAAACGTGTGTATGATATTCTGATTGCTGCCGGGGTTGATTCCGGACGCCTAAGCTATCGCGGCGGTGGAGAAGATACATCCGTGAACAAAGATTCGGCTGCAGCTCGACAATTGGTACGTCGTGTGACCTTCAAATTGAAATAACGAATACATCACAAACAAAAAGCCCGGTGTTCTTATATAACACCGGGCTTTTTGTTTATAGACATTTTAAAGAGTGGAAACTCCATTGAGATCTGTGGTAAGAACGTCGCTCATATAATCGAAGAAAGGCCTGAGCAATTCGAAGTGGTAAAGCACCTTGTTCTTAAAATCGGGAGCTAGCACCTCGGCATCTGTAAATTCATGTACCACAAAATAGCTCTTCAATCGAATGAGATCAATATTGGGGTCCTCTTTGCTAAATCCTTTGGGCGCCGTCTTTACAGCGTACTCCTGATTGAATCCGTTGAAGGCCTTCTTAAAGTCCTTTTGACCTAAAATGGCTCGTATCTCATCTGCACCCATCTCAAATTCTTTGCGAATACGAAGTAGGTCTGCGGGCTCAGGGCCAAAAAATCCTCCGGCCACAGCCGATTTTCCGGGCTCCAATCTTAAATAATATCCTCCTCGCCTATGGGCTCCCGCCCTACTAAAGCTAACGCTTCTATGAATATTATAGGGGGTTTTATCCTTACTGAAACGCACATCCCTATTGATTCTAAACACCTTGGTTTTGGATATCTCATCATTGATATTCAGCCCAGCCTCGAGACTGGCATAGAACTCCTTAAGCGCCTTTTCACTTGCCTGATATTCCTTCTTATGCTCCTGCATCCAATCGCGGTGATTGTTCTTGGCCAGTTTCTTTAGAAAATCGAATGAAGATTTTGGAACGGTGCTCATAGGTAATGAATTTATGAATGGTATCTTAATCTGAACTAAAGATACACATTTGATGATTAATTTCTCCCCAACTCCTGCGGTTGTCTAAATGTCCCGACGTTCCTTTTCGCGTTTGAGCAAATCCAATTCCCTGCTGGTTTGTCCGGCGACAGAAGTATTTTCCTCAGCACGACGAATGAGGTATGGCATAACATCTTTTACCGGTCCAAAAGGAATATATTTAGCTACGTTATAACCCGTGTTGGCAAGATTATAGCTAATATGATCACTCATACCATACAGTTGGCCAAACCAAACTCTCTTATCATTGCGCAACAAACCTTTACCATTCATAATCTCCATAGCCAGATAGCAGCTTTGTTCGTTATGCGTTCCAAGAAATAACGAAATATCCTTCAGGTTTTCCAGCGTATACTTCATTACTGCATTGAAATGGTCATCTGTGGCTTGCTTATTTTCGCAAATAGGTGTTGGATATCCCTTCTCCTCTGCTCTTTCATTTTCTTTTTCCATATAAGCCCCTCGCACTACTTTGAATCCCAATTTATAGCCCTTTTCCTTCGCCCGTTGGTGTATTCCCTTTAGGTAATCCAGTCGGTCCCAACGATAACACTGGAGCGTATTGAACACGATGGGCTGTTCTTTGTTGTATTTTTCCATCATCCGTTCGCAGAGCTCATCTGCTGCGTCCTGCATCCAGGTTTCCTCTCCGTCGATCAAGAGAGCAATGTTACAATCGAATGCCATCTGACAGATCCGATCATAGCGTGCTACAATTCGCTGCCACTCCTTTTCTTCGGCATCATTGAGGGTTTGCCTTTCGGATACTTTTTGCCAAATCTCGAACCTGCCAAGACCCGTAGGCTTGAAAACCGAGAACGGCATGGCGTCTTTCTTTTCAGCAAAACGAGTTAACTCAATGACCTTTTCCATGGTGGCGTCGAACTGAGCTTCTTCTTCCTTTCCTTCTACCGAATAGTCCAAAACCGAAAAAACATCGGCATTACTAAGGCTATCCACTACTGGCATACAATCCGTTTCATTGACTCCACCACAAAAGTGATCGAAAACCGTGGAACGAATAAGCCCTTCCACAGGAAGGTTCACGTTGAGAGCGAACTTGGTTACGGCGGTCCCGATTTTAACCAGAGGCTCTTTAGATATCATTTTGAAAAGAAAATACGCCCGTTCCAACTGAGCGTCGCTTTTTAGCTTAAAGGCAATTTCGGTATTATCGAAAAGACGTTTTGTGGTCATTTGTGAGAATTATAAACACAAATATAGTTAAGTTTGAAGAGTCGAAAAGTATCATGAATCACTTGAATGAAAAAAAGAATAATTAAAGACCGGGGATCCGTTTATGGTGATACCGGGGTATGGGAAATCCTCGAAGAGGAGCTCAAAGAAATGGCTCCCTCTAAAGTGTTCATCCTCACGGACGAAAACACTCGGCAGGCCTGTTTACCATATTTTATGGAACAGTATTCTTACCACAAGGAGCCTGTACTTCTTTCCATCCAAAGTGGAGAGTCTTATAAAAATATTGACACCTGCCTCCAACTATGGAATGAACTGTCTTCACAAGGGGCAGACCGTAAAAGCCTGCTCATCAACTTGGGAGGAGGTGTAGTTACGGATCTGGGAGGTTTTGTTGCCTGCACCTTTCAACGCGGCATTGAATTTATCAACGTTCCAACCTCTCTACTAGCGATGGTAGATGCTTCTGTGGGAGGTAAGAATGGTGATAAATTCAATGCCGCGTTGAAAGGTGCAGGCAACAAAACCTCCCAGATCCGTAACTACA
>JBCBDM010000193.1:0-6814 GCA_038529705.1 Bacteroidota bacterium
ATGACTAATTAGGGCAAAGACGAAAAGTATTTTCTTGTAATACTGCATGAGATTGGATGTAAGGTGTTAGTATTGGTAGTTGCCCTAAGGTAATTCATATTCTCCTTTAACCGGAAAAATCCACTCGATTTTGACATTAGTTTAACGAGTGGCGTCTAGAATTAGATAGCACTCTCCAGGAGTTAGATTGAGATTTTCCTGGCTACTCCTTGATAACCTTGTAAGTTCTCGAGCGTCCATTTTGAAAGGAGGCCAGCAAAAAGTATAAGCCGCTTTTGGCACTGGTAAGATCAATGAGGTTGTTGTTTCCAATTACGGGAATGCGTTGACCGAACTGATTAAAAACAGTGATTTCGTCAATCTGCTGGTAGGGCCAAATGGAGATCTTATCTTTTGTTGGATTGGGATAAACTGTTGGTTGGAGAACACTGTTATTGGGTGTATTCAAAATACCTGTATTCTCATACCAGGCAATCTTGTCATCAAGCACGGATGCAGAAACCACGTCCACTAGCCCATCGCCATTAAAATCGGCAATATCCAGATCCCTTAAAAAAATAACTGCCGTGCTAATGGTACGCTCTATGGAAAAGTTTCCTAAGCCATCTGTGTTTTCAACCCAATAGATTCTACTGTAAAAAAAATTTCCTGCAAGAATGTCGTTGTCTCCATCGTTGTCCAAATCACGAAAAAGAGAATATTTCGTTAAGTCTTGAATGGGACCAAAATTTCCCTGGTTATCTAAATTTTCGAACCAATGATACGAGGTGCCGAGATCATCATGATGAGCAGTAATCGCGATGTCTTTCCGGCCATCGGTATTAAGATCGGCCAGTTGAATATCATAAATACTGGTCCAATCTGAATGGAGAAAAACAAATTGATGAATTTCAGCGGCATCGTCAAAATTACCATTTCCCAGATTTTTGTACCAAACTAATTTAGCAGGACCCAGGTTTTCATGAGATGTGACAATATCAACAGTATCATCACCATCAATATCTGCTAATACGGGAGAATGTAATTGAATCAAATTGTCAAATAGAATAATCTCTTGTCCAAAACTGCCTTGGCCATCCAAATTTTCGTACCAAGTTATTTTGTCAGTAAATGTATTTGTTCTGGTAAGAATCAAGTCCAGATCATCATCACCGTCCATATCATTTACGTCAACGCTCATAATGAAATCCCCGACTTCCTCTAAAATGATTTGTTCTGTTCCAAAATTGCCAAGTCCGTCGAGGTTTTCAAACCATCCAAATCTTTTAGGATTATTTTCAAGATACACAAGGTCATTATCGCCATCCGCATCCAGGTCGACAAAGTCTAGGGAAAGGTACAAAGCGGGAGTATTTGAAATTTGTCTAGCTGCACCAAAATCTCCTAAACCATCTAGGTTTCTGTGCCAATTTAATTCATATGGCTCTCTACCTGCAGTGACAACGTCCTCAAATCCGTCGTTATCTATATCGAAAGGGATGGATAGATACGCTTTTTCGGTAGTTGAGGATATAATTTGCTGTGGTCCAAATTGCCCATTGACAGTAATAGACAATAACAACCCAGTAAATAGTAGAAGTTTGGTTTTTAACATAGAATTTTATTCTTGGATCATCCGTTTAGATAAATATAGTTATTATTTTCTGCAGCGGAGTCCTATGAATGAGTAAAACCTCTTGTTTTATGCTTCAGCTTTACCAAAAAACAAAGGAAAGAGAAGGCGTTCTCTTAAATATCATATGAATCCTGAGCACTAATCCATTAATAAACCGTACTTTTGCACGCTCAAAGCAGACGGGTAAGAATTTTCATCGTAATTGTGATGTAAAAATCTGATAAACAACTGGTTTGAATTAACAAGAGAACATTCGTATGAACATCAAGAACATCGCCATTATTGCTCACGTAGACCACGGTAAGACCACTCTGGTAGACAAGATTATGCACCATTGCAGCCTGTTTCGTGAGAACGAAAAAACCGGAGAACTCATCTTGGATAATAACGACCTGGAACGGGAACGTGGCATTACCATTACGTCCAAGAACGTGTCGGTAACCTATAAAGGCACGAAGATCAATATTATAGATACGCCGGGTCACGCCGACTTTGGAGGTGAGGTAGAACGTGTTTTGAACATGGCAGATGGTGTGCTACTATTGGTCGATGCTTTTGAAGGGCCTATGCCTCAAACTCGGTTTGTGCTTCAAAAGGCTATCTCCTTAGGCCTAAAACCTTGTGTGGTGGTAAATAAAGTGGATAAGGAAAACTGTACTCCGGATGAGGTGCATGAAGCCGTTTTCGATTTGATGTTCGAATTAGGAGCCGAGGAGTGGCAGTTGGATTTCCCAACGGTATACGGAAGTGCCAAGCAGAACTGGATGAGCGAAGACTGGCAAAATCCTACAGATACGATAGAGCCGCTGCTGGATATGGTATTGGAACATATTCCTGAGCCAAAGATAGAAGCAGGGAGTACTCAAATGCTAATCACTTCTTTGGACTATTCATCGTTTACAGGTCGAATTGCCATAGGACGTCTGCAACGTGGAGAGCTTACTGAAAACGCTCAGGTATCGCTTATGAAGCGTGACGGAAGTGTTATAAAGAGTAAGATCAAGGAACTACATACTTTTGAAGGCCTAGGCCGTAAGAAAGTGGAGAAAGTGGAAGCAGGTGATATTTGTGCTTTGGTCGGGCTGGAAGGTTTCGAAATTGGTGATACAGTTGCTGATATTGAAAATCCGGAAGCATTGGCTACCATTGCTATAGACGAGCCTACCATGAGTATGTTATTCACTATCAACGATTCTCCTTTTTTTGGAAAGGACGGTAAGTTTGTGACCTCAAGGCACATTAAAGAACGTTTGGATAAGGAATTGGAGAAGAATCTGGCACTTCGTGTAGAACCTACAAATAGTGCAGATAAATTCATGGTCTTTGGAAGAGGGGTATTGCACCTTTCTGTATTGATCGAAACCATGCGTCGCGAAGGCTACGAATTACAAATCGGTCAGCCGCAAGTAATCATCAAGGATATAGACGGTGTAAAGTGCGAGCCCGTGGAAGAATTGACCATTGACCTGCCGGAAGAAGTCAGTGGACGTGCTATCGACATGGTGACCATTAGAAAAGGTGAGATGGTGAGTATGGAAGCTAAGGGCGATCGTATGTTGTGTAAGTTCGTTATTCCCTCCCGAGGGATCATCGGATTGAGAAATCAGTTGTTGACCGCTACGGCCGGGGAAGCCATCATGACCCATCGCTTTATGGAATTCCAACCTATGAAAGGAGGCATACCCGAGCGCTTGAACGGTAGTTTGGTGTCTATGGAAAAAGGAACGGCGATTCCTTATTCGATTGATAAATTACAGGAACGTGGACGCTTCTTTATTGATCCGGGAGAAGATATTTACGAGGGACAAGTCATTGGTGAGAACAGTCGTCAGGACGATATGGTGGTGAATGTAACCAAGACCAAGAAGTTGACCAACGTACGCTCTGCGGGAGCCGATGACAAAGCGCGTATCGTGCCTGCCATTAAGTTCTCCTTGGAGGAAGCGCTGGAATATATTCAGAAAGATGAATACGTGGAGGTGACGCCTAATCACTTACGATTGAGAAAAGTACTACTAAAAGAGGTGGACCGGAAAAGAAACAAACTCTAAATTTTAAGAGGATTTCCGTTTCAAACTGGCCGTTTTTTAGTTTATTTGTTACTGTTTTGTAAATTTAATGTTATCCATGGATCTATTCACTATCATACCGATGTACTTTGACCCGGGATTGGGTGCCATGATCGTTCAGGCGGTTGTAGCTACTGCTGCCGGTATTTTGTTATTCTCGAAGAACGCACTGTATAAGGTAAAGTTGTTCTTTGGTCTTGCGAAGAAGGAAGAAGATTCTTACGATTCCATCGATATTGAAGAGGAAGATACAGATAAGAATGAAACAACCCACTAGTAACGCTCACGAAGCTTCTTTTAGAGATCCTTCCGGTTATATATTCCATGATGGAGATACGCTGAGGAGAGTTATTAATCCCATCTATTTTCCCCAATACAATCAACTCAAGGACTCAGGGTTTTACAATACCCTTATGAATAAAGGGCTTTTGATTCCTCATGAGGAGACTTCCGTTTCAGAAGAGAAGATCATCATCACTCCGGAACCCATTCCTTTTATCACCAATCCCTATGAATGGAGTTTCGAGCAATTCAAACATGCGGCGTTACTCACTTTACAAATTCAGAAATACGCCTTGTCCAAAGGATTTATTCTGAAGGATGCTTCTGCTTACAATGTTACCTTTCATAAGGGGAAGGCTGTTTTTATCGATACCTTATCGTTCGATTTCTACCAGGAAGGTACTCCCTGGAGGGCATATAAGCAGTTTATAACACACTTCTTTGGCCCTTTGGTGCTGGCTAAATTCCATGGAACAGAGATCTTGAAAATGTTGCAGACGCATATCGATGGCCTTCCGGTGAAGTTGATTGCCTCTTTGTTGCCAGGAAAATCGAAGTTAAGCTCTACCCTTTACACCAATATTCATTTGTTGGCAAAAATGGAGAGTAAACACAGCGAAGATTATAAAGCCGAAACCAAAGTGGCTCGGCTCTCAAAGAAGGCCCAGGATAATGTGCTCACCAACCTATTCGACTATATCAAGAAACTGAATCTGAAGGAAGCCAGTGAATGGGGAAACTATTACGAAAAGACCAATTACGACGACCAAGCCTTTGAGGCGAAAAAAGAACTGATCCGGAAATGGGTGCTTCCTATGAAGATCGATAAGCTTATCGATGTGGGAGGAAACGATGGAACCTTTGCCAGAACCGTTCTGTCGGAGGTAAACGACGTTATCGTAACCGATATCGATAGTAACGCTGTAGGTTACAATTATCACCAGGTACAAAAAAATGGAGAGCAGAATATGTTGCCATTTGTCTGTGATGTCTTACAACCGGCCCCGGGCATTGGTTTTAACAATACAGAGCGAAATTCTCTGTTGGATAGGCTGTCTCAATATGCACCGGACGTGACCTTGGCACTCGCTTTGATCCACCATATTACCTTGTCCGGAAATGTGCCCTTTGAAAAGTCGGCCGAGTTCTTTGCAAAATTTTCGAGGCACCTTATTATTGAATTTCCAAAGCGGGAAGATTCTTGGGTCACTTCTCTATTAGTGCGAAAAAGAGAGTTTATCAATCATTTCGATTTCTACAACGAAGCCGAGTTTGAAAAAGGCTTTGCCACTTATTTTGAGGTAGAGAAAAAGGTAGTCATTGAAGGAACCCATAGGGTGCTATACCATTTTAAGAATAAGACGTTAAATTAAAGCGAATCCCTTTTTTGAAGGAAGTACCTATAGAAAGATACAAATGGAATACGGTGTCATTCCGGGTTTTGGTAGCCGTCATGGCAGGGCTCTATCCTTTCTTGCATTTTTACGGAAACAACTATAATATTGCCGATAGCTGGCCACAGTTCTTTTATCTATTAGGTCTTTGTGTCGGCGCTCCCTCCCTCCTTGCTATATGTCTTCCCTGGGTCTTTAAAATGAAGGTGTTGTCTCGCTGGCAACCTTACGCGTTAACAGCGCTCAATCTAGCCTATTTTACGGGTCTCCTGGGCTTGCTCATTTTTCACTTCAATAAATGGGTATTTGCGGTAGCTATTCTATGCGCTTTTTTGGCGAGTTTCATACTGTACCGGTTTCTGAAAAAGATATTGATTCTCCAAATGGTCTTAGCCTTGCTAAGCCTCTATTTTCTGGTTTCCCGGGTCCTTTTTGTTTTTGAATACGACCCGTCCTGGACAGCACTTTCCAAGGACATTGAGAACGTTCAATTTAAAACGAAACCGAATATCTATTTGATACAACCGGATGGTTATGCTAATTTTTCTCAACTTCGGTACCCACCATATAATCATCCAGACTTAACATTGGAGCAATACCTGGAAGAAAATGGTTTTGTGAATTATCCCAACGCCCGTAGTAATTACTTTACAACACTTACATCGAATTCGGCAACTTTTGCGATGAAGCATCACTATTATGGGAATATCGATAAAAATACAGCAAAGACCTACGGAACTCAGGAGGTCATTGTAGGGGATAATGTTACACTTCGTATTTTGGATAATAACGGTTATAACACCCACCTTTTTACCGATAATCTATTTTTCCTACTAAACAGAAAACGAGAGGGCTTTGATTTTTGTAATGTGCCCAACCGAAAAATTTCGTATCATAAATTAATGCGATTGAAAGACGTGGATATCGTATCCGATTTTGAGGCTTCTTTGAAGAATAGCGATTCAAGTGTCCCTCATTTTTATTTTATTGAAAAAACCGTTCCGGGGCATATTAGGAATAACAAATGGAACACGCGAGGCAAAGAAATAGAGCGAGAGAAATATCTGGAACGAATGGGGTTCTCGGATGACTGGTTAGAAGATCTCATTGAGCTGATTAACCAATATGATTCGAACCCTCTTATCGTTATCAATGCGGATCATGGAGGCTATGTAGGGTTAGACTACTTAAGTGAATTGGATGAACGTAAATTGAACGCAATGGAAACATCGTCTATTTTTACGGTGCTCATGAGCGTTAAATGGCCAAATAATGATATTCCCGAAGGCCTTACTATGAAGACCAATGTCAATCTTTTCAGAAATATCTTTTATTACCTAAGTGAAGATAAAACCCTTCTGGAAAGTTATCAGGAAGACACTCCCAGGTTCACCATAGGCACCATGTATTTGGACCATCTACGCAATGGTGCTTTTCGGGTGATAAGCCAACCT
>JBCBDM010000194.1:0-6793 GCA_038529705.1 Bacteroidota bacterium
CAATTTTCATTCCTAAAAGTTACCAGAGATAAAGCTTCGGCTTTCCCCTTAAGCAATTGAGGTCCCAAAGGCTCTACCTCAATTCCCGCGGGGAGGGTATGGTGTATCTTAGAAAAATCCTCGGAGGCAAGGATATCTACACCCAATTCATTGCACTTGGCCTGAATTCTGGAGGTGGTGTTAAGAACGTCGCCCGAAAAGGCAATTTCCCGTTTTATTTGCCCAATTTCACCCACCATGACCGAACCAAAATGATAACCCACTTTAAATTTGGGGTGCAATCCATATTCTTTCTCGTAATGGCTTGCTTTTTTTTTCAGTAGTTCTTTCATTCCGTAAGAGCAAGCCAATGCATTTCCTTTATCTAGACCTTTTTTCATTTTCCAGGAAACCACAATCTCATCTCCCACATATTGATAGATCTCTCCTTTGGAATTCACAATGGCCGGGGTGATGTGCTTAAAAAAATCTTTCAGAAAATTGAAGTAACGAGCTTCCCCTAAATTTTCGGCTATGGTAGTGGCATCTTTGATATCGGCAAACATAAAAATACGTCGTTCCCGCTTGGGTTGAAAATACTTTCCTTTGAGGTAGTCCGGAAAGACCCCCGGCCCGTATTTATCATTGATCATGAGCACGATCAAGGTGATCAAAACAATAAATAACCAGATGATAAAGCTCTTTCTAAACCTCCAGGTTTCAAAAATAAACCCGGCCTCTTCCCATACTTCGGCGTTCCAAAGGGGCAATTGAAAATCCTCACTGGCCAGATAAGCCGCTCCTAAAGCGCTCAATAAGACAGAGGTGATGGTGTAGATAACAATAATGAGTAAAAGTGCTTTCCAGAAAGCGTATTTCCGGAGCCAATATTCCATTAAGTTTACGGTAAGCAGTCCTCCCACGAAACCTGCCGAAACCGCCACAACCATGTTGGCGGTAAAAGCCGAGGTAAAATCGAAAGTGCTATCCAGAGCGCCTGCGTTGGTGAGGGTAATGAGATCATAGAAAAAAATTACATTGGAAATGAGCACCCAGGTAATAAGAATCCATAGCCCTCGTCTGGCATAAAAGCTAAGGGTATTGCGTCCAACCATGTCTTAGCAGTTTCGGTACTTGTCGTTCAAACCGATACCTTGCTGGATCATAGGAACGATCTTTTCCAATCTACTAAGTTGCGTGGCTTCTCTTTTGGCTGTGCTAATATATTCAGCATATTCCCGTTGCTTCCCAGGAGTTAAATTGAAGAATGCCTCTTTGAGTTGGGATTCTTTCTTGAAAGTATTGACAAGCAGCTCGGGAACTTCGACCCCTTTCTTACGCTCGGGTTTTATTTCCTTACCGGCCAGGCTATTCTCAATGGCCTCCTGCACGTAATCTCTTAAGATATCTGCCTCTACAGCAGCCCCTTTTTCAATACGCCATTGGCGTAAGGCTTTGGTTTTTCCTTCCTGAGCGTTCATGAGCTTCTTGTGTTTGTCCTTTAAGAACACGCCCTGGTGAAACCAAATTCCCATGTGATTTTTGAACGCGCCTATTCCAACAAGAATCTTACCATTCAAGGTGTAGGCAGGTGCTCCCCATTTTACCTCTTCCTGGAGTTCACTTTCGTTAATAATGGAGCGAATTTCCTGAATTTCAGTACTCCATTGATCGTTCTTTCTAATGTATTCCTCTACCGATTTTGAATATTCCATGCTGAAGTTGTTTAGAACATCTAAGATAAAAAATCAATGCATATGGAAGCGGGCAAAGGCAAACAAAAAAAGACCCGTCCAAAATGGACAGGTCCTTATCAAATGTTCTGAGACTATATTTACTCTTTGACGAACTTAATGGCAACATCACCTTCAAGGGTTGTAACCTTGAGGAAATATAGGCCATTTGGAAGTTGGGAGATGTCTAATTTTTGCTGAAGGGTTTGTGCTTCAAATCCAACGTCGGCACTCACCTTCTTGCCGTTTATGTCGAAGATGGATACTGTTTCCAGCTGCACCGAAGCATCCATTTGCAGCGTAAGTTCATCGCTGGCCGGATTGGGAAACAAATTTAACTTGCTCCTGAGGAGGTTATCATCCGTGGCGAGAAAATTGTCGTAGAGGTCCTGAAGTAAATCAATAGGCTCTATTCCTGCAGTTTGTTGCCCTACATTTAATCGAATGTAGGGGTCACTTGGGTCGTCATCGGCTTTGTATACCAATAAATAAGCAGTTGTAGAGGACGTACCATCGGCAAGGCACCGAGCATCGGCCCCTGCAAAGTTAGCTCCTTGCATGGCGGCCATTAGTTTATCTGCCAGGGTTCCAGAAGTGTTGTTGAAATTAGCTTCCATATTGTCTATAACCGTTTGATTCAACAGTATGTTTCCCTGCACGCTAAAGTTGGAGCCTTGGCGGTCCTCCTTATAATCATCTGCCATGCTACCGGTCCATCCGGCCGTTCTTGGATCCCCATTGGTATCCAGGTCCACAATGCCGTATTGGCGAAATTCAGGATTAAAATTCTGTGCACTACAAGCATCATTGGCTAATAACCAATCGATAATCTCTTGGGGAGAATCACCAGCTTCCATTCGCGCGATACCGTTTTGAAGGTTAATGTTAGGAATGCACACCCAGGCCTGAGAGTTGATTCCACCGCGTCCTGGAATAATATCGGTAATAATGTCTATGATGCCCTGGGAGCCTACTCCGGTGACACAGGAAGCCCCGGCGGATCCTATTTCACCTGTAGCAGGATCTACAGCAATTATAGAGAAAGTATCTTGTGCAGTGAGGTTGAAGGAGAGTAGTACTGCGGCTACCAAAATGTAGAATTTTTTCATGGGTATATTTTTTCTTAAAGATACCAATTTTAAATTTGGTATAAGACTACAGTTGAGTCGATAAAAATGACATTTCGGTATAATTGTTTCCTTGTTGTAACGAAAGCTTCCCATTTTTGACCCATCAAACAAAACCAATCAATTACATGAACACTTCACAAAGGCAATCCGTAACTCTTCTTTTCTTATCCGTTTTATCTTCTATTTTTTGCTTTATGGGAATCGCCCAAACCGAAATTTCGGGTGTGGTATTGCAAAAGAACGGCACTCCTATTTTGGGTGCCAACGTCTACCTGGATGGAACCTACGACGGTGCCTCGACCAATGAAGAAGGTAAATTTAGTTTTACCACCGAAGAGACCGGAGTACAGACCTTGGTGGTCTCGTATGTAGCTTTCGAGCCATTTATGATGGCGGCAGACGTGAGCCAATTGAAGAATGTTACGGTGGAGCTCAAAGAAGATGTCAATGCCCTGGATGCCGTAATCATCTCGGCAGGTACTTTTGAAGCGGGAGATAATAGCAAGGTTTCGGTATTAAAACCCCTGGATGTCGTAACTACGGCAAGCGCCCTTGGCGATTTTGTGGGAGCCCTGCAAACCTTGCCGGGAACTACCACTGTTGCAGAAGATGGCCGGCTCTTTGTTCGTGGGGGAGATGCCGGGGAGACACAGATCTTTATAGACGGAATAAGAGTGTTCACGCCCTATACCCCTACAACCAATAATATACCCACCCGAGGGCGGTATAGTCCATTTCTGTTCGATGGAATCACCTTTTCAACCGGAGGATATTCTGCCGAATACGGACAGGCGTTATCATCGGTCTTACTCCTTAATACCATTGACGAACCCGACCAGGAAAAGACAGATATTGCCATTATGAGTGTGGGAGGAGGTGTTGGGAATACGCAAAAGTGGGAAAAGAGTTCCTTAAGCTTTAATACGAGCTACATCAATCTGGCACCTTATATCGCTGCGTACCCGGATAGAAACGATTGGGAAAAACCCTTTGAAGCATTCGCGGGAGAAACGGTCTTCAGAAGAAAATTTGACAAAGGTTTGTTCAAACTATATGCGGCTTTCGATGCCACCAATTTCGAATTGACTCAGGAAGATATCGACTTACCGGAAGGTTTGGATTTTAACTTAAAGAATAAGAATTTATATACCAATGCCAGCTATACCGGAGACCTTGGAGAGAGCTGGAAAATACAGGGTGGAGGTAGTTTTACGCATAGCAATAATAAGGTAGGCATCATCGATAATGATATTAATAATGTAGAAAATTCGGCTCACTTTAAGTTGAAGTTACGGAAGCGTTTTAGCAACAGAGTGAAGCTTAATTTTGGAGCGGAACAGTTCTTCACGGATTTTGTCGAAGATTTTGAGAATCCCTTTGCCACAGCTCGATATGGCTTTAACAATAATATAAGTGCAGCTTTTGCTGAAAGCGACCTGATCTTTTCAAAGAAGTTCGCCATGAAGCTTGGAGTCCGGGGTGAATACAGTTATCTATTTGATGATTTTACTATTTCCCCACGGGCATCTCTGGCCTACAAAACAGGGAAAGGAAGTCAGGTCTCCATTGCGTATGGCGATTTCTACCAACAACCGCTTAATGATATCTTGAAGTTCGACCAAAGCCTGGAGGCTCAGAAGACACAGCATTACATTCTGAACTATCAGTATTCCGCTAACAACAGGATCTTTCGAGCCGAGGCGTATAGAAAGGATTACGACAGTCTTATTACCTTCGATACAGAGTTTGAAGGATTTGATAGTAATTTTACCAATAACGGAGATGGGTATGCCCAGGGGATCGATATTTTTTGGAGGGATAACAACAGTATCAAGAGCGTTGATTATTGGGTGAGCTATTCCTATCTGGATAGTGAGCGCATGTATCGAAATTTCCCCATTCAGGCTACACCTTCCTTTGCCAATACCCATAATCTATCTGTGGTAGGAAAGTATTTTGTTTCCGATTGGAAAAGTCAGTTTGGGATTAGTTACCAATACGGAAGCGGACGTACATTCACCAACCCCAACGAACCTGGATTTCTTCAGGATAAAACCAAAGACTTCCATAGTATAAGTATTAACTGGGCGTATCTCATCACCCAGCAACAGATTCTGTATGTTTCTGTGAACAATGCCGCTGCGTTTAGCAATATAAATGGTTACCAATATTCTCGTACTCCGGATGCCAACGGCAATTTTAATAGGAGAGCCTTACGTCCGGCGGCCGATCAATTCTTCTTTGTCGGGTTCTTTTGGACCATTAGCGACGACGGAACGGATAATCAGTTGGACAATCTGTAGGCTAAGGTCAGAAGTCAGAAGTCTGAAGTCTGAAGTATGTTTCACTTCTATTCTTTGGACTTTCAACTTTAGACTTTGAGCCTTCGTAACAGTTCATCCCTCAAATTCGACAATTGGGTGAGTTCATTTTCAAGAATGATCAAGGTGTGCGCATCTTTGGTGAAACATTAAAAGAAATTCATATGCAAACTGTAATTACGTATCTCATGCTTTTGATCACCGGGATGATGGTCCAGGCGCAGAATACTATTGAAGTATCCATGACTCAATTTAAAAACGACAAAGGGACCGTGCAGGTTGGATTGTATAACGATGCCGAAAATTTCCTTGACCGTGAATTTATGACCACTTCGTCTAAGATCTCAAATAAAAAGGCTTCGGCCTCTTTTACCAACGTGCCCGATGGAATCTATGCTATTTCGGTATACCACGATGCCGATGAGAATGGAAGGCTCAATATGGTCATGGGAATGATCCCATCCGAAAGCTATGGATGTTCTAATGGTGCTCGAGGGTTTTTTGGCCCTCCTAAATGGGAGGATGCAAAATTTGAAGTCAAACAAGGAGAAGTCCGAAAAATAGATATTAGCTTGTAATCCCGTACTCGCTGTAAATTAGTATATTATGTTAGGAATTATCTTAAGACGGCTCGATAGACAAAGATCCTTGAAAGTCCTCTCTTTCATTAGTGTGGCTGTACTTTTACTGGGAATTGGACTGAAAGTCCTATTTACTTAATACATTAGTAACTTATAAACCCTATATTCAATGAAAAAATTACTCCTTCTAGCCCTTGCGATCCTCTCTTTTAACGCAGTGGCGCAAAGCAAATACGAAAAAGGAATGACCAAGGCTTTTGAACTTTGGAAAGGCGAAAAGCAGTGGGACGCTGCGAATATGTTTGAACGAATTGCTCAAGCCGAAATGGACGATTGGCTTCCTCCTTTTTACGTAGCTCAAATAAATACGCTCTACAGTTTTTCGGAGAAAGATGAGGCAAAACTTACGGCTCAACTTAAAAAAGCACAAGACTTCTTAAATGATGCCAAAGCCATCTCTAAAGACAACGCAGAAATCTTGGTATTACAGGCTCAGATTTATACGGCGTGGGTGGTTTTCGACGGACAACGCTACGGGATGGTATATTCACAAAAAATTGCTCAACTCTATGAGGAGGCTTATAAATTAGAGCCTGGAAATCCGAGGGCTGCCTTTGGTAAAGTAGAGTGGGAACTCGGAACAGCCAGATTCTTTGGTCAGGATACGGCCAAATTCTGCGATGATCTCAAGAAGGCCGTAGGTCTATTTGAAACCTATGAGCCAAAAGGACCATTCCATCCTCAAGGAGGTGGAGACTATGCCCAACAATCTCTAGCTCAAAACTGCGGTAAGGAATAGTATGCGCATATTAAAAGAAATAGGAAAGGCCTCGTTTGTAGGGTTGCTCATCTTCATTATTGTTGGGCTCATTCTCTATTTCACAGGTGCACCGGCTCGAACCGGAAAGGAATTGCTGCTGGAATTTATCTACAATCAGATCTTTTCTATTGGAATTTATATGGCGAATTATGTTTTGATTCGCTATCTCATGAAACGCAATGGAAATGAATTCTTCAAATTTAAAAATATAAGCAAGGCCATGCTCGGG
>JBCBDM010000195.1:0-6768 GCA_038529705.1 Bacteroidota bacterium
AATTCTCGAAGACGGCTTGCCAGGGTATCATAATTGTACTCCAGGGTTTGTTTAAAGATTTCAGGATCTGGTTTAAAAGTCACAATAGTTCCTCGGTAATCCGTCTCTCCAATGGATTTCACCGGATATAAGGTTTTTCCCCTTTCGTATTCCTGCTCCCATATCTTCCCGTCACGATGAACGGTAGCCGTGAGATGTTCGGATAGTGCATTCACACAACTCACCCCTACTCCATGCAGCCCTCCGGAGACCTTATAAGAATCTTTATCGAACTTACCACCGGCACCGATCTTGGTCATTACTACTTCAAGCGCAGAAACCCCTTCTTTTTTGTGAATATCCACCGGGATACCACGTCCGTTATCTTTTGTAGTGATAGAGTCATCTTCATTGATGGTCACCTCTATGGTATCACAGTGGCCTGCTAAGGCCTCATCGATGGAATTATCAACTACTTCGTACACCAAATGATGCAATCCGCGAACTCCTACATCTCCAATATACATGGACGGACGCATACGTACATGCTCCATTCCTTCCAGGGCCTGAATATTATCGGCTCCATAGTTGGTTTTTTTCTGTTCTTCGCTCATATAGTTTAGATTGTTTATTCAAATTTTCGCTAACAAACAAATATAACCAAATCACCAATAAATTCAAGGGTTTCCGCAATTTATAGCAGCTAAGTTATTAACAAAAAACTGTGAAAAAAATCCGCTTTATTCCCGATGAATCTGCAGCTTGATTTTTAATGTAAGCAATGGCCCTGCCTCCCGACTGATTTTCTGAATTTTAGCCAAAAATTTCACATTAATTTATCATTTTTAGAACCGAGAAAAACTACCTTTAAGTCATAAAAACAATCTCATGAAAAGATCCACTTTACTTTCGCTCATCCTATTGGCTTTTGTTTCCACCATAAACTTTGAAGCACAAGCTCAGAAATTCGCCGGACTGGATAAAAGTCCGATGGACGTATCCGCCTACCCATCCAGTTATCGAGAGGCCAATAAATTAATTCGTATTACCTACAGCAGACCTCAGCTAAAAGGCCGTGAAGTAAGTAATCTTGCCAAACACGGACAGGTATGGCGTACCGGAGCCAACGAGGCCTCAGAGATTATTCTCTACACCGATATGAAATTGGGAGACACCACGGTAAAGGCAGGAACCTATAGCTTTTACACTATTCCTGGTGAAGGCGAGTGGACTGTCATTATTAACTCAGACTTGAATACCTGGGGAGCATATTCTTACAATGAAAGCAAGGACGTGGCACGACTTACCGTCCCCTGTACCAACGGCGATGATTCTCTGGAAGCTTTTTCCATTGCTTTTGAAGAGGGAGACAAAGGTGTGGATATGCACTTAGGTTGGGGCACGGTTCGCGTAGAAGTTCCATTTAAAAAGGCGTAAGCCTGTCCGTTCGAGCGCACCCGTATCGATGAAGCTTTGACGTAAGCACAGTCGAGAACTCTCAATACCCCACGACAGCGCTCGGGGTGACTATGTGCTAAGGAATATTTAGATACTTATGGGTTTGCAATGAAACCACCCATTTTGGGTTTTCCATGACATAATCCACGATCTGAGGGATCATTTTGTCCCGCTTACTCCATTCCGGCTGGAGATACAATTTGCAATCTGCTGCTACTTTTTCCGCCTGTTCCTCGGCAAAGCGGAAATCGTCCTTGTTGTAAATAATCACCTTTAACTCGTCTGCGGCGGCGTATACCTCTGGAGTGGGTAGCTTCATTTTTTTTGGAGAAAGACAGATCCAGTCCCAATGACCACTTAACGGATACGCGCCTGACGTTTCAATATGTGTGTCCAACCCCTTCTGCTTTAGGAGTTGAGTGAGCGGTGTCATATCCCAGGTAAGCGGTTCTCCTCCGGTAATAACAATCGTCTTCGAATATTTTGCCGCGTTTTCGGCGATAGCTTCAATGGCGGTAGGAGGATGAATAGCCGGATTCCAACTTTCCTTTACATCACACCAATGGCAACCCACATCGCAACCTCCTACACGAATAAAATAGGCGGCCGTACCCTTATGATATCCCTCCCCCTGGATGGTGTAGAATTCCTCCATTAAGGGTAACATTTTTCCCTGGTCTACGAGTGTTTGCACTTGATTTTCCATATGATTTCTACGGTTTTTCCGCAACATAATGTTTGCACATCCGATTTTCAATAGCATTAATCGAAAACCCTAATGATCGTGTGGGATTGGGACCATCTATTTCATACTTTTCCTACAAAAAACCAGGAATATTTTAGCCCAATCAGTTAAAAACCTCGACAAAAATAGTTCATTATAATGAAGCCCTTTATTTTTTTACTACTTATTTCAATTTTCCCTGCAGTGGCTGGAGCTCAGGTTGGAATAGGCACCACCAGTCCGGATGCGTCTTCTGTTCTTGATATTACTTCTACAGACAAAGGGATTTTGATCCCCAGAATGACTACCGGGGAAAGAAACGCTATTTCCAATCCTGCTAACGGCTTGATGATTTACAATACAGATTCGGATGAACTCCAGCTCAATTCCAACAATCCGGCAGCACCATTTTGGGAAGCCCTCAGTTTGAGTCCTACCGCAACCTCAACACCTGGAGATTCGATGAAGTACTCCAACACGGACATCACGACCAATGTAAATGCAGGCGCATTGAATCTCCCCATATTTGGGACTTTGGTATGGAATGACAACCCGGCTTTGTACACCGTAAGTGGCAATCAAGTTACTATTGCCGATGTAGGTAGATATGAGATTGTTGTGAACGTTTCCTTATTGAACAGCACAGCTGCAGATAGAAATGCTCCGGAAATACGGATATTCGTTAATGGTTCTGCTGTCGGTTCCTATGGATCTACCGGATATATTCGAAGTAACAATGGCCACGAAGAATCCTCTCTACACTTAAGAGAAATTATTGAAGTGCCTGCGAGCGCGGTAATCACCATTGTAATAGCTCAATCGGCCAACACAAGTGCCGTAACCATGCGCTCCGCGGGGACTTCTAATATTTATATTGAAAAAATTCTATAAAATGTCCACTCTAAAATACGGTATAGTCGCATTTTTTTTCTTCACCCAATCCGCACTGGCTCAGGTGGGCATTGGAACCGTTTCCGTCAATGATTCTGCCATTCTCGAAATATTGGCGTCAGACCAGGGGATTTTAATATCCAGATTGACCAATGCTCAACGAGCTGCCCTGGTCAATCCGGCAAAAGGAATGATCATCTTTAACACCGATACAGATGCTTTAAACATCAATACGGGAACTGCAGGCGTTCCCAACTGGGAAGCACCCAATAAAGAAACCCCAAAAACTTCAAAGATCGGTCAATCGGCTAAATACAGTAATTCGGATACGAGTACAAATCTCAATGTAGATACCGCCATCGAACTACCTATTTTCGGGTCGGAAGAATGGAACGACAACACCACGCTTTTCAGCGTCTCCGGAACACAGATTCAGATTGCTGAAGCAGGCCGTTATCGAATTATTTCGAACGTAGCCATCGCGAGCAACTCAAACAGTGCGCGAAAATCTCCGGAAATCTATTTAACCATCAACGGTACAATAACGGGTGCAGTATATACCACTGGCTATATGAGGAGGAATAGTGGACATGAAGAATCCTCCTTGCACCTAGACGAGGTAATCAATGTAGGCGCAGGCGATATCATTGCTATCGAGATCGTTCGGGCTGGAAATTCGGGAAGCACTCTATTTCGATCCGCAGGCTCTTCAAATTTCTATGTGGAAAAAATGGATTAGTCTTTTACAGCGATCACCTCAATTTCGATCTTCGCCCCACGAGCCAACGCTTCAGCGGCGAAGGTGGTCCTAGCTGGTTTTTGAGGAAAATAGGTGACGTATATTTCGTTAAAAGCACCAAAATCACCAATGGTATCTAAGATCACCTGAGCCTTTACCACATCGGTCATTTCCAGATCGTGTTGTTGTAACACGGCTTTGATATTCTCTAGGGTCTGACGTGTTTCTTCCCGGATGCCTCCCTCTACCAATTCCCGCGTCGTATGATCCATCCCTATTTGCCCTGCCAGATAGAAGGTGTTTCCCACCTGTACCACATCGCTAAAGGGAGCGTTCTGTTTTTTAGCTTCATGGGAAGCATGAAAAATAGGGGTGACAACTTCTTCGGAAGTGGATACAGATTCCTTCTGCGAAGATGTGGTTTCTCCACAACCCATAATTCCGAAGAGAACCATAACCACAACATAATAGAATAATTTCATAGTCGTATTGATTTATTTGGTCGAAAAGACCCGCTTCAATGGAATTTAAAATACGGAATATTTCAGTAGCTTGTACACAATTCCTATTTTTATCAAAATTTTGAAAGATGGCAGACCCACAAGAATTTTTCGATCATATCAATGCCGGCTACACCACCAAAGGTGAAGCCATAACCCTGGGAGCAGCAATGCTAGAAGGAGAAACCGTCACCAATGCTTTGGTAAAGGTTCCCCTCAAGACCATGAACAGACATGGGCTCATTGCAGGAGCTACAGGTACCGGTAAGACCAAAACCCTGCAGATCCTTGCCGAAAATCTTTCCGAAAAAGGGGTTCCCGTGCTATTAATGGATATGAAGGGGGACTTGAGTGGAATTGCTCAACCCAGCCCGGGACATCCAAAGATCGATGAACGACATGCCGCTATTGGCTTTCCGTTTGAAGCGAAAAAATTTCCTGTAGAGATCCTTTCCTTGTCCGAACAAGATGGGGTGAGACTAAGAGCTACGGTAAGCGAATTTGGTCCGGTTCTCATTTCTCGAATTTTGGGAGTCTCTGAGACACAGGCCGGAATCATCTCTATTTTATTTAAGTACTGCGATGACAATAAATTACCCTTGTTGGACCTGAACGATTTTAAGAAGATCATTCAGTATTCCACCGAAGAAGGGAAAGAAGAGATTGCCAAAGAATACGGGCGTATCTCTCCTGCTTCCTCCGGAGCCATTCTCCGAAAAATTGTGGAGTTGGAACAACAGGGAGGAGATCTGTTCTTCGGAGAGAAATCCTTCGACACCGATGATCTCTTAAGGGTAGACAGAGAAGGCCGCGGCTATATCAATATCGTGCGACTTACCGATATTCAGGATCGACCCAAATTGTTTTCTACCTTTATGCTCTGCCTCCTGGCTGAGATCTATGCCACCTTCCCGGAACAGGGAGATAGCGGAAGGCCGGAGTTGGTAATCTTTATCGATGAAGCCCACCTTATCTTTAAGGAAGCCAGCGATGCCCTGCTGGACCAAATTGAAAGTATTGTAAAACTCATCCGCTCCAAAGGCGTAGGATTGTACTTTGTAACCCAAAACCCAACCGATGTTCCGGACGCCGTGCTTAGTCAGCTAGGATTGAAAATACAGCATGCCCTGAGAGCCTTTACCGCCAAGGATAGAAAGGCCATCAAACTCACAGCCGAAAACTATCCTTTATCCGATTATTACGAAACAGATCAAATACTCACTTCCCTGGGAACCGGAGAAGCCCTGGTTTCCGCTTTAAATGAAAAGGGTATTCCCACCCCTTTGGCCGCTACCATGCTTCGAGCTCCCATGAGCCGGATGGATGTGTTGACAGATAAGGAATTGGAGGAATTGGTAAGCAGTTCCAAATTGGTAAAAGAATACAATGAAGAGATCGATCGAGAGAGTGCCTATGAATTGCTGAATAAAAAGATAGAAACCGCCAATAAAGAAGAAGCGAAGGCCAAAGCCAAAGCGGAAAAAGAAAAGACTTCCCGTCGAAGTAGCTCCAGAAGCCGATCCTCTTCCAGAAGAAGATCCAAAAGCTCCTTGGAAAAGGTATTAACCAGTCCAACGGTCATTCGAAGTGTATTGGGAATTCTAGGGAAAATGCTTCGGTAGTTTTAACTAGAGGCTTCAATATTTTGGGTCGGGCAAAGCACTCGGTTCACCCTGTTGGATAAGGATCAAGACAAGAGCATGACCAATTTATTCTTTTAGGGGTTCGGGTGTTCTGAAGGTTATTCTTATTTTTGCCCGTAAACCTGAATATTGAATCTTTCAGAATGTATCAGAGATACCTGAATAAAACACTCAAATCCATATGAAAAAAACCTTAGTATTGGCAGCTCTAACTGCCTTATTGTTTACGCAATGCACCCAGGAAAAAGATCCATATCTTATTCAAAGAGGAAGTATAGGGCATCTCACCAAAAAGATGCAAATGAAACAGGTAGATTCTATCTTCGCGATGGATTCCATCGTGCAATTGAGCACTATTGAAAACGCACTCGGCACTCAAGGAGAAACAGAAGTCTATGAAAAGGGAGGTGCAAAGTTGTTACTGCTTTCTCCCAAAAATGAGAACGACCCAAATTCTGTGATTACCAATATTCAGATTTTTGATGAACGTTTTAAAACTGAAAAGGGTTTGCACGTGAATAGCACTTTTGCAGATGTGAAAGCCAACTACGAAGTGGAGGCCATTCAAAATGCCATTAGGTCCGTGGTTGTATTCCTTAAAGATAGCGATGTGTATATCACAATTGATAAAAAAGACCTCCCTGCGAGTCTTCGCTTCGATAGTAATTCGAAAGTAGAACCTACCCAGATTCCCGATGGAGCAACTTTTAAGTATTTTATGCTCGGTTGGGATGCCGAAGAGGAGCCGGAAGAGGAAAAAACCGACGAATAATTACCCCGCCCTCCTTCTTGGAGGGCTTTTTATTTGCAATAAATTGAAGTAGCTTTATAGAA
>JBCBDM010000196.1:0-6206 GCA_038529705.1 Bacteroidota bacterium
ATAAAAAAAACCGGGAGACAGCTTTCACTATATTCCCGGCCTACGTAAAAACCTCAACATTTGAGATTTTTGACACGCATCATATCTTAATTAATTATCAAACACCACTTCAAATTGCCCTTGAGTTACGTTCTTAACGGTTTCCGAAGTCCCATCGTAACCTTCGAAGCTAAACGTTCCTATGACCTTGGTATCGTTCTGCGATGTAATCACTATCTCACCAGGTTCAATGACCCCAGTTATAGCAATAACTCCGTTGGCGACCCACGAGACCGGATTTCCTCCATTCAATTCGCCATAGGAGATGATATTCATATTGTCGATACCGTCTGCCACCCTGTAAGTGCCTGGCCCATCATAATTGATGATGTTAAAGTTGATAAAAGTTCCATCGTTGGTGCTCCCCTGGGCAGACAATACGGTGATCCCGTTGTTGGTTACAAGACTGCCTCCTATTAAGGTTGCCAGATCGGTATCTGCGGACCAATCGGCGCCGTCCACCTTAGCTGTAAATAGTTCGGTATCACTTCCGCTCTGACCACCGTCTCCCTCTTCACTGCTATCATCATCTTTGCTGCAGCCGGTAAGGAACACTGCCGAAAATAGCATGAGTACATACATTGATTTTTGTAAAGTTTTCATAATTGCTGAGTTTTTGTAGTTAATTGTGATTACAAAAGTGCAATCTAAACTCAGTGAGCACAATACGGCAATTGTCGTATAATCAAAACTTTACTCGAGGTAGTGAGGATTGAAGTTTTTCTATACGCTTCTGAAGGTTTTTCCTGAAGGCAATATGCTCCGGGCTATTGGGGTTAAAGGGTCTATGGCAAAGTCCCTTCCGAATGGCGTCAATCTCCTTTTGAAGTTCCTCTGTTTGTTTCGAAACCCATACCTTCTTAAAGCGGTCCCAAATAATAGCGACGGCAGTTTCATTTGGGTGCAAGAGGTCCTTTTCGTAAAAACGATAGTCACGAAGCTCGTCCATTACGATCTCAAAGGAGGGAAAATACGACAGTTCATCTATACCATGCAGTGCAACCAGCAAATGGGCCTTGCTCCGATTATTCTCGACAAAACCATCCTTGAGATGCCTCACCGGAGAAAGGGTAGAGATCACAGTGGATTTAGGGTTTATAGCTCCAATAAGAGATTGGATACTAGCTACCGCTTTGGAAATCTGTGAGACCGTTAGTAGTCTTTTTGAGAATTCTTTCTGAGGAATTTTATGACAGTTCGCCACGATTTCGGAAGAAGCTTGATGCTCGTACACCCAGGCCGTTCCAAAAGTGAAGATTACATGTGTGGCAGTTTCTATGTAGGCCTTTACTTCTTTTAATCGATCATTAAGTAGGGTCAAAAAGGCTTCTTTGCTTTCCAAAGTCATCATGGAATGGGTCTCAAAACTGAACCATTGCCCGTCCTTTTCGAAGATATCCGCTTCTGAGAAATACAGCTCTTCAACTACTCTTCGTATGAGCTTTTCGATGGAAACCGGATTGAAAATAACTCCAAAGGGATTTTGGAGGTTTTTAAATTTAAAATACTCCAGCTTTTCCCCTATATTCTCCACAAAACACGATCCCATCAACAACACCTTCGAATCGTAATCGATCTGTGGCTGTTGGGGTTGTATGGGTATTTGAGTTTGTAGTTTCATATACAGTGGTCAGTAGGCAGTGGCAGTAGGCAGCACATTACTGCTCGCTGCAATTGCGAACTACTAATTCAAATAATTCTTCACCTGTTGCAAGGCCTCACCAATTCCATCCGGATTTTTACCCCCGGCGGTGGCAAAGAAGGCCTGTCCGCCTCCACCTCCCTGGATATGTTTCCCCAATTCCCGTACAATCTGTCCGGCATTGAGATCTTTCTCAGCGGCAAGTTCTTTGTTGATATAACAGGTTAGTAAAGCCTTCCCATTGGCATTAGAACCAAATAAAATGAATAAGTTATCGATCTCTCCCCCTAATTCGAAAGCAAGGTCCTTTAATCCGCCAGCGTCCAGGTCCAGTTGTTTCGCAAGGAAATTCACTCCGTTGATCTGCGTCACTTCTCCTTTTAGCTCTCCTTTGATATTCTTGGCCTTATCCTTCAATAATTGCTGAACTTGCTTCTGAAGTGCATTGTTCTCTTCTTGTAACTTCTCAATGGAACTCACCGGATCCTTCGTATTGTTCAATACTTTCTGTACCTCTTTGAACGATTCGCTTCGTTCCATAAAATACTGTTTGGCAGCATCTCCGGTAATCGCTTCAATACGTCGTATTCCCGAAGCAACTGCTCCTTCCGAAGTAATGATGAAGTGCCAGATGTCTGTGGTAGAATCCACGTGGGTTCCTCCACAAAGTTCCATGGATTTTCCAAACTTGATCGCACGTACCGTATCGCCGTACTTTTCTCCAAATAGTGCCAAAGCCCCTTCGTCCAGGGCTTTTTGATAAGGAATATTCCTGCGCTCCTCCAGATCGATCCCTTCCCGTATTCTTGCATTCACAAAATCCTCCACCTGCTGCAATTCCTCATCGCTTACCTTACTAAAATGGGAGAAATCGAAACGAAGATTTCGGCTGTGTACCATGGAACCCTTCTGAGTTACGTGATCCCCTAAAATATTTCGCAGCGCCTGATGTAACAAATGGGTTGCCGTATGATTGGAGGCTGTTCTAAATCGTTGTTTTCTATCTACCACAGCTTTAAAAGTGTCCTCAGGTCTCCGTGGCAGGTTCTTGGCAAAATGAACGATGAGGTTGTTCTCTTTCTTGGTATCGATGATATAAATGACTTCCCCATTGGGTGCCTCTAAATAACCTTTATCTCCCACTTGTCCTCCCCCTTCAGGATAAAAAGGGGTAAGATTAAACACTAACTGATACAATTCGCCATCCTTTTTATTTTCAATCTTGCGATATCGTGTAATTTTAATGTCTGTTTCCAACAGATCATATCCTACAAATTCCTCTTCGCCGTCATTCAAAAGCTCTACCCAATCACCGGTTTCTACTTTGGTGGCTGCTCTGGAACGCTCCTTCTGTTTTTGTAATTCGGCTTCAAAACTCTCTTCGTCCAGATCATAGCCTCTTTCTCTTAAAATAAGTGCTGTAAGATCTTTTGGAAATCCGTAGGTATCATAGAGCTCAAACGCCTTCTGTCCTGAAACTTCTTTTCCTTCTGTATGGGCAATCACATTCTCCAATAATACCAATCCCTGATCCAGGGTCCTTAGAAAGGACACTTCTTCCTCTCGCACCACATTGACCATTAAGTTCCTTTCAGAAACCAATTCCGGGAACGCCGCTCCCATTTGTTTCACCAGAGTGGGTACCAACTTATGAATAAAGGGTTCTTTTTTGTTCAAAAAGGTGAATCCATAGCGAATAGCCCGTCTCAAAATACGACGAATCACATAACCCGCACCGGTATTGCTCGGCAACTGTCCATCGGCAATGGAAAATGCAACGGCTCTCACATGGTCTGCAATCACCCGAATGGCGATATCGGTTTTTTCATCCGTACCATACTTACTATTGGTTATGGCTTCAATCTCCCTAATTAGAGGAGTAAATACATCGGTATCGTAATTACTTTGCACTCCCTGTAGTACCATACAGAGGCGTTCAAAGCCCATGCCGGTGTCTACGTGTTGCGCCGGTAATTTTTCCAAGCTTCCATTGGCTTTTTTATTGAACTGCATGAAAACCAGGTTCCATACCTCCACTACTTGTGGATGATCCATGTTCACTAAACTGGCGCCATCTACCTTTGCCTTTTCTTCGGCAGAACGAATATCCACATGGATTTCGCTACAAGGCCCGCAAGGTCCCTGATCTCCCATTTCCCAGAAGTTATCCTTGTAACTTCCATTGAGGATCCTGTCTTCCGAAACGTATTGCTTCCAAAAGTCGTAGGCCTCTGTATCTCTCTCCAATCCCTTGGATTCCTCACCCTCGAAGATAGTTACATAGAGCATGTCCTTATCAATTCCAAACACCTCGGTCAACAGTTCCCAGGCCCAGGCAATAGCTTCTTTTTTGAAATAATCCCCAAAACTCCAATTCCCTAACATCTCGAACATGGTATGGTGATAGGTATCCATTCCTACATCTTCCAGGTCGTTGTGTTTCCCACTTACCCGAATACACTTTTGAGTATCGGCTACACGAGGGTTTTTCGGATCCTTGTTCCCAAGGAAATACTCTTTGAACTGGTTCATTCCGGCATTGGTAAACATCAAGGTTGGGTCGTCCTTCATCACCATAGGTGCAGAAGGTACTATTTCATGCGATTTAGACTTAAAAAACTCTAAAAACTGGTTACGTATATCCCCGGAAGTCATATAAAACGTTTAATTGAATTTGTGTATATTGTGAAGCTAAACAATTTCTATCTTTGCACGGCGTTAGAAAAAAACCATCAGCGCTTTCTATCAACCGCAAAAATAGGACTTTTTAACATATGTCTAAGGTAAAATATTACTACGATAGCGACACCCTTTCTTACCGAAAGATCGAGCCCAGAAAAGGACGAAAAATTGGCTATGTATTGCTTTTTCTTTCGGCTGCCTTTCTTTTTGGCGCCCTGGGGTTGGTTATTTTCTTCAATATCCCCGGAATCGAGACACCAAAGGAAAAAGCCTTGAACCGTGAATTGGCCAATATGGAGTTTCAATACGACCTATTGAACCGAAAGATGGAACAGGCGGAGATCGTATTGGAAGATCTTGCTAATCGTGACAATAATCTCTACCGTATTTATTTTGAAGCAAACCCCATCCCCGATGAGCAGCGGAAAGCAGGATTTGGTGGAATTAACCGATACAAAGAACTGGAGGGGTATGATAATTCCAAGTTGATTGTTAGTTCTAGTAAAAGGTTAGATATTCTCACCAAACAGATCGTAGTGCAATCCAGATCGTTGGACGAAATAAGTGTGTTAGCCGAGGAAAAAGAGAAACTTTTGGAGGCTATTCCCGCTATTCAACCCGTAAACAATGAAGACCTAACCCGGATGGCATCTGGATACGGATATAGAACAGATCCATTTACCAAGGCCCGTAAATTCCATTGGGGAATGGATTTTACCGCCCCCAGAGGAACCCCGGTATATGCCGCAGGAAATGGTGTAGTAACGAGAGCGGATAATTCGGCTTCTGGATATGGGAATCATATTCGTATTGACCACGGATTTGGGTATCAAAGCTTATACGCTCATTTATACAAATACAACGTAAAGAAGGGACAGAAAGTGAAACGAGGCGACCTTATTGGCTTTGTAGGAAGTACAGGGCGCAGTGAAGCCCCGCATTTACATTACGAGATCTTTAAGGATAACGAGCGTATCAATCCTATTAACTTTTACTACGGAAACCTGAGCAGTGAGGAATTTGCCGAATTACTGAAGAAATCGCAACAAGAAAACCAATCTCTGGATTAATGCATGTAGAACTACCCGAAAAACGATATTACAGCATAGGCGAAGTAGCCGAAGCTTTCGAGGTCAATACCTCGCTCATTCGTTTTTGGGAAAAGGAGTTCGATGTATTGCAGCCCAAAAAAAACGCCAAGGGTAACAGAAAGTTCACTCCGGCCGATATCAAAAATCTGGAATTGATCTACCATTTGGTCAAGGAAAGAGGCTTCACCCTCGAAGGCGCCAAGATCCATTTAAAGGAAAACAAACACAAAACACTCGACAACTTTGAGATAATTCGTAAATTGGAAACAGTAAAAGCAGAATTACTGAAAATTAAAGACAACCTCTAAATTTCCACCTTATGAAAAAATCTGGACTAGCCGCACTTCTTGTCGTTGGCGCTATCATCTTATGGGGTATATGGACTAATAACAACCTCGTGGGGCTTGACGAAAATGTTGCAGAACAATGGGGAAATGTTGAAAGTTCGTACCAGCGCCGTGCAGATTTAATTCCCAATATCGTAAATACGGCCAAAGGCTATGCCGAATTCGAACAAGAGACGCTCACCAAAGTTATTGAAGCCAGAAGCAAAGCTACAGCAGTTACTATCGATCCGTCCAATATTACCCCTGGACAGTTGGAACAGTTCCAGGAAGTACAAAGTGGACTGAGTTCTGCCCTTGCTCGGTTATTGGCGGTCTTCGAACGCTATCCCGATCTGAAAGCGAATGAAAACTTCAAAGAATTAATCAACGAACTGGAGCGTACAGAGAATCGAATCAATGTAGAAC
>JBCBDM010000196.1:6216-6750 GCA_038529705.1 Bacteroidota bacterium
ACCGACCAGGCTCCGGAGGTAGAATTTGATTTCGGAAGCTAATGCCTTCTTCTATTTCCAAAGTTGAAAGTTTCCTTACCGCTTCGGAAGAAGGGGAAATAATTGACGCCATCAGGGCAGCCGAATTGAACACCTCGGGAGAGATCCGGGTCCATCTGGAAGGCCATTATGAGGGGGATCACTTTACCCATGCCGGTGATATTTTCCGTTTTCTTCATATGGACAATACCAAAAACAGCAATGGGGTTCTCATTTATATTGCCGTAGAAGACCGTACCCTGGTTATCCTTGGGGATAAAGGTATCAACCAAGTGGTTCCTGAACACTTTTGGAACAGCACAAAAGACACCATCCTCCAACATTTCAAATCCGGGGCCATAAAACAAGGCCTGGTGGAAGGCATTCAAGAGGCTGGTAAACAGCTCAAGGCGCATTTCCCCTATGATTCCGGAGATACCAATGAAATTTCCAATGAAATCTCAAGGAGTTAATGCTGCTGAAACTGTCCAAATACCGTTTTCTTCTTTTAGGACT
>JBCBDM010000197.1:0-1882 GCA_038529705.1 Bacteroidota bacterium
GGATGCTTCAGGGTTCTGCTACGGTAGCCATGATCACTGCTGCGGGTGTGGTGGCGTCTCTGTTGAAGACCGCTCCCTTAGGCCCTCTGGATACTGCTCTTTTGGTCATTGCTATTGCATCCGGAGCTTCCATCTTGTCGCATGTCAATGATAGTGGGTTCTGGTTGGTAAGCAAATACCTGGGAATGACCGAAAAGCAAACCTTTAGAAGTTGGACGATCATGACCACCTTGCTTGCCTTGGTCGGAATAATAACAGTGAGCCTCCTTTCCTTAGTGGTCTCCTAAAGAAAAGCCGAAAGAAATACTCACAAGAGTTTCTTCCGGCCCTATAAACCTCATATTCAGTAGGAATCTAATCTGAAATAATGAGTTTTCTTACGAAAGATCTTTGACGGGTCTTTACCCTTACGAAATAGACTCCATTGCTTTGTTGTTGTAGGATCGCCGAGATGGAGATATTTGTATTGTTGGTACCCACCTGCCACTGTTCCTTGTTAAAGGTTTCAATTTCCTGCCCGAGATAATTCAATATGGAGACTTCAATATCGCTTTCAGAGCTGTTGGTAAAAGAGATAGTGAAAGAACCCGAAGATGGATTGGGATATATCATGAAATTCCTGATGCCACTACTTTGTTCTTCAAATCCCAAAATGTCAAAGGCATCCGATACCCAAACACCTCGCCCGTAGGTTCCAATTCGGATCTTTCGATCTACCGGATTGAATTCTATATCGGCTACATAGGTTATGGGAAGGTCGGTGTTAAATTCAGACCAATTGATACCTCCGTCAATGGTGATAAAAACCCCAAGATCGGTAGCGGCATAAACCATATCGTCGTTTGTGGGATCTACCGCTATGGCATTCACCGTCATATCCGGAAGGTTCCCTTGAATCGATACCCAGGTATCACCACCATCCACAGACCTATACACATGTGGATTGCCGGTATTGATACTATTTCTGCTCACAAATAGCGTCATAGGGTCGCTACCGCTCGTTTCCAAATCTGTCATTCGCCATCCCGGGGCGCTGTTTGTAATTTGCCAGGTGTCTCCTCCGTCATTGCTGCGATGAATGAACCAGGACCCAGCGTTCCAGGAAGCTGCATAGCATACCGAAGGATCGGCTTCGCTAAACGCCAGTTCGGTAATGACATTGGCGTTATGCACCTTTTGCCATAGGGTACCGCTGGTAGTGGATTTGTAAATACCTTGCTGGGTAGCACCTAATAAGATAGTACCGTCATTGGGATGAATGCTCAAAGGAGCCCAATAGGCGCCTGTATTTTCATTAAGATTGATGCCGTTGGTGATTTGCAGCGCAAAGGTGTTGGTTCCGTTGAGACTTCGCCAATACGTTCCGTTGATCCAACTTCCGAAGAAGCGATTCTCATTATTGGGATCCACTCGGGTCTCTGCTCCATCGAAAAAACCCCAACGCTCCCAGTTGAGTCCATTGTCTGTATTTCCACCAAAGAGGCCATGATCCTGTAAACCACCTATCACCACAGAAGGATTGGACCGTCCGGAACTCATTCCGTAGAACTGAGCGGTCACCAGACCCTCATTGATACTGTTCCAGCATTCTCCCAGGTCTTCACTTATGGAAACCCCTCCGTCATTGAAGGAATACACGGTATCCGGATCATGAGGGTCGAAACCTATGTCGTGGTGATCCACGTAGGTAGCGCAGGCTGGGGTGTCTCCGCAGGTGGAACAGGCCGATCTGTCTTTCTGGACCCATGTGGTTCCTCCGTCATCGGTTCGCCAGAACGTAGTGCCTCCAAATAGAACCAGGTCCGGATTGTTGGGTGACACGCCTATGGTATTATTATACCATCCCTGGCAGAAGGTTCCCAAAGCGTTTGTGGTGCAAAAG
>JBCBDM010000197.1:1892-6374 GCA_038529705.1 Bacteroidota bacterium
GGCATCCGGAGCAGAGCTCAGTTGCGTCCATGAATCTCCATTATCGATAGATTTATAAACTCCGTGTAATCCAACCGTACTCAAACGGGTAACACTGGCATATAGAACATTGGGTTGAGTTTTGCATTGATCGATGCTGATGAAGTTAACATCGGTGGTTGGAATTCCGTTGTCCAACAAATTGAAGGTGTTTCCTCCATCTGTAGATTTTAAAACTCCTACGTTCTCATGACTTACAAACATGATGTTTGGATTGTCCTCCTGAATAATGATATCATCGAATATGAAGTTTTGATGGTTGGTGCCGTCAGAAAGAATGGCATTCCAGGTCTGTCCCATGTCTTCACTCTTCCACAGTCCGTTGGAGGCTGCCATCCATACAATGTTGACGTCGGTGGGATGCCAGGCCAATTTTAGCACACTCACGCCGGCACTCATGGAGTAACTAAAACTAGTGGGAAGCCATGTCTGCCCCCGATCTATGGAACGAAAGGTCCCAATGCCGCCCTTGATGGCTATACTGGGTGGAGAGTATCCTTCGCCGGTTCCAATAATAAGCATATCACCATCTGTGGGATTTACCGCGATCGCACCTACTCCTGTAGACGGGATAGCATCTGTCATGGGAGTCCAGGATGCCCCTGCATTTTCTGAAAGCCATAAGCCGCCGGAGGCCGAGCCCGCCCAAACTACATCCGCCATTAACGGATCGAAGGCATGAGAGATCATTCTTCCTCCATGTCCGTCCATATCTGTAGGTCCGATACTGGTCCAATTGGCAGAAGGTCCGGACATTCGGTTGGCCTCCGAACGAAGGGTCTTAAATAGCTCCCATCTTTCGTCCAGATAGGTAGAGCCATCTGCCTTTCGTCTTTGTTCATAAAAATAGCGGTCTCTTTGGTAGGGCAGATATCCTGACCCTTTCAATAGTGTAAGATCTCCATCTACTGCCTCGAGTAGTTGTTGGTAGTAAGTATCCTGATTTTCTATTTCGGTGGGTAGGGTCGCCGAAGTTGGATCTTCTAATACCTGAGCCCATAGATCTCCGTAAACCGTGAAAAGGACACAAGTGGTCCATAATAGTATATTCTTATTCATAACTTTTATAATTTATTTATGACTCAAAGAACGGTACGATGCGGTAAGGAGTGTTGTAAAAAAACGAACCAAATCGTATCACAAGCGGTCAAGAATACTGGTATTGGGACCTATAAGTTGCGTTGTTATGCATGGGGGTAGCTAAAAGCGTCTTTGCGTACTGAGTGGGTGTAACTCCGGTAAATCGCTGAAAATCCTTGTTAAAATGACTTAGATCGAAATAACCAAGGGCGCCGGAAATGCCAGATATACCAGATTCATCCTCTTCCAACAGTAACAGCGAGGCTTTTTTAATTTTGAGTAATCGTTTATACCGCATAGGGCTGAGTCCCACATATTCTTGATATAGCTTTTCATAATAACGCTTGCTGCCTGCCAATTCTGTTTTTAAATCCGGGTTGAGCTGCTGGATATTTCTAAAGACTTCGGATATGGAAAGAGGGAGCACAGGACTCACATTTTGGTTCATATCGATGACTTCATGCAGCATGGGAAAGATGAAATTCTCTATGACGGATTCAATGGGGCCCAAAGTATCCATGTCGAATAGATTCGAGAGGACGTTACTTTTCGTAAAACACGATAAGGCCACTGCACCGTTCTTTAGTAGGCTAGCCCTGTCCTGGATGAAGATAGGAAGTGCCCAGGGCATTAATTTAACCGAGACACAAATGCTGTTGGCACCTAGTGTAAAGCGAGCTTGCTGATCTATGATTCCTACGATCGAGGCACTTTCTATCCTGTGAAAATCGGTGCCAATTCCAATCGATGTTTCTCCGGAAAGGCTTATCATCAATTCAGGATATCCATCAGAAATCAAAGGAAGTTCCTGAGCTATAGGACCGTTCTCTAACCACCAAATTCCCTGTACGAATTCTGGAAAAGGAAAAGAATTCTTATATCTATTAAATTGAATCAAAGCTTGGTTTTTAGCTATTTATTCAAATGTACACAAATGAAAATTTTGAAAACTCGATTTTTATAAAAGCCGACAATAGACACGAGAATTTTATGAGATTGTGGTCAAGATCAATCGAGTTGATAATATCCACATTTTAAATAAGCCCCCTCCCGGAAACCAATGGGATGATCCACGTCATGATAGGTTTTATCCATGACACGAAAGTTCCTTCCGGATGCCCTGAGCGTTTCTGTGTTAATTCTAAAGAAATCTGCCGCTAAGATCCGTGAGGAGCAAGAAGCGAGTACCAGTATACCTTTATTAGCAGTAAGTTTATGACCAAGCCGTGCCAGTTGCGCATATTTCTTACGTGCGATAGCAGTTTCACTAGCGCTCTTCGCAAAGCTTGGTGGATCAATGATGACCAGGTTGTATTTTTTCTTTTCTGAAATGAGTCGTTCCATTTCTTCGAAGGCATCACCGGCAATGATGTGATGGCTCCCTTGATACTCATTTAATTTCCCATTTTCCAGAGCAATCTCCAGCGCTTGTTCACTGATATCCAAGCTAGTCACTTCCTTTGCTCCATTTGCCAAGGCGTGCACGGAGAAGCCTCCTGCATAGCTGAATACGTCCAAAACCTTCATTCCCTTGGATAAGTCCCCTACTCTTCGTCGGTTTTCGCGATGATCTAAAAAATACCCTGTCTTGTGCCCCAGGATCACGTTGGCCGAAAATTGGACTCCATGTTCCACAAATTGAACCACTTCGCTCTCCAGGGCCCCATAGACTACCCTACCATCTTGCCATCCGTTTATGTTGAGCTGTTCCACCTTTCTGCTCAACCTAAGAACTGCCGTATTTGCGTGAGAAGTAGCGATGAGTAATTCTAAAATGGGTTTCAGGTAAGGGATCCAAATGGCCGAATAGAGTTTCACTACCAACACCTGGGCGTACACATCGGCAATAAGGCCAGGGAAACCGTCATTTTCACCAAATAACAGCCGATAGCTGTTGGTCTGAGTTTTGAGTAAGTTTTGCCTGAGCGCAAAGGCAGCGTTGATCTTTTCGGAAAAGAATCGTTCATCCACCTGTATTCCCCCGTCAAAGTGGATCATCTTAATACGAATGGGAGAATGTGGGTCGTAAAGCCCCACTCCCATAACCTTGTTCTTCGTATGGCTGAAAATAATAGCCAGGTCACCGGCTTCACCTTCTTTGTTGAGCTTCTCTATACTATCGCTGAAGATCCAGGGATGATGATCCCGAACACTCCTTTCTCCCTTAGCAGTGAGTTTTACCGCAAGGGTCTTGGGTGATAACTCCGGAAAGGAGATTGAGAACATCTTAATCGGTTATTTCTTTGTTAAGTTCTTTGCTTAACTTTTTTTGGTAGCGACTTTGTACGATATCGATAAGCACTAAAACAGCGATCACAAAATAGAATGTGGTTTTGCTCATGGCGGTGACTTCGTTACCGAACAAATGCATATGGGCAAGATGTCCTCCTTCGGAAAGAAGCATTATACCTACGATCAAAAGAACAAATAATCCCAGCACTTCGTACATTCTGTTCTTTTTAAGGAATTCGGTAACACGGCCCGCCAACCAGATCATAAGTAACCCTCCAATAACGATGGCAATGGCCATGGTAAGGAAAACATCGGTTAGAGCAATCGCTCCTAAAATAGAATCGAAGGAAAAGACCAGGTTCATGATAATGATCGAAATGATGATGTTGGTCACCGATTTGGGTTTTTCGTCCTTGCTTTCATCTTCATGGATGACCATCATATGCCAAATCTCCTTCATGGCAGTATACATGATAAATACACCGCCAAAAAGAATAATAATGCTGTGGAGGTTAAAGGATCCGTCGAAGTAACCATTCAGGGGAATGACAATCCAGGGATCCTGAAATAGGTCGATCAGTTTCAGCAGGACAAAAAGTAAAACGATTCGTAGGATGATCGCTAGGCCTATGCCGAGCTTTCTCACCCTAGCCTGGTCTTCCAGAGGGGCTCGTTTGGATTCAAGAGAAATATATAATAAGTTGTCCAGTCCTAACACTCCCTGTAACATAATAAGGAGCAATAATGTGACTAAGTTCTCGACGGTAAAAAAGGCTTCCATGATGGGTTAGGTTAATTAGTTGATACTTTTTTCTGAATAATCTCAATGGCACTGGAAACCGTATCCATGGCTTCCAGTTCGGTATCCTTGATCTCAATATTGAATTCATCTTCCACATCCAGAACCACATCCACTAAATGAGAAGAATTAATGTTCAGTTCATTAATTAAGTGGCTGTTAGGTCCTACATTTTCTATGGAAACGTCTTCAGGTAGATAAATTTTAATGATGTTTTTTAGTTGGGCATAGATGTCTTCTTTTGTCATGTGCTAAATTTTTCTAAAGATAACACACGCATTGACATCTCCAAAGCCAAAACTAAAAAACATCATTAAAATTTATCTACCTGA
>JBCBDM010000197.1:6383-6638 GCA_038529705.1 Bacteroidota bacterium
TGCCACGGTTTTTAAAGGTGTTTCAATGAGGTGTTGCGGAATTTTTTCTAAATCAACATATTGCAGAATTTTTGGATGTAGATCCTCGCAATTCATATTGGGAAAAACAAAACCGTGATGAAGTTGTAAGATGGTTGACACAATTTCCATACTCCCACTAGCTGCCAGGCCATGACCAATCATCGCCTTTAAGGAATTAATAAACGGGAAATTGCTTCCCTTTCTTTTCAGAGCCACTGACCAATTTTCGATTTC
>JBCBDM010000198.1:0-6574 GCA_038529705.1 Bacteroidota bacterium
TAGACAAATCCTCGAGATTCGTCTAAATCGACTATTCAAAAAGTAGATTTGCAGGTTGAAGGACCACCGTTCCATCTGATTGTAGAAATCGTCCAAATAAGGATTGTCTTCTACATCTTCATAATGAGCTTTCCATTTATAATGTTTGGCTAGCAAACGAGTGAGGGTGGTCTTGCCGGATCCAATATTTCCTGCGATAGCAACATGCATAAATCTTACTGCTTTGGTTGAGTTAGTGTAAAAGTGGATAGTTTATTTCCGTGATAAATATAAAGGAATTCTTGGGTTAGCTGCAACTCTTTTATGGGGTTTTCGTCCAATGCCACTTCCAATGGGGTGATAGTTTCTTCAGTGATTAGAGAAAGCTTATTTTCTTTTAATCCTAGGAGTGTTTTACCGTTTCTGGCCAACTGTTCGAATCCTTGCAATTCCCTTTCCGAAAGTAGACTTCCGTAGATATTGACTTGAAATAATCGATCGTCGGTTAGTATAACACAATCGTTGAAATTGCTTACTTGTGCAATCAACCGTCCTTCATAGGGTTGGGAAAAAACCGTCTCACGGTTGGTCCGATAGTCGAATAATTCCAATTGCTGTGTATCGGTGTTAAAAATCCAAAGCCTATTATTGCCAGCGTTGGTGGCGGCACTAATGTTCAGAAAGTTTGACAGGTTGTTGAAGTTGATCCGTTCCGTTTCGTTCAAGCGATTATCCAGAAATACCACGGTATTCACTTCGGCATAAAACACAACAATATTCAAGGGGTTGATCATATCTACTGAAGTGATGGGCCCCAATTGAAAATCCTGAAAGACAAACTTTCCCAGGTCTCCGTCTTTATGGAGTACTCCATTATTAATATAATACAGATGCTGATAGGAATCCACTCCTATAAAACGGTCTGCTTCCAGGGATTTGGAACTCACCGGAGTAACTTCCTGAGCACTCAGTAGGCTAGAAAAGAATAATAGTAAGATCAAGGCTCTCATGCCTGGACAAGATACGAAAACCCGAGTAATGTTTAATGGTAATAAGCAATATGCGATAAGCAGTAAGCTTTAGGTAATACAGAATAGGTAAGAGGCAAGAAGCACGAGGCCATATGCTCGAAGCATTACTTCGTAATAGGCAGTAGGTACTGAGCAATAAATATTAATGTGTTATTACTTCTTAAGTGAAAGTACTACATGGAATTCGGGTTGCATCGGTTCAACGCATCCACGAATCCACCCATTTAAGATTTAATAATGAGTACTAACAGACCAATTTATATCCGTATCCGCGTACATTGATGATCTGAACACTCTCATCCTGCTTTAATTTTTTTCTGAGTTTAGTAATAAATACATCCATGCTACGGGCGCTGAAGAAATCGTCGTCATTCCATAATTTCTTTAGGATAATGGATCGCTCCAACACCTGATTTCGGTTATTGTGCAAATGATAGAGTAGATGAGCCTCCCGATGGGTAAGTTTCACAGGTTCTTCATCTTTAAACTGAAGGGTTTGTTTTTTGAATTGAAACTGATAGGCTCCAATGGCAACTTGAGTGTCTTCCGAGTGAAGGTTTCTATTCAGGAGATTTTTGATTCGTACGATGAGTTCCTCCATGCTGAAGGGTTTTTTTAGGTAGTCATTCCCGCCTAAAGTGAATCCTTCTACCACGTCCTGCGTTTGCGATTTGGCCGTAAGGAAAATAATGGGAATGTGTTCGTCTTGCATTCGGATTTCCTTTGCCAATGTAAAACCATCCTTTTTCGGCATCATAACATCCAGTACCAGTAGTTGAGGTTTTTCCTTGTAGTAGGTGTCCAGAGCTTCCTCTCCATCCTTGCAAAAAAGTACCTGAAAACCTTTAGTTTCCAAACTTTCTTTTACAATCTGTCCCAGGGCAGGTTCATCTTCTGCCAATAATATTTTTGCCAGATCATCCATGGGGTAGGCTAATTATAAATTGGGTATTAGGTTTTGCTTCCAGTCGAATCGTACCTCCGTGCTTTTCAATGATCTTTCGCGTATAATAGAGACCTATGCCGAACCCCTTGACGTCATGTGTATTTCCCTTGGGGACCCGATAGAATTTTTCGAAGATCTGTTTTTGATGTGCTTCTGAAAGGCTGTTTCCGCTATCACTTATCAGGATCTCAATGCTGTTTTGTCCTTTTTGAAGGACGACAGAAATAGTGTCACCTCCGTACTTGATGGCGTTATCTATGATATTGTTCACGGCATTTTCAAAATGGAAAGGATCCAGGGAGTAAGCAATTTCCTCTTCGGAGGCCTTGAAGGTTATTTGCTTGTCCCCAACCGAAAAAGCCTCCTTGGTAGACGCTTTTTCCAATAAGTGGACAAGGTTTCTGGACTCGAAGTTCAGTTCCAGTTTCTCGCTGTCCAGCGTAGCGGTCTCAAGTAGTTTTTCCACCATTAGGTTAAGTTTGTCAACTTGTTCACTAGATATTTTAGCATAACGAAGATTCTTTTCCGTGTCGTTTTCGGCGTTGAAATTTTGAATGGCTTCCATGGCGATGCCAATGGTGGCGATGGGAGTTTTAAATTCGTGAGTAATATTACTAATGAGGTCATTTTTAACTTCTGCCAGTTGTTTTTGGTGCTTAATTATTCGGAGCAAATACAGAAGACAGAGGATTACGCTCCCAACTAAGAGGAAAGAGAGTAATATGCCCACCAGATTTCTCTTCAATACGGCCAGTGTTACATTGGTAAAATGCGCTTTCACTATATTCTCATGAAGGAAATAGGGCGAGATGGTGCTGGCTTTAAGCGTTGCCTTTTTTGTAATTTCAGGGCGCAGCGAATCTTCTGGCCGGCGAAACTGGTCATAGGTTAGGCCATAACTCACCGGGAGGTTCTTACGTTGAAGTTCTGCTGAGAATAAACTGTCAATTTTCGGCAGTGAAAGTTGATCTTCAGAAAAGGAGATCATGATCTTGGTCGATAATTCGGTAATAGGATTATTTCTATTCAAGTCGAAAGGAATATTTTTTAATCGGCCCTTCAGTAGGCTGTCACTTATTTCGAGCTTGAGATCCAGGCTATCACTCCATGAAGAAGACTTAAGTACTGTAATATTATTACTTAAAGTGTCAATTTTTATTTCTTCAAAACCCTCAGGGAAAATCGAGTCCGAAAAAATGTAGGCATTCTTTGCACTCCTGTGCCCCACCAACAGAGAATCCGTGGTGAAAAATTCGTAGGAGTCATCTTTAGCGATCCGGGTAAAATACTGATCCAAGGCATTATCCAAACTGGTCTGCACATCGGCGATGAGTTGCTGCTTCCCCACTTTGTAATTTTTGTAATTCCAGTATACCTGAATACAGAGCGTGGCCAGGATGACCAGGCTAATAAAGTAAAGGACGCTCTTGTACTTCAATCCGTTCATAGTTCAAAAGTACCACCTTACCTAGTTGTTTCCCAAATCGGTTAACACTCGTTAACACTCCTTAACGCTGAAAAACATAACTCCGTTGCATCTTTGTAGGGTAAAATTTAAATATCACAATCATGAAAACACTTGTTAGTTTAAGCTTCCTGTTTACCTTTCTTATCGCTAACACCATGTATGGTCAGAGCATACAGGGCATAGCTACCTACAAAACCCAGCGAAAAATGGATATTCAACTGGACAGTACCCAGATGGATGATGCCATGCAGGCGCAGATAAAAGCTATGATGAAGAAGCAGTTCGAAAAGGAATATACGCTTCAGTTTACCGAGGAGGAATCTGTGTACAAAGAAGTTGAGAAATTAGATAGCCCGGGAGGTGCTGTGGGAGGTATGGTTGTTCAGGTAGAGATGATCGGTAGTGGGTCTGGCGATGTCCTGTATAAAAACCTAAAAGAAGGTCGTTATACCAATCAGACAGAATCCTTCAGCAAACAGTTCTTGATCAAAGATCAAAGAGAGCCACGAGAGTGGAACATGGAAAAGGAAACTAAGAATATAGGGGAGTACACCTGTTTTAAGGCAACCCATACCTATGAGCGTACTGTAATGAGTCGAGTGAGCAGTTCGGTAAATGGTGATGATGAAAACAAGGAAGAGGAGAAAAAGGAAACGGTCACCCTCACTGCCTGGTATACCCCTCAAATTCCGGTAAAGAATGGTCCTTCAGAGTATGGTGGCCTACCTGGATTGATTCTTGAGATAAGTGATGGAGATTTAAGCATTCTGTGCAGTAAGGTGGTACTCAATCCAAAAGATGGCCTGGATATCAAAGAGCCTAAGGGTGGGAAAAAAGTAACTCAGGAAGAATATGATGCCATCATGGAGAAGAAAATGAAGGAAATGGAAGAACAATACGAGCGAAGTAGTCGCAGGAATGATGGAGATCACATAGAGATCCGGATTGGAGGATAAGCAGAATTTTGGGTTTTAGGATTAAACCTTTTCAAAAAACATAAGTCTAAGGATATTGTAATAACTTTGATGTAAACACAAAATCCAAGACAATGAAGTCAGTTCTTTTATTAGTAATCACGTTATTTTCTCTCGGGAGTATTGCCCAAAACATTAGTGGAAAGGCTTATTATGAATCCAAAACTACGGTCGATATGGATGGTTGGGGTGGTCGTGAGATGAGCGAGCAAATGAAGAAGCAGATCACCGAACGTATGAAAAGTATGCTGGAGAAAACGTATATTCTCACCTTCGATGGAAATGAATCCATCTACAAGGAGCAAGAGAAATTGGAAGCCGGAGCCGGAAATCGTGGATTTGGAATGATGATGAGTAGTTTTTCTGCTGGAAAGCAATACAAGAACCTGGAAGAGAATCAAATCCTGGAGGAACGAGAGTTCTTCGGAAAGCAGTTTCTAATCAACGATACCATCACCAATCTGGAATGGACCGTTGGGAAGGAGTCCAAACAAATAGGGCAGTATCTGGCTATTAAGGCCACGGCGATGAAGCAGGTGGACCCGAACGATTTTAGTATGGCCAGACGCCGCAGGGGCGGAGATAGGAATCAGGAAAAGAAAGAGGGAGAAGTACGTGAAGATAGTACAGAAACGGCCGAGGAAAGAGATCCTTTCGATGAGATCGAAGTGCCTAAGGAAATGCTTGTAACCGCTTGGTTTACCCCTCAGATTCCGGTAAAGAATGGTCCGGGAGAATATGCAGGATTACCTGGATTGATCTTGGAAATGAACATTGATAGAACTACGATCCTCTGTTCTAAGATCGTTTTAAATCCGAAGGAAGCGGACAAGATCGAGGCTCCGGACACGGGGAAAGAAGTAAGCCGAGAGGAGTACAATAAAATCGTAAAAGAGAAAATGGACGAGATGCGCGAGAACTGGAGGGGTGGAAATGGCAGACGCCGTGGTGGCGGACGCAGGTTCGGGGGATAATTGGCATCTAAATTAGCATAAATCATTAAAAAACGCTTAGCATTGCAAAGGCCTATTTCTTTGTGAGAAGGGAGGCGTTTGTCAATCAAAAAACCAAATGAAAAAACTAATCTTTACTTTACTCCTATTTTCTACGGCAATGGTTTCTGCCCAAACCATCAAGGTTCGTGGAACCATAAAGGATACTATTGGAAATCCCCTGGAATTGGCCAATGTGATCGCAACCGTGCAATCTACAGGCGATATTGAATCTTATGCTATTACCAACGATGAGGGTCGTTTTCAATTGGACCTGGGTCGGAATAATACGTATATTTTAAAGGCGAGTTTTCTGGGATATGACACGGCCGAAATGACCTTGACTGTACCAAAAGAAGCCGAAAATATGACCCAGAATTTTGTATTGCGCCAGTCTGCTGCTCAGCTGGATGGAGTGGAGATCGTTTACGAAATGCCGGTAACAGTGAAGGGAGATACTATCGTGTACAATGCAGATTCCTTTAATCGGGGAGATGAACGTAAGTTAGGAGACGTAATGAAGAACCTACCTGGAGTAGAAGTCAATGATGAGGGTGAGATAGAAGTAGAGGGTAAGGCCGTTTCCAAAGTAATGGTAGAAGGCAAGGATTTCTTCGACGGAGATTCTAAATTGGCTACCAAAAATATCCCCGCAGATGCAGTGGATAAGGTGGAGGTATTGAGAAATTACAATGAAGTAGACCAGATGAGAGGTCTGGGAAATGACCAGGACAATGTGGCGATTAATATAAAATTGAAAGAAGGGAAAAAGAACTTCTGGTTTGGTGAAGTAACCGCCGGTGCGGGAATCGATGATGAGGAAGAGGCGCGTTATCTGGTGCACCCCAAACTATTCTACTACAGTCCGGAATACAGCATCAATTTAATAACAGACTTTAATGATATAGGCGAAGTACCCTTTACCTTCAGAGACTATTTTAATTTTACAGGCGGCTTCAGAAACTTTAATCGAGGTGGTGGAACTAATTTTAATGTGAGTCAGAGCGACCTCGGTTTCGCCGTAGCTCAAAACAACAGGGCCAATGCTATTGAAACCAACTTTCTTGCCGGAAATTTTAGTTGGCGTACCACGCCCAAGCTGGATGTAAGCGGATTTGCCATTCTAAGCGATAATAAGACGAACATCATTACCAATGCCATACGGCAATATATCTCCACGGGAG
>JBCBDM010000199.1:0-6494 GCA_038529705.1 Bacteroidota bacterium
GATACGCTTTCTTTTCTTCTTCCGAACGCGGCCTAAGGTCAATCATTTCCTGGAGAAACCGGCTAAGGTCTTTTCCAGTGGATGTTTCTGAAGTAGGGATCACCAAAGCAATAGTCTCCGCCAGGTCCCCTACAATGTGATAGGACTCTTCAAACAACCACAAAGGAATTTTCGCTACTTCCGAAGCCCATTCTCTCAGTAAGGTGGTATTAACAGGTCGCGGCGGTCTTCTGTGCGATAGTATGGCGATGGTCCAGACCTTATCCTGGTCCTTCGCTTCGTTAAAATATTGAGCCAGTGCTTCCACCTTAACGTTGGTCTTGTTGGTACTATCCAGTTTTTTTATGAGCTCGGCGAACTGTTTCACGGCTGTTAATTTTCTTGTTCCGGTATGATGGTTTCCTGGTCCTTATCTGCTTTTTGATCCAATTCGGCCAATTCCCCCTCATACTGAGTCTTTTCCGTTCTTGCATCATATCCAATTTCTCGTAGATATCTTGCAAAAATTTCAGTGTACCCGTGCGTAGTAATAATCTTTGAAGCCCCGGTGGCTTTAATAGCCGTAAGTAGTTCTTCCCAATCGCAGTGATCAGAAAGCACAAACCCTTTATCTATGGCTCTTCGTCTTCGCGCACCGCGAAAGGTCATCCATCCACTGGCCGAGGCGGTAACATACGGCACCATCTTTCTAATCCAGGTACTTCCATGAGCACTGGGCGGGGCTATCACTATATTGCCGTTGAGCTGCTCCTTGGTGGTGTCACGGGTTATTCGAATAGTTTCCGGCATAGATACCAAGGGTCTAATCACCTCGGTCATATTCTCTATTGCCCCATGGGTATATATCTGTCCGATAGACCTGTCCAGATGTTTCAGCAATCGTTGGGCCTTGCCAAGAGAGTATCCAAATAGCACAGAGGTCTTTCCTTCTGCCTTATTTTCGGCCCACCAGGAATTAATCTCGTTAAAGACATTTTCTTGAGAGGCCCAGGAAAAGGCAGGAAGACCAAAAGTGCACTCGGTAATAAAGGTGTGACATTTAATGGGAGTATAGGGTATAGAAACTCCATCTTCAGAGATCTTATAGTCTCCGGTGAACACCCACACTTCCCCCTTGTGCTCAACTCTTATCTGAGAACTTCCAATAATGTGACCGGCAGGATGAAAAGAGAACTTTACGTTATTAATGACAAAGGTTTCGTTGTAATTTTTACCCAACACGTTGATCTCTCCAAGACGGTGCTTTATAATGGGCACATTGGTATGATGAGTTATGTATTGCTGATGTCCCCATCGACTATGATCCGCATGACCATGAGTGATCAACGCTTTCTTAACCGGGCGCCAAGGATCTAAATACACATCGGCTACTTCACAGTAAATGCCCTTGTCGTTAAAAGCTAATAGTGGCGGCTTCTTAGTCATACGTTAAATGATGTCTATATATTTAAGGAAACTAAGCACGAATACTACGCTCCATAAAATGGTTCTAGACCTGTTTAGGACCACTAGTTTTCTCAAAGACTCTCTATGGTACCGATTACCATCTAAGTTGAAATGCAATGGAACAAACCGAAAGAACGTAATTCCCCAAATAATTAAAATTAACAGTACATTGACCGATTCGTATAGGTTTACCTTATTACATAATTGGAACGCACCTGCCCCAAGCTGAAATAACATAAGGGGCATTACGAAATAACCTATTCTTCGCGTGTATTGAGGGTGCCATTTCTGTAAACGGTCCGGAGTATAATAACTGAAGCCAGGATAAATAATTAATTGAACCATCCCTATTAAAACAACAAGGCCAAAGTTCACCAATAAGGTAACCAACTCCCACACCTTATGGCTGAGTAGAACCCTGTAACAGCTCTATTCTATTCAGAACCGTCTGGGCTTCTTTGTACTTCTCATCACTCAAAGCTCTGTTGGTAGAAGAGAGTTGATGCCATTGGGCCATCAATTTCTCATATTTCTCCTGTAGTTTTTCAACTTCCGTTTTCTTTTTAAATAATCCGAACATAGTTATTCATTTAAGTAGTTCTGCAACTCTGCAATCTTTTCGGGGGTATTGAAAGATCCACCATAAAATGAGGTTACCGTGGCCGATGTATCATCTTTAATGCCCCTTGAGGAAACACAAAGGTGTTTTGCATCGATGATTACGGCGATATCTTCGGTTTGAAGAATGCTCTTTAATTCCTCCGCAATTTGATTGGTCAAACGCTCCTGCACCTGAGGGCGTTTGGCATAGTATTGAACGATCCTATTCAATTTAGACAAACCGATCACCTTTCCCGAGGAGATGTAAGCCACGTGAGCTTTCCCTATTATAGGAACAAAATGATGCTCACAATTAGAGTAGAACGTAATGTTCTTTTCCACCAGCATTTGATGGTAACGGTATTTGTTCTCGAACAGGGCCACCTTGGGTTTGTTGGCAGGATTCAAACCTGAAAATATCTCATCAATATACATTTTTGCTACGCGATTCGGGGTTCCTTTGAGGGAGTCATCTGTAAGATCCAGCCCCATAACCTCCATAATCTCTTCAAAGAGTCCTGCAATTCTTTTCTTTTTTTCTGTGTCGGATAACACGAAAGCATCCTCCCGCATAGGTGTATCTAAACCGGTATAGATATGGTCATCTCCAATTTCTTCTTCGGTGAAACCATTGAGTCCTGTTTCTTTAATTAGGGTATTCAACATAATCTCTTGGTGTTTCATAAAGTTAAAGTTTCAAGTGGGACAAAAACCTATTTCGAACTAACGAGATTTGTTTTGGCCATACTTACTATTTGATATGCAGGAATATTGTCGTCGCTGAAATGCGCAGAATAAGAGTAAACAGTTTGCATTTGGATGCAACAATTTTAATCTTGCTTTACAAATGTATTTTATTTTTGTTTAATCTTTCTTAAAAATATCTAAACAAAATAATTTTTTACACGAATCCCTCTTCTCCACCCTTTTCAGTATCATTGGAACAGCCCGTGAAATGGGTAATACTCAGATATATTTGGTTTATTCAATTTACTTACTTAGATTTGAGGTGTACTACCTAACTAATACACTAGAAATGGTCGCAGTAAATAATCTTAGATTTCAATATCCCAAGGGTAAAACCGTACTAAACGATGTTTCGTTTGGACTGAACCCAGGCACCATTTATGGACTCTTCGGAAGAAATGGTGAAGGCAAAAGTACGCTGATGAAGATTCTCGCAGGTTTGCTCTTTCCTAAAGAAGGAAGCTGCCGAGTGTCGAACAAGGATACTGCCTACCGAAGTGTGGTTAGCCTTCAGGACACTTTCATCCTTCCGGAAGACTTTGAGCTTCCTGCCCTTAAGATCAAGACATATGCTCAGATCAATGCCACCTTCTATCCAAAATTTTCCAAACAGGAATTCTTCGAATTGCTTTCAGAATTTGATCTTTTGCCCGATCAGGACATTTCCAGTCTTTCTTTCGGACAGAAAAAAAAGGTGCTCATCGCCTTTGGTCTAGCCAGCCACACCAGACTTCTGCTTATGGATGAACCTACGAATGGATTGGACATCCCCTCTAAGAGCCAGTTTAGAAAAATCATGGCTTCGGCTGTAGATCAAGGGAAATGCATTGTAATTTCAACCCATCAAGTTAGGGACCTTCATAGCTTAATAGATCACGTGATTATTCTGGATCAATCCAGGTTAGTCCTGGATGCCTCCCTGGCCGATGTTTCCAGGCAATTATGGTTTGGGAAACCAGGTCAGGACCATAAAGATCATATCCTCTATTCCGAGACCAACCTAGGAGGAAAAGCCATCGTACACCGCCAGCAGAGAGAAGAGACAGAAGTAGATCTTGAACTCTTATTTAATGCCGTTATTTTTGAACCTCGGCGAATTTCAAATGCCTTAAAAAACAGCTACCATGAGTCCGCAGTTTAGTCTAATAAGGGTAAAGAATTCCATTTTTAGAGACTTAATATTGCTTAAAAAAGGAATCTTTACAGCACTCGCTACTACAGGGGTCTTGTTTTTAATCGCATTCCTCTACCACCTCCGTTCAGATCAGCATTTATCTGCAGCAGACTTCAACAGTATTTTTAGCAAAATCTATGTTACTTTAGGCCTGCTGTTCACCTTCTCTGTTTTCAAAGAGGCCCAGGACCAAGGAGCAAATCATCTCTATTTTACTTTGCCTTTATCTCCATTGGAACGAATAACTTCTGCCTGGCTCACAACAACGATACTTTATACCCTGACTTTCACCTTTTTCGCTTTTATGGTAGCTCAACTTTCAATTCTGGCCGGAAGTGTATTTCCAAAAACAAAAATGCATGCGTTGAACATATTTACCGCGGATTATTTTTCGGTGGTAAAACTTTATTTCATCATTCAACCTCTCTTCCTGTTCGGAGCAATCGCCTACAGAAGAAATCGAATAGGTAAAACCCTACTCCTTGTTCTGCTGATCCTTTTGGGTTTAGCGATTTTCAATTTTATACTATGTTCAACACTCAATGTTGGGATCTATGACTCCATGGTTTCTGAAGAATCCTTTGGCGCAGACCCATTTGAACTGGCTGTCAATGACTTTTCTACTGCAGGAAAATGGGTGTTTGGAATTGTTATGGGGCCATTAATGCTATTGGCCGCTTATTTTAAATTAACTGAAAAGGAAGTGTAGCCATGGATTTTGACAATGGCAAACCTATTTACCTACAGATCGTAGATCTTTTCTATGAAAATATCCTTTCCAAACAATGGCCTGAGGAGCAAAGAATACCTTCTGTAAGGGAAATTGCTATGATGGTAGAAGTAAACCCGAATACTGCGATGAGATCCTTTAATTATCTGCAGGAACTCGGAGTAATCCATAACAAACGAGGCATTGGCTATTTCGTTTCTGAAGCCGGATATAGTAGGGTGTTGGAAATAAAACGTACTGAATTTAGAGAGCAGATCCTTCCTGATGTCATTAAACAAATGGGACTGTTGAAAATCTCATTGGAAGAAGTAAAACAAGTATTCAATCAATATACCACTAATGCGACCCATGAAAAAGAGTAATTTGATTTTGTTGGTAGGCCTTGTATCTATCGTCTTCTTTTCGTTGGCGTTTCAGTTTTCTGTACGTCGCTATTTGAAAAAGGACAAAAAAGAAATGGTTGGCGGAGTGACCTCCAACGAGGTTAGAAGCCTGCCTTACTTTGAGGAACTTGTTGTAAATCATGGCCTGACTGTTTTTTTTACACAGGACAGCATTACGACGGTAAAGATCCAAGCCCCAGAGAGTTACTTACCCTACATTACCACCACAGTAACCCATGGCTGCCTAACCCTGGATCAAACCAAAAAATCGCCTCTAAACGATACGATCCGGGTATTTATATCGAATCCCATTCTCAATTCCCTTTCCGTGAAGACGAATGGATATTTTGAAACTGTGGGTCCAGTATCAGGTGATCAACTCGCATTAGACTTTAAAAAGGAAAGCGCTGGTAAGCTCAATCTTTCCTATAGAAAGATACATTGTAAAAAGGAAGAAGGTGCCCAATTACACTTAAGTGGAGACTCCAAAGAAATAAGTTTTTCAAATTAAACTCATGAGCCACGCTAAATAAGAATCAAAAACGAACCTAATCCATTCGTTGATGGGCCCAAAAATTCATTATCAATCCATTATTCAATTAAAAACGAACAGCATGAACTCTACAACACAAGCACACTTAGAACAAAGGAAAATACAATTTGGAGAAATCGTAGCAGGATATAACATCCCTGTATTGAACGAACGAGAAATACGAGCAGCGGCCGGAATATTGTTTGTTCTCATGCTAGTAGCCATCCTCGTAGTGGTTCTTGTAAACGACTTTAGGCTCCTGAAATACGCCGTAACCATTTTCCTAATCGATATCAACCTTCGGGTATTTGTAAGCCCGAAATATTCACCATTCCTCATCTTGGGAAGGTTGATCGTAAGAAACCAGGTTCCTGAGTATGTGGGAGCTCCACAAAAGAAATTTGCCTGGAAGATAGGAGTGGTCTTAAGCATACTCATCTTTGTATTATCTAATGTGGTGAACTCCTTTAGTCCGATCACCGCCCTGGTATGTCTTATTTGCTTAATCTTCTTGTTTTGGGAGGCTGCTTTTGGTATTTGCCTTGGGTGTAAAATCTACGCAAAGTTCTACAAAGATAAAGTTCAATATTGTCCCGGAGAGATTTGCGAACCAAAGGACCGGCAGGAAATTCAGAGAACTTCAAAAAAACAGATCTGGATATTGATTGGATTCTTCATTGCTTTAGTCGGAATCATATTTCTGGTGAAAGATTATTATGCCATTCATCCTGGAAGTTTGTGGGAGATGATTACCGGGACTCCCACTTAGGGTAATTTCTTTTTCATCTTTTATTTCTGAACTTTTCCAAAGGTTCAAAGAGATAATATTATCTAACGTTAGAATTGATACGATCGGCAAATTGCAATTCTAAAATGGTAGAA
>JBCBDM010000200.1:0-6484 GCA_038529705.1 Bacteroidota bacterium
TCTTCATCGTATAATCTTAATTAAATTTCAAATACAACCAAAAGCCCTCAAAAGAATCTCAAAATGTCTTACTTAGTTTAGTTCTCTGTAATGTGATGATAAATCACCACAATACGCTGTCAATTTCAATATGTCAAATAACTTCTTAACTTTTAAATCCGCTACTCCAAAATCATGTTTCTAATAGTCACTCATCCGTTTTGCGGGTGCAAATATACAACCCCTTTTTTCAATCCACCAAAACAATTTGAATCTTTTTTTAGTCTTTTTTTTTCACTCGTTGTAACCCCTTGAAAAAGGGCAGATTATAAACAAAAAAAAGTGCTAGGGATTGAGCCCTTGTTGGAGCTCTTGTGCTTTGATAAAATTTCAGACTTTATCAAAGCCACAAAGCGACTGGCGAAAGCCTGACCGCATGGATGAGCGAAGCTCAACATACGGAAGCACCCAAATACCTTCTAAAACTGTTCGGATATAAACTGATGCATTTAAAATACCTCAGAATTTTGAAAAAGAGCGGACAAGCAAGATACCACTTTTATAAACACCAGACAAGTAATTTTATTCTTACTCCTCTTTTGAATTTCGATTCCAATGCGCCGTAAGATCCAGGTAGTCGATCTTAAAGGCCGGTTTCTGACGAATCAACAAATTGGACTGGAAGGATCGTTCTAAAATATCTTCAATCAAATAGTCTTCTTTATCATCAAATGGCTTGTACTCCTCCTTGAGAGAAATATCAAACATATTGGCCGTGGTATTATACCAAAAAGCCCTCCATCCTGTACGCAATTCCTTGACCAGTTCAAAAGCCGTTCGTCCCGTTTGCCGATGGATCAATTTGACCAGGATCTGCCCTTCGGTGCGGGTGAGCTTCTTTAGTTTTTCAGAAAATTCCTCCTCAATATACTTTTGTACTCTTTTCGTATATCTCTTTCGATCCCTTTTCTTCTCTATCGTTTGTAAACGTTCTGTCATGGTTACCAAACGCTCGGAAGCTAACTTCGCATAAGGGTATACCTTTCGGGTCTTTCTCCTCAATATGAGATATCGTCTTCGGTCTTCCTTCGAATTGAATTCCAACTTATTTAATAGCACTACCTCTTCCAGGTCAATAAACTCTCTTGGGATGGTATCACCCTGAATAATATAATAAAAGGTTTGAGTACTGTCGTTCCTTACTTCTTTCAACGGATTGATTTCCTGGGCAGAAGTCCAACCACTCGATAAAAAGAACAGTACTATATATAGGTATCGAAATTGTATCATTTTTTTATTTTTGGAACGGTTTTGGGGATAGCTTCAAAAACTGAAAAATGATACAATTTCGATGGGGTTCTTATTAATAAATTACTAATTTTGATTTTCACATAAAATATAAACTATGGCAAAATCCATCCTGAATAAGAAATCTCTGAAGTTCCTAGAGTCCTATCTCAATAATGCAGCTCCTACCGGCTATGAATGGGACGGACAGAAATTGTGGATGAACTATTTGAAACCCTATGTCGATGAGTTTATCACAGACACTTACGGAACAGCGGTAGCTGTCATTAATCCCAAGGCAAAATACCGGGTGGTGATCGAAGGACACGCCGATGAAATTTCCTGGTACGTCAATTATATTGCAGATAACGGTCTTATCTATGTGATTAGAAACGGAGGAAGTGACCATCAAATTGCACCTTCAAAAATTGTGAATATCCATACCAAGAAAGGTATTGTAAAGGGAGTTTTTGGGTGGCCCGCTATTCACACCCGAAGCAGAGCCAAGGAAGAGCCTCCTAAGCCCGAGAATATTTTTATTGATATAGGAGCCAAAGACAAAAAAGAAGTGGAGAAGATGGGAGTTCACGTAGGATGTGTCATTACCTATCCGGACGAATTTCACATATTGAACAAAGATAAATTTGTATGCCGGGCATTGGATAATCGTATGGGAGGTTTTATGATCGCAGAGGTAGCTAGGCTACTCCATGAGAACGAAAATAAACTTCCTTTTGGTCTCTATATCACCAACTCTGTGCAGGAAGAGATCGGGCTTAGAGGAGCGCAAATGATCGCCGAACGGATTCAGCCACACGCGGCTATTGTAACCGATGTGACACACGATACTACAACTCCGATGATCGATAAGAAAAAACAAGGACTGGCTAAGATTGGAGATGGACCCGTTATTGCCTACGCGCCGGCGGTACAACAAAAATTAAGAGATCTAATCACGGATACTGCAGAAGAAAAGAAAATACCCTTTCAACGAGCCGCTCTTTCCAGAGCTACCGGAACAGATACGGATGCGTTTGCCTATAGCGGAAGCGGTGTAGCCAGTGCCCTTATTTCACTTCCACTTCGCTATATGCATACTACTGTGGAAATGGTTCATAGAGACGATGTTGAAAATGTAATTAAGTTGATTTATGAATCTTTATTGAAGATCAAAAGTGGTGAGACCTTTAGCTATTTTGAATAGCTTGATATTGCATTTAAACTAATATATAAAGTCTTTATCGAAAACAATTGGATAAAGACTTTTTTCTTGATAATTTCTTAATATTAAGAAGTTTCTTTACGCTTGAAATGCAACTAGTTTTGCATGGTAATTAAATAAAAAAATATGAAAAAGATTTTGTTAGGTGGGGCGCTGATCGCCCTTTTATTTGGATGTTCTAAGGACTCCACCCATTCACTGCAGCAAGATGCTGCATTGACTACGAACTTAAACACAGACGAATCGAATCTGGGTATCTACAAAGGCGTGTTCACCACTCTCGATGCCGAGTACAGAGCGGTTGTCACGGTGAATTTCCCACTAAAAAGTCATAATGCAGCCGAAGCACTTCCTACTGCTACCCTACAACTGCAGACAGGGGAAGTCCATGTGCTCAGGGCAGATGAGATGGTCAATAACCATGAAACCATTACCAACCTTTTCTTTCACAGCCCTGAAGCCAACTTCAATTTTTCGGTACATGCGGACGGCAGCGAGCCTACGGTTACAGATGCAACCTTTAAAGGCGCAGCGTCTGACATTATCTTGATGAAAGAAACGAGCCTTGCTCCCGTAACCCCAATTACCGGAACCTATGAATGCGGGACCTGTAATGGACACCCTGTTCTTGGAACCGGCCTTACCCAGACATTCAATATGGTTTTCGCTACCCCGGATGGAACGGGTAATATAACCACTCAGTCCACCCTTGGAACTTCCGTTATCGCTGGTATTGGTTACCAGGATAACTGCGTAGCCGATGGCATTCTTACTAGCTGTACCTTGGAAAGTGGCGACGGTAGCACTACGACCACCGGGCATCTGGCCAATGGAAATCCCGTTACCTGGAATGGGACTCATACCTTTAATAACGAACCTACAGGTCCGCAGGATTGTTCTGGAGCCAGCGGGACCTGGCAGTGGCAGTCAATTAGTTATGGGTTGATTACAGGGACCTTTGTAAGTGATAGTACATGTCCTGGCGTATTAATTTTTGAAGACTTTGAAGATGCTACTTTCGATTATACGGCAGATCCGGTTGACGATCTTTCGGGGATCGCGGGAGAGGACTATTACGGTATCGTAGGGCTTGGATTATTTGAACCGGGTGATGATGTTTCATATTCTAATGTTCAAGGCTCTCAATTCTACGGAGCCCAGGATACCGACGGTACTTTTCTAACAAATCCCACTTCATCGGTGAGATTAATTTGGTCCGACCTAAACGTTGCGGGACTATCCAATGTTGATGTGTCTGCATTTTTCGCTGAAGATGATGACGGTACTAACGAGGATTGGGATGGAAATTCTTCCGTTCGTATTGAATACTCCTTTAATAATTCCACATGGAATGACCTCATTGCAATTGAATCGTCTGCCATTACAGCTAATACAGCTCCTAGAATCGACACTGATTTTGACGGTATTGGCGATGGTGCCGAAATTACAGATACCTTCACACAATACAGCGCGTCTTTTGCTACTGCGGGCAATGCGACAGTAAGCATCAGGGTATTTATTACCGGACTGGATGCTGGTGATGAAGATATTGCGATTGATGATATTCGCGTGGAAGCCAACTAATATCTTGGTTGAGAAGAAAAATAAAGGCCGCCAATGGCGGCCTTTATTATGTAAAAACCTTATTTTCTATACGTGTAAACTCTAATAAAGGCTAGAATAGACTTTACTTTCATCGAATTTCTGCTTCCGTTCATCGAATAGTTAAAAATGGACGTCTTACATTTCCTACATTCGCTTTCAAATTTTTAAAAGCCCATTTATGAAACGAATTCTACTTGCACTAACCTACCTATTTTTACTAGCGGGTTGTTCCAAAGAGGAAGCCGAAGTTCAAACGACTCAAACGGCCAACCTTGCTTATTATGATCATTCAAATTTTGGAACCTACAAAGGAGTCTTTGCCTCTAAAAACACCGATGCTCGTGCCACCCTTGAACTGAACATCTATGAGAGCGATAATAGCTCTGTTAAGACCGCCTATGCGAAAGCCAAATTGAACTTTGATGATGGCAGTAGCTATGAACTTACCTCCAACCAGGAGGTCCTTGAGGGCGTAGCAATTACCAACCTTTCTTTGTCTTCAGCAGCCATCAGTTTTCTATTCTCGGTAGAGGCCAATGGTTCCAATCCTACCATTACCGACGTAGTCTTCCAAGGAGATGCCAGCCATATTATCATCGCAAAAGAAACCGAAACTGCATCTGTAACCGCTATAACCGGTACTTACGATTGCGGTAGTTGCAATGGACATCCCCTGTTGAGCACTAGTACGACCAAAACATTTAATTTTCTAATTACGGAATCGACAACCTCTAATACAAGAGTGGTAGCTACTCAAGCTACCTTAGATACTATCGTTTACACAGGTATTGGAATTGAAGATGCTTGTGTGCTCAATGGAAACGTCTTGGATTGTAACTTGCTAAGTGGTGATATGACCACGAACGTAGGTTATTTCGCCAACGGAAATCCAGTGACCTGGAATGGAAATCTTGCATCCAATAACCTACCAGCCAACATTGGAGATATCTGTGAAGATCTTAATGGAGTATGGCAATGGCCTTCCAACAGTTATGGATTGATTACCGGTACCTTTACAAGTGATATTAATTGTAACTTTTAATCCAGTACTTTGATTGAAAGTCTTGTGAGTTCAAGGGTTCCATACTTATCACCTATAAAGAACATTCAATATAAAAGGTCACCAAACGGTGGCCTTTTTTTATCTTTAGCCTCAAATTTCAATTAGTAGGTGCTTTTTAACTCATTCGATTTTGGATTTTTCCTGGTCATTGTCTATTTGGCATATTGGGCCATAGGTACAGAACGGCGGAATGCTCAGAACGTTCTTATTCTCCTGGCAAGTTATGTTTTTTATGGACTTTGGGATTGGCGATTCCTCGGGCTTCTTTTTGCTAGCTCACTCATCGATTATATTGCGGGTCGTGCCATAGCACAGTCTGAAAGCAAAAACCGAAGAAGAGTCTATCTATGGACAACTATCTTCTGGAATCTGGGCGTCCTGTTTACCTTTAAGTACTTCAATTTCTTTATACATAGTTTTGAAGACCTATTCGGAATGGAAACCGGTAACAGATATACTTTTTGGAACGTAGCCATTCCAGTGGGATTGAGCTTTTATACCTTCCAAACCATGAGCTATACCATAGATGTGTTTCAAAAGAGAACAAAACCCACCAAGAATTTATTGGAATTTTTGTGCTTCGTCAGTTTCTTTCCTCAATTGGTGGCGGGCCCCATTGAAAAGACCCGTCAACTACTTCCTCAATTTGAAAACAAGAGAAAATTCGACCTTCAAACTTCTAAGGAAGGGCTTCGGCAAATCCTTTGGGGTCTTTTTAAGAAGATCATCGTAGCCGAAAAACTAGGTATTGCTGTTTCGATGGTCTTTACCGACCCGGGTGCTTATAACAGCATCACTATTGCTTTTGCTGCCTTTTTGTTTTGTTTTCAGATCTATTGTGATTTTTCCGGATATACAGATGTGGCACTGGGAACCGCCAAACTCTTTGGTTTTAAGCTAAGCAAAAATTTTAATTTCCCTTATTTTTCAAGAAGTGTTTCCGAGTTTTGGCAACGATGGCATATTACGCTCACCAGATGGTTCACAGATTATGTGTATATCCCCTTAGTGAAAATGGGTAAGAGAATTAGTCCGGCCAAAAGAGCCTTAGCACTTCTGTTTACGTTTACTTTGGTGGGCTTTTGGCACGGAGCCAATTGGACCTTTATCGTATTTGGTCTCCTCAATGGAGTGATCCTGGTATTGGAACGTCTTCCCATTATTAAAAATAAGCGTACCCTTCAGCAGAAATTACAAAGCATCCCTTGGTTACTGGCTTCCATGTATGGTTTTGTAATATTTACGCTATCTGCATTGTTATTCCGTGCTAGCAACATGGAACAGGCCTGGTTTATGCTAAAACGGATGTTCAGTTTCACTCTGGACGG
>JBCBDM010000201.1:0-6436 GCA_038529705.1 Bacteroidota bacterium
TGTCCGATGTTGCACTCCTCACCCTCGAAGGAAACGGCATGGTAGGAATTCCGGGTTTCTCAAAACGCCTATTCGATACGCTGGCCGCAGAAAAGGTGAATGTAATTCTCATTACCCAGGCCTCGTCCGAACATTCCATTTGTGTGGCCGTGAAATCCAATGATGCCCAAAGGGCAAAGGCGGCTGTAGACGGGCAATTTGCCTTTGAGATCTCCCTGGGGAAGATCGATCCGGTTTGGGCAGAAAATGACCTCGCTATCATTGCTGTGATTGGAGATAATATGAAAAACCATCAAGGGATTAGTGGTAAGATGTTCAGTGCGTTGGGCGAGAACAATGTAAATATACGGGCCATTGCTCAAGGGGCTTCAGAACGCAATATTTCTGCCGTTCTCGCTGCCAAAGATGTAAAGAAAGCGTTGAATTCGCTTCATTATCGTTTTTTTGAACGACAGGTAAAGACCTTGAACCTTTTCATTGTAGGTGTTGGAAATGTAGGACGTCGTTTGTTGGATCAGATCGAGCGGCAACAGGAGTATTTATACGAAAACCTCTTTTTAAAAGTGAAAGTGGTTGGATTAAGTAACTCAAAAAAGATGTTGTTTCATGAAGAGGGGATCGATCTTTCCCATTGGCCACAAGCCTTGGAGCAGGGAGAAAACAAAGATTCGGAGCAATGGTTATCCAGGATTAAAGAGCTCAACTTGAGAAACAGTATTTTTGTGGATATCACGGCCAATGCCGAAGTAGCTCGTAGTTACAACCGTTATCTCAGGGAGAGTATAGCCATTATTGCCTGTAATAAAATTGCCTGTTCTTCGGATTATTCAAATTATGAAGAACTCAAAAGATTATCGCGAAAATACAATGCTCCTTTCTTATTTGAGACTAATGTTGGAGCGGGCTTGCCTATAATCAACACCCTTAATAATCTTATTAATTCCGGGGACAAGGTGACTTCCATCAAGGCAGTTCTTTCCGGGAGCCTTAACTTTATTTTTAATCATTTTTCCAAGACCACCAATTTCCACGATGTGGTAAGACAAGCCGGAGCGGAAGGGTATACGGAGCCAGATCCCAGAATCGACCTCAGTGGAGTAGATGTGGCTCGTAAGATTCTGATTCTGGCAAGAGAAAGTGGAAATGAAATTGATATGGAAGATATTGAAAATATCAGCTTTCTACCTAAAGCCTCCAGCGAGGCGGATTCGGTGGCAGATTTCTTTCAAACGTTGCAATCTGAAGCCGCTCATTTCGAAGCCCTGTTAGACAAGGCCGAACAAAACGAGGCGAGACTGAAATACGTGGCCGAATTCCATAACGGGAAAGCCAAAGTGAGTTTACAACAGATAGGAAAGGAGCATCCTTTCTATAATCTGGACGGAAAGGATAACATCGTATTGTTCTACACGTCCAGATATGCAGATCAACCATTAATTGTAAAAGGTGCAGGTGCCGGAGCAGAAGTGACCGCCTCGGGATTGTTTGGAGACATCATAAGCTTAGGAAAAAGATAGCTATGGAAAGTATACGAGTTTTTGCACCGGCTACGGTGGCCAATGTTTCTTGTGGTTTTGATGCCATGGCCTTTGCTTTGGACACATTAGGGGATGAAATGATCTTTCAGAAAAATGCCACAGGGAAGGTGAGTATTTCTTCGGTTGAAGGGGCCAAATTACCTATGGATATTAAGAAGAATGCGGCTAGTGTGGTGACCCAAAAGATATTGAATGATAGTAAAGCCAATTTTGGAGTGGACATCAAGATATGTAAAGGGTATAAACCGGGCAGTGGTTTGGGAAGTAGTGCGGCAAGTAGTGCTGGGGCAGCTTTTGCGGTGAATCAACTCTTGCATAATCCCTACAGCCCTTTGGAGTTGGTAAAATACGCTATGCTTGGTGAGGAGATCGCCTGTGGTACTCCCATAGCAGACAATGTGGGGGCTGCCATTTATGGCGGATTTGTTCTCATACGCAGCTACTATCCGTTGGATGTGATATCGATTCCTACTCCAAAAGAGTTGTTCGCTACCGTTATTCATCCTCAAATTGAAGTGAAGACGGAAGATGCCCGCAATGTATTACCCAAAGAACTTCCTTTAAAATCGGCTGTTGCCCAATGGGCCAACGTAGGAGGATTAATTAGTGGTTTGCATAGTGGAGACTATGACCTGATTGGCCGATCTCTTGTGGATGTAGTGGCCGAACCGTTTCGAAAGCAATTCATTCCTCATTTTAATAGGTTAAAAGAGGATGTGATTGCAGCGGGTGCCCTGGGAGCTGGGATTTCGGGGTCCGGACCTTCGGTGTATGCCTTGTCAAAAGGAGAAGAACAGGCTGGGAAAGTGGCTGAGGTTATGAAAGAGATCTATCGAAATACGGGAATAGGCCATCATGTTTATATATCGAGTATCGGCAATCAGGGAGTAAGAATTATAGAATAAACAATGACATACTTTAGTTTACATAGGAAGGCACCTGAGGTGTCGTTTAAGGAGGCAGTGATAAAAGGGTTGGCTCCGGATAAGGGACTTTATTTTCCCAATACCATTGAACCATTACCTCAAAGCTTTTTTGAAAGTATTGAAAGCCTTGATAAAGTAGAAATTGCCTATGAAGTTATCCGGCAGTTTGTGGGAAATGATATTCCTGAATCCAATCTGAAAGTCATACTGCAAGAAGTACTTTCCTTTGATTTTCCGTTAGTGGAATTAGAACCGAATGTTTTGTCTTTGGAACTGTACCATGGTCCTACGCTGGCCTTCAAAGATGTGGGAGCGCGTTTTATGGCCAGATGTCTTGGCTACTTTAACCGAAACAATCCAACGCAGGAAAAGGTAACAGTTTTGGTAGCAACTTCAGGAGATACAGGAGGAGCGGTAGCTAATGGTTTCTATGAGGTAAAGGGTGTGGATGTGGTCATACTATACCCTGGTGGCAAAGTAAGTGAGATTCAGGAGAAGCAATTAACCACGTTGGGGCGGAATATTTCGGCGATAGAAGTGGAAGGTACTTTCGACGATTGTCAGGCCATGGTGAAAAAAGCATTCCTGGATGTTGATTTTGAAGGAAAGCGCACCCTTACTTCGGCAAACTCCATAAATGTGGCGCGATGGTTACCTCAAATGTTTTACTATTTCTTTGCTTACAAGGATTTGAAAGCCAAAGGAAAGGAACTGGTGTTTTCCGTTCCCAGTGGAAACTTCGGAAATATTTGTGCCGGAATGATGGCTCAGAAACTGGGATTGCCTGTAACCCATTTCGTAACCGGAACCAATGCTAATAATATTATTCCTAACTACCTGAGAACAGGACAATACCATCCCAAGCCATCCATTGCCACTATTTCCAATGCCATGGACGTGGGTGCGCCCAGTAATTTTGTTCGTATCCAACAGTTATATGATAATGACTTAGATAAGTTACGGAAGCACCTATCCGGATATAGTTATTCCGATCGGGAAACGGAAGAAGCCTTGAGTCTATTGTATTCGAAAATAGGTTATATGGCAGATCCTCACGGCGCTATTGGATATTTGGCGTTGAAGGAATATATGAAAGACAACCATGACACTTTAGGAATATTCCTGGAAACGGCCCATCCCGTTAAGTTTTTAGATGTACTTCCGAAGAAAATTTTAGAAGCCATAAACATACCCGAAGCCATACAAGCCCTTTTACATCAAGAAAAGAAGGCCGAGAAGATCTCGACCTATACACAGCTAAAACAACTGTTGTTAAACAACTAACTAACTGGAATTTTCGTACGCCTATATGATGGTGGATTGTCCTAAATAGATATTCGCAAAATTCATATTGCTATCTTCAGGGTGTTGAATGAAGTCTTCAATAAAATCTCCTACCTGATCCGTACTGACTCCTCGTTGATCTGCATCGAGATCGGCCGTAGTAATCTGCAATTCCAACGATTTATCCACTGCTTTGCGAATAAGGCTAGCTTCGTCTGTTAGTCCGAAGTGTTCCAACAACATCGCCGCCGAAAGTATGGAGGCAATGGGGTTGGCGATTCCCTTTCCTTTTCCTTCCGGAAACGATCCATGTATGGGTTCAAACAATCCGGTGGTACCACCCACCGAAGCGGATGCGAGCAAGCCAATAGATCCTCCAATTACGCTAGCTTCATCACTAATGATATCGCCAAACATATTTTCGGTAAGGATCACATCGAACTGCCTTGGGTTCAAAATAAGTTGCATGGCGGCATTGTCTACAAACAGAAAGTCTAAGTTCACATCCGGGTAGTTAGTGGCCAGTTGGGTAACCACCTTTCTCCAGAGACGTGAACTTTCCAATACATTGGCCTTATCGACCAAGGTGACTTTCTTTTTTCTTGTTTGTGCTGCCTTGAATGCCAAATGTGCAATACGTTCAATCTCTTCCTTAGTATATAGACAAAGGTCTGAGGCTTCTGTGCCGGCGGCATTCAATTTCTTTTCACCAAAGTAAATACCTCCGGTCAATTCCCGGTAGATACTAATGTCCGTCCCCTTGATATTTGCTTCTTTTAACGGAGATTTGTCGAGCAGTGTATCATAGGCTTTTACCGGCCTTATATTGGCAAATAAGCCTAATTCTTTCCGAAGTTGTAGCAACCCTTGTTCAGGACGAACCTTCGCCGAAGGGTCATGATCATATTTAGGGTCGCCTATGGCACCAAAGAGTATGGCATCACTGGATTTACAAAGCTTTAAAGTGCCTTTAGGCAGAGGAGTTCCTTCGATGTCGATGGCAACAGCACCCACAGGTGCCGACCTGAAGATGAACTCATGGCTAAATTCTGTGGCAATGGCTTTCAATACCTTCACCGCTTCTTGGGTTACTTCGGGACCTATTCCGTCTCCGGGTAGTACAGCTATATTTAATTTCATTTTCAATTTCTGCGAAAGCTGAAATTCAGTCTCAACTTTCTTAATTTGTGTTATTATTTTTAATAGGTATGATTCGTTTCAAATGCTTCTATGGCATCTCTTTTACTCAATAGATAATCAATGTCGTCATATCCCTTCAGTAAGCATGTTTTTTTGTAGGGATCTATCTCAAAGTTTTCTTTCAAAAGGTGGTCTACTACGGAAATACACTGGCTCTCCAGATCTACTTCTACCTTGGTAGCTGGGTTCTCTTTCAATACTTGCAATAATGCCATTAGAAATCCTTCAGAAACCTGAACCGGAAGTAAACCGTTGTTCAATGAATTTCCTTTGAAAATATCTGCGAAAAAACTGGATACTATTACTTTAAACCCATATCCCACTAAGGCCCAAGCTGCATGTTCTCTACTGGAGCCACAGCCAAAGTTGTTTCCAGCCACCAGAATGCTGCCTCGATATTTAGAATCATTGAGAACAAATGATTCTTTCAAATTTCCTTTCGGGTCGAATCGCCAGTCCCGAAAAACATGATCACCAAATCCCTTCTTATCCGTGGCTTTTAGAAAACGGGCCGGAATGATCTGATCTGTATCGATGTTTTCGATGTTCAGAGGAATTGCAGTGTCTCGTAATAGGCTAAATTTTTCCATTAGATCAGATGTTTTTTTACGTCAACAATTTTTCCTTCAATAGCTGTAGCAGCAGCCACAAGAGGACTGGCAAGCAAGGTCCTTGATCCCTGCCCTTGACGCCCCTCGAAGTTGCGGTTGGAAGTAGAGACGCAATATTCCCCTGGTGGGATCTTATCATCGTTCATGGCGAGACAAGCAGAACAACCCGGTTGCCTTAATTTGAATCCGGCTTCCTCGAAGATATTTTGCAAGCCTTCTTCAATTATTTGCGCTTCTACCTGCTTACTTCCAGGGACTAACCAGGCGGTTACATTTTCGGCTTTTTGTTTCCCTTTTACATAATGGGCAGCCACTCTAAAATCTTCTATTCGAGAATTGGTACAACTGCCTATAAAGACATAGTTAATAGGCTTGTCTATGAGGCGCTCTCCAGCTTCAAAGCCCATATAATTCAGTGATTTTTGAAAAGAGTTGTCTGCTAATGTCGGGATGTTTTCCGATAGCTTTATACCCATTCCGGGATGGGTACCATAGGTGATCATGGGTTCAATATCTGCGGCATCGAAAAAGTATTCTTTGTCGAATACAGCACCTTCATCCGTAGGTAAGGTTTTCCAATAGGCCACTTTTTGGTTATAGTCCTTTGGGGCAAATTTCTTTCCTTTTACATAATTAAAGGTAGTTTCATCTGGTGCGATCATTCCTCCTCTGGCCCCCATTTCTATGCTCATATTACAGATGGTCATTCTGCCTTCCATGCTCATATTTTCGAAAACATCTCCCGCATATTCGCAGAAATACCCTGTGCCGGCATTGGTCCCGATTTGAGCGATAATATAGAGGATCACATCTTTGGGCAGTACTCCTTTTTGAAGGGTGCCATTTATTGTAATTCGGAGGCTTTTAGGCTTTTTCA
>JBCBDM010000202.1:0-6364 GCA_038529705.1 Bacteroidota bacterium
GGAAGCTGTTCAGGCAGTTAAATCTCCCGTAAAGGCTTCACATATACAAAGTTCCTTCCTATCCTGAAACTGCTTTTGACTCTCCAGTTTCCAGGTAGACAATAAACTTTGTATATGTGAAGCCTTTACGGGAGATTTAACTGCCTGAACAGCTTCCAAATAATCTTGATTGCGTACCATGTCATTCCCTGAAATTACCTCATCCTGATCCCTTGAAACATCGGCTACAAAATCCTGAGCTCGCAAGGACACAATCGTTCCAACTAAAGCGATAAATACAATTACTTTTTTCATGATCTGTTTGTTTTAATTGATTCATAATTAATTAGACATCAAAACAACATAGAGATTGGATCATCCGGAAATGATTATGACGGAGCGACTTAAATAATTGATTAAAGCACAATTGATGGAATTTTGAGAGAAATGCCATCAAAAAATTGTTAAACTAACCAGACATCAAGAATGCATGTCCTTTCATCAACAAAAAATGCCTTGTTGTCACCTAGCCTATTAATTCCTTGTATTTTAGTTTAGTTTTGTAAAAAGATTAGGTTTGAGACTGAAAAAATCGGCATATGAGTGGCTCTTCAAGTACAAAATCCATCACCTGGTGTTTTGGACGTTGTATCACTATTTTTGGTGGAACTTCTACGTCATTAGGGACAAGTCGGTTTTTGAGGCATTACAGGAACCTTTTCAACTGTTCCGGTTCTGCTCCTTTGTAATCATACAGGCTCTTGGGGTCTATTTCTGCCTGTACTTTCTCATCCCAAAGTATTTAGAAAAAGGGAAGTACTTAAGTTTTATAGTTTCAGTATTCTTAACCATTGGTGCCATGTCCCTCCTAATTTTAACGGGCATCCTCATTGGGGCTCGGATACAAGGGGCTCCGGCAACAGAGTTGATGCCCTATACCTCAATTTCCAATTTTTACATTCTGAAGAAAGACGCCTTCCCCTCCTCTCTGTCATCCATGACACTCGGGTTAAGCATCAAACTAGGTAAAAACTGGATTGACGCACAACGACGACAACGAGAATTGGAACAGGAAAAGCTAAAATCTGAACTACAATTTTTGAAATCTCAATTCAATCCGCATTTTTTGTTTAATACCATTAATTCGATCTTTGTTCTAATCAACAAAAATTCTCAATTGGCTAGTGAATCCCTATCCAAATTTTCGGACCTCCTGCGCTACCAACTTTACGAATGCAATGAACATGTGATCCCTTTGAAGAAGGAACTTGGTTTTATTGAAAGTTTCTTATCCCTGGAGCGCTTGCGACATGACAAAAGTGTTTCGATAACGACCCGGTTTGAAGGTACTCAAAACGCTCAACTGGCCATTGCCCCCTTCCTATTGATGCCCTTCATAGAAAACGCCTTCAAACATTTTAATCCAACCAAAGAGACCCCTAATTGGGTAGATCTTCAATTTTCACTCGAAGGAAATCAATTTGTGTTCGTAGTTTCCAATAGTCTTTCTTCCCATAAAAACACGGCCAAGGATGCGATGCAATTCAATGGGTTGGGTCTTAAGAATGTGAAACGTAGACTGGAACTCCTCTATCCTGAAACCCATGAATTGAACATCGAACAAAGGGAAGATTCTTATAAGGTGCGCCTACATCTGAAGTTAACCGATCTTCGTCAAACTGTCCAAATAGCTGAAGCCATATGATACGTTGTGTAATTATAGATGATGAGCCTCTGGCTCGAGAAGGTCTTGTAAGCTATATCAATGAAGTAAGCTTTTTAATGCTGGTTGGGCAGGGATCCAATCCGCTGGAATTAAATGAGATCCTCACTCAGCAAAAAGTAGATCTTGTTTTTTTAGACATTCAAATGCCGGTGATTAATGGCATCGACTTTTTAAAGATTACCAAGGAGTTACCTATGATCGTCATAACAACCGCATATCCCAGTTTCGCATTGGAGAGCTTCGACCTGGATGTATTAGATTATCTCTTAAAACCCATTACTTTTAACCGGTTTCTGAAGGCAGCTAATAAGTCGAAGAAGCTGAAACAGCTACGAGATTCCCATACCGATGAAGGACATAGTATTTCCGAAACGGATTATTTCTTTGTGAAAAGTGATGGAAAGTATGAAAAGATATTCCACCACACTATTTTATACGTTCAGGGACTACAAAATTATGTCACCTTCTACACCACCCGAGGGAAGCATGTCTCCTTGATGACACTGAAGAACGTCGCACAAAAATTATCACAAAACGGTTTTTTACGAGTTCATAAAAGCTACCTGGTGGCCATTGACAAAATAGAAAGGATCGAACCCCATGAGATCACCATCGGAGAACATACCATTCCCATAAGTCGTAACTACCGTAAAATAGCCAAGAGCCGTATCCTGGGAGACCACCTTTGGAAAAATGACCACTAAACAACGAACCGACCTTTACGGCTCAAGTTCTTGCTGTATCATCTTATTGATACGTAAGAGTCGTTTCAAGGCCCTTTGGTAGGCATTCAATGCACTATAACTCGATTCTTGATAATCCAGGCAAATGTTCCGGAAAGTGCGGTCCTGCACTATCTTGGGAATATCTGTACGGACTAAAGGAAACGTGATTTTATCTTCAAAGTAGATATTCTCAACAAGATATGGTTTTAATTCCCCGGTTCTTTCAGCATTCGCCTCTCGTCCCATCATTTCAATAAAAGAATAGTCATATCGATATAATTGGAAGAGTTCGGACACCAAAGAATCATTGGTGAATACCTTAAAATCGCCTGTACTGCTCAACACCTGAAAAGTATTGTCATTGGGAAGGAACTCAATATAATTTGACAAGGCATTCTGAGCCTGACCGAGTAACGCAACACTATCCTGACTAAACCCATCGTGGTATGTAAAGATTAGGTCAACTCCCTTTATCTTGTTCGAATAAGAGCGCATGTCGTTCGTCATCTGTAAGGAGTCTATCCGAATATCCTGTTGAAGCTTTTTGAGGTAACTTTGATAATCTGCCTGCGCCGAACGTTTCTTCTCCCAATCATTTAGAGCAAATGAAATAGTGATACCAATGATAATAATAAGAATTTCGATAAAATATCGTCCAATTTTGAACAAAGGACCTTTCCGTTTTGCCATAGTGGTTTCGCTTAGTAGTTGAAAATAACAAAAATATATGGTATCCGTATAGGTCCGTATTCTAGAGATTTTGTTACCAAACACAAAAAACCCATGCGTTTGGACAAGCTTCTTAGGGGTCTTATTGCCATGCCACCTAACTCATTTCTGCCGCACAACTTAACAATCGTTAACAGTCGTTAACTTCTTTTATGGAACAAATGACCTACATTGAAAAAAATTAACATTATGCATCCTATAAAATTAAAGATCAAATTAAGCTTCTTGCCACTGTACTTACTCCTCATATTCTTTACTTCTAATACTGTAATGAGTCAAGAAACCGGTTCCTCGATGTCATCCCAAGATATAATAACATCTGTATACAAAGAAGTGTGGAAACCTTTTATGGAATCTTATCGAGAGTTAAATATTGAAAAGTTTAAGTCTTTACAGGCACACGATTTGACCAAAGTCGCTATCGACAGAAATACAATACAGACAAAGGCTATATACTTTACTGAAATAGAAGGGTTTTTTAAACAGTTCGAGGGACTAAATAGGCAAATGGATATTGCGTTTTCAATTCTGTCCACCGCATCCGGAGACAGTAAGGTGTATCAAACCGGATACTACAGGATAGGTTCCAGAGGATCCGATACGGAGTCTTTTCAACCCATGGGATATGGTTATTTTACCGTGGTTTTGATCAAGGAAGATGGTATATGGAAGATTTCAATGGATGCAGACAAGCAAGTAGCTATTAGTGAGGAGGAATTCAAAAAATCTAATGTGATTCATACATTAGATTAGTGTTTTTAACTCAAGCAAAAAAAGCCTCCTCTTTCGCTAAAGCTTCAGAGAACACCACATCCAATTGGATAAGCTTCTCATTGGTTTTGTATTTCCGTACTTGACAGGGAATCTAAACCACAAGCCCTATTTAAAGGACCCAATACAACACGTTAACGTTCCCTTGTAAAAGGGAACTTCATCATCAAAGAATATGTCTTTTTTTGAAGAGGCACCCGATTCCTCGGGTGTTAAAAGCGGTCTGGACGAGACTCGAATGTATCGCTGTAAGTGTCTCAAACAATTATTGTTTTTTTGAGTATTAAATTAATTAACTTTAGAGAACATTCAATTGACCGATGCCATGAGGAACATATTTGTCATCTTATTTTTCAATTTACTCGTACAATATTGCTTTGCACAAAGTTTACAGGTGATTGAAACGTATCCTGAAGCGCAATCTATCACAGCTTCACCAACAAATGAAATTTCAATTACATTTAATCAAACCCCTGATATGCTCACAATAAATGACGGTACTTTCCGGGTTTTTGGTAAATGGTCAGGACCTATGGAAGGAAATTATGCCCTTGATGCCAGTACCAATACCGTTAAATTTACACCGCAACGCCCCCTGTTCTATGGAGAATGGGTTTCAGTGCGATTGTCCAGGGATATTCTCGGTTCAGCTGGCACACAACTCATCAACGGATATAGCTTTGAGTTTTGGACGAAGGCCCTGCCCGCATCTTTAGACCTTGAATATGGTGGACAGATCAATATGAGATTGGCAGGAGAAGGTGCACTAACCTGTTACGGCGCCTATGCAGGTGACGTCAATAATGATGAATTTTCAGATCTTGTGGTTATCACCGAAGATTCTGATGATATCAGGGTGATGATCAGTGATGGATCACTTGGCTATGAACCGTTCGTTGTTATCGAGATGCCTTCCGGACTTGGTCCTAGCACCAACGAAGGAGCCGATTTTAATCGTGATGGTTTCATCGATATGGCCATTGGCAGCACCTATTCCGACAATGTGAATATACAAGTTGGGGATCCGGCTACGTTCTTTAACACGCAAATGAATTACACCGCATCTGAGGGCGTAAGAGGGATTGCGGTCGCAGATTTAAATGGAGACGGCTGGGATGACATTATTACAGCTAACCGTGCAGACAGCAACATTTCCATTTTGATGAACGATGGAAACGGATTTTTTGAACCTGCCATAAATATAGATAGTGGTTTTCAGGGAGAGACCTCGATTGCTGCAACCGACCTAAATGTTGATGGATTCACAGATTTGATCGTCGCTACCTATGACTCTAACCGTGTGGTGAGTCTTTTGAATGACGGAATCGGAAATATGACTGTTGCCGCGACTGCGATGGTCGGTGATGGGCCATGGATGATGGCCATTGGAGACATCAATGGGGATGGATATGCAGATGCTATTACGGCAAATCGGCATACCGATGATGTTTCGGTAGTCTTTTCAGATGGCTCTGGCGGATTAGAACTTGACACACATTATAATGTAGGTCAATTTCCGGTTGCTGTAGACCTTGGAGATATTGATGGGGATGGAGACCTGGATTTCATTTCAAGTAATGTTCTTGGTGGTGATTACACTTTGATGGAAAATGATGGTACAGGCCAGTTTATCAACGAAAGGATTTATCCTTCACCGGATATGAGTGCCTGTGCAGTAATTCACGACAGGAATAATGATGGGGCTATGGACATTACCATGATAGATGAAGCTGCAGATGTTGTCATTCTCTATAACAACACCATCATACTCGACAATGAATATCCTGTTGTTGAACAAGACCTCATATTATATCCAAATCCGTTTAAGGAGAATATCTTCCTTGCCGGACAAAGATATGATCAGGCGCAGCTGGAACTATATGATATAAATGGTAGACTTTTGGTATCCAAAGATATCTCTTTGATAAATAATGTGAATCTTAGTGATCTCAATTTAGCGGATGGAACTTATACAGCCAAAGTTTACATGAACAATACTACGCAACAATTTAAATTAATTAAAATCACACATTAAAGTTCTAGGAGGAGATGCGGTATAAAACAAAAAAAGCCCATCCAATTGGATAAGCTTCTCATTGGTCTATTTCTAAACCACAAGTCACATTTAAGTGACTCAACACAACATCTTGTTCCGCACTTGTTGCGGAATCTTGCGGTCTGGACGAGACTCGAACTCGCGACCCCCTGCGTGACAGGCAGGTATTCTAACCAACTGAACTACCAGACCGTTGCTTAAGCATATTGCTTGTTAGCGGAGGCAAATATACACCTCCTATTTATTTTGACAAACTATTTTTTAAAAAAATGCACTTTATTTAAGGGGCTCGTCCATCTTACATCTTTTATCTTATATCTCACATCTGCCAAAGGCTAACCAAACTTCTGCCGCTCCACGAGGTAGGTGGTTAAAATC
>JBCBDM010000203.1:0-6318 GCA_038529705.1 Bacteroidota bacterium
CATCATGCGTCTCATATTTTCAGGCAGTTGAATGTCCTTTATCTTCACATCGTTGATCTCAATACCCCATTCTTTGGTTTCCTGTTCAACAATTCCTTTGATGTTCTTTCCCATTTCCTCTCTTTTAGACAGGATGGTGTCCAGTTCCACCTTACCACATACATCTCGCAATGCTGCCTGAGATAGCTGGGTGATGGCAAAATTGTACTGTTCCACTTCCAGTACAGCTTTTTCGGGATCATTTATTTTGAAAAAGACCACGCCGTCAATACTGCAGGGTACGTTGTCTTCGGTCATGACTTCCTGGGAGACAATGTTAATGGTAATCACTCTAATATCAACCACCTGAATGGTTTCCACAATAGGAATGATCCAACGAAGTCCGGGCTGGAGCGTTTTAATATATTTTCCAAATCTGAATTTCAGTGCCCGTTTGTATTCAAAAACTATCCTAATTCCAGAGAGTAGCAATACCCCTAGGACGATAGCCGATAGTATTATAGGGTTCATAATAATTAGTTTAAGAGTTATTTTATGTAGAAAAAGTCACTATGACGGTAGAAGAAATAGGGCCGCCATGAACCTTCGGGTCGATAGCCTTAAAGACTTTGGGGCCTATCTGTAATGACTAGATGAGCGTCTCTTAAAGTTACAATAAATGTAGGAGAAACCCTAAAAAATTGAGCACAATAAGAGTAAATATTGGGATAAGCTGAAGTTGTATGACTTTACACCTAAAAAGAAATAACAATTTCTTTTACTTCTGTTAAACATTTCCTATTTTTAGAAGGCTAAACCATTGATTATGAAAGTATATGATGATAAACACATTAAAAATGTAGTTTTCGTTGGGGCCCACAACAGCGGAAAAACAACCTTAGCCGAAACCATGCTCTTTGAAGCTGGGCTTTTAAATCGACGCGGAACCATAGAAGGAAAGAATACGGTTTCCGATTACCATGAGATCGAACACGAACGAGAAGCTTCGGTCTTTGCGACACCACTTCACACCGAATGGCGCAATTACAAGATCAACATTATTGACACACCAGGCCTGGATGATTTCATAGGCGAGATCGTCTCCTCCATACGGGTGGCCGATACGATTGTAACGGTCTTGAATTCGCAACACGGGGTGGAAGTAGGGACAGAAATCATTTGGGATTATGTGGATAAATATCATAAACCCACGCTTTTTGTTGCCAATCAGATAGATCATCCCAATTCTGATTTCGAGGAAACTTTTAAGAGCATTACCTCCTTAGTAGGCAATCGAGCGGTGAAGATTCAATATCCGCTAACCATAGACGGGGCTCAATGTATCCTGGATGTTCTTAAGATGAAGGTTTATAAGTTTCCGCCGGAAGGAGGGAAGCCCGAAAAATTGGAAATTCCGGAAGACCAGCATGAGATGGCGAATCGCCTTCACAATGAATTAGTGGAAAAAGCAGCAGAAAACGATGATGAGTTGCTTGAGTTATTCTTCGAAAAGGGAACCTTGAATGAAGATGAAATGAGAAAAGGGATCAAGGCCGGAATGCTGAACCATGAACTGTTTCCGGTATTCTGCGTTTCAGCTCTTAACGATATGGGATCTGGCAGGCTTATGGGGTTCATAGATAATGTGGCTCCTGCTGCAGCCGATCTTCAAGCGGAGCAGAGTGTTGGAGGAAAGGAAGTGGTGCGCAAGAAAGAAGCACCCACCGCCTTATTTGTATTTAAAACGGTCTATCAGCCTAATTTAGGGCTGATTACTTTTTTTAAGGTGAAATCTGGTGAGATCAATCTTAATGATAAATTGGTAAATTCAAGGAATGGGGAAACGGAAATACTCAATCAGTTGTTCATTATGGACGGTACCAAACGTGAACCTATTTCTAAGCTTACCACAGGTGATATTGGGGCCACTTTGAAGTTGAAATATACCCAAACCAATGATACATTACATGAACCTGGGCAGGCCATTGCCATCAAACCCATTCAATATCCGCAGGCCAGAGTAAAAAAGGCTGTGTCTGCCGTTAATACTGCAGATGATGAAAAGTTGAGTGATGCATTAAAGAAGATCAGTTTCCAGGACCCGACGGTCATTGTGCGCTACTCCAAGGAAGGAAAACAACTGGTATTAAGCTGTCAGGGAGAGTTACACCTGGCCACGATCGATTGGACCTTAAAGCATATTTATGGGGTAGAAGCTCAATTCGAGAAGCCTAAAGTCGCCTTTCGAGAAACTATTCAACGTCCTTCAACGGCCAATTATCGGCATAAAAAACAATCTGGCGGTTCGGGGCAATTCGCCCAGGTACATATGAAGATTGAACCCTGGGAGGAAGGAATGGAAGAGCCACAAGGGTTTAATATTCGTGGGAAGGAAGAAGTGGATCTCCCCTGGGGAGGAAAGTTGGTATTCTATAACTGTATCGTTGGAGGTGTTATTGACACCCGATACCTTCCCGCTATTATGAAAGGGGTACTGGAAGTGATGGAATCTGGTCCTTTAACGGGTTCCTACATTCGGGATGTCCGAGTGATGGTTTACGATGGGAAGATGCATTCGGTGGATTCCAATGATATCTCCTTTAAGATCGCCGGCGCACATGCCTTTAAGGAGGCTTTCCTCAATGCCAATCCGAAGTTACTGGAGCCCACCAACGAATTGGTTGTAAAGGTTCCGGAAGAGATGGTAGGAAGTGTGATGACCGACCTGCAGTCGAGACGATCCGTAATTCAAGGGATCGATAGTGAGAATAATTATCAAATATTAAAATGTATTACCCCGGAAGTCGAGCTATTTGGATACTCAACTAATCTAAGATCATTAACGCAAGGCCGGGCTACCTTCAATTCGAGCTTTTCTTCTTATCAACCCGTTCCGGCTAATATTCAAAAGGAATTGGTGAAGGAAGAAGCTTAGTTTATTACTTTTTATTAGAAAAAAACCCATGCTATGCATGGGTTTTTGTTTTGGCGTCTAGTCCACTCCCCCTTTTCTTGTGGGTTTACGGGGAGAGGGCCATTCTCTTTGCTTTCCACTTCTCCTGTCTAGTGGAAGTTTACTTTTTACTCGGGAGGTGGTTTCAGGGGCTTCGCTCGCCATATCCGATAGCTGATTTCCAAGAATACATGAACACAGAGGTTGATAGCGGTTTATTTTGATTTTGGATTCACCGGAGACTGAAAAAAAGAATGGTTACATTTAGGTAAGTTTTAGAGTTAGAGATATGGATTCATTTGAGATATTGAAGCAAAAGTTAGAACAGGCAAGCATCCCGAAAAGGACAAAAGTTTTTAAGCGCGGAGCCTATATAAAGAGGCCTAATACTGTGGATACAGCGGTTTATTTTGTGGTAAGTGGTAGTTTGCGCGTGTTTTTCAGCGAAGGTGAAGATGAGCATATATTGTATTTTGGATATAAGAACTCTTTGATCACCGATATAGATTCCTTTTTTTCTGAGGAGAAATCGGAGTTGGCCATTCAGGCCTTGAAGCGAACTCAAGTATGTTATGTTTCGAAACAAGATTTTATGCGTTTTATTCATTCAAGTGAAGAGAATAGATCGCTTTGGGATAGGGTGGTGGCAGATCTTATTCGATTTCAAACGGAACGGGAAAAGGACCTTTTTGCCGCTTCCCCTGTAAAACGATATGAGAGAACCATGACCCGTCGCCCGGATCTTTTTCAGGAGATACCCAATAAATACATAGCCTCCTATTTGCGCATGACTCCAGAAACCTTATCCAGAATCAGAAAATATTGAGGCCGATCAATAGTTATATATTGAGATTTTCCGTTCTTTATTCATGCCAAAGCATACCCAATGGAAGAGTATTCTATTACATTACTACGTGAAGACCAAAGCGACCTTTTCTTCGATGTCATTCAGGCGAATCGGTCTCGACTCGAAGATTTTTTTGCGGGAACCCTGGCTCATACAAAGACTCGTGCGGATGCAATCTCCTACTGTAAAGAGATACAGGAACGAATTAAGCAAAAGACATATTTCCCCTATGTTATTACGCATATAAGCCATCCCGGAATTGTAGGTTTGATCGATGTCAAGAATATCGATTGGGGTATTCCAAAGGCAGAGCTGGGAGCCTTCATAGACGTTTCATTTGAAGGGAAAGGAATCATTACAACTCATTTAAAACAACTTGTTGAATATATCGTTTCTATGCACGGATTTAAGAAGCTCTTGTGCAGGATTTCGCCAGAGAATTACCGAAGCATCAAGGTGGCTCAAAGTTGTGGCTTTCAGTTAGAAGGCACCATTCGAAGAGATTACAGGACGACCTGTGGAACAGTGGTCGATCTCAACTACTACGGGCGTATTTTCTAAAAGGTTTTCTAGGATCGTGGAAGAGTTGCGCGGGAAAGCGGTAACAAAATCATATCTTTCACGACTCTTAGGAAAGTCAATTCATGATCATTTCACCAACGCATAGCAGTCTGCAAAAACACATTGATTACTACTGGATCGTTAACGATGTGAAAGCCTTACTGGGTCCACAGTCCCATATTTTTGCCTACCCGGGGATCACCCCGGATATGCTTATTGTCTTGGAAGGAAATTACTCTTTTCAATATATGGGAGAAACGTTTGTTGGGGATAAAGGAGTGCTCTTCTCATTTATTTATGATCAAATGAAAGTGGACTTTTCCAGTTTGAAATCTTTTATTCTTATCAAGTTTAAATCCAGAAGTTTATCGTCCTTACGTCCTTTTGTAGATTATAACTCGGAGATTCTGATGAAGAATTCAGTAGCGAATTGGGGAGATGTTTTTGGAACGAAGGTGGAAGCTTTTAGAAGAAAGTTAGCCCGATTGGATGCCATGGAAATTGCAAGTGAGTTGGACGAATGGTTTCTCAGTCATTATAAATCCGAAAATGAAGGGTTTGTGGTGGAGATGGCTCAGGAACTCGGATCCAATTTTAGCCTCCAAACCCTAAGAGAGGTTACTCAGTATTCCTATTCTACTCTAGAGCGGTATTTTAAGAAAGAAACCGGACTCACACCAAAGAAGTTTCAATCTTTACAACGATACAAGCAAGTGGCGCGTGAAATTTGCACTACCCGGAATACCGATTGGCAGTATTATGTAACTGAATACGATTATTTTGACCAATCGCATTTTATCAAGGAGATCAAACGATATACTTCATTGACGCCTACACAGTTACTGGAGGCTCCTAGTTTCATAGGAATACGACCGATGTAAATTGTGACGAATTTTTACAATGGATACTATTCTGAAACGATCATCTTTGTAAAAAAATCAATGATGAACCTATTTAGATTACTCTTACCCATTACCGCCCTAGTCCTTTTGGGATGTGGGGCGAACAAAGATTCAGTAAATTACCATTCACAGCCGGAAGTCAACCTGTCGAATATCCTAAACGAAGCGATGAATGATGAACAGGTGGACGCAGTGGGAGTTTCCCTTACAGTGATCTCTCCCAAACTGGGAATAGATTTTTCCGGAGCGGCGGGATATGATGGAATGGACAAAGAACGTTTACTAAAGGCCAACCAACCCTTCAGAATAGCCAGCCTTACCAAGACCTTTGTTGCCGCCGCCATTCTAAGGTTACAAGAGAAGAATCTTCTATCCATTGAAGATCCCATATCAAAATACATTTCAAAAGAGCATATGGAGATTCTTAAGAAAGGAGGGTACGATCCGGATCGTATATCCATTAGACACTGTTTAATGCACACCAGCGGACTTTTCGATTATGCTGAAGGGAATGAGGACTATATCGCACAGGCATCAAAGAACCCTTTGAAAAGATGGACAAGAACAGAACAGATCCAGTTTGCAATGGATCATGGAGGGCCCATGGGTATGCCAGGTGAGAATTACCATTATAGTGATACCGGATATGTGCTTTTAGGAGAGATCATTGAAAAGCAGACTAATTTAGGCTTAGCTGAAGGATTGAGAAGTTTATTGGATTTTGAGAAACTAGGCATGGACTCCACCTGGTTGGAAAGTTTAGAAGATCGTCCCGAAGGTTTACCGTTATCTGTAAAAAGGTATATGGGCGATGTTGATGCTTCCGGTTTCGATAACTCTGTCGATCTTTACGGTGGAGGTGGACTGTCTTCCACCACCCGCGACCTGGGCATATTCCTTCAGGCATTATTTAATGAGGAAGTATATGAAAATTCTGATACACTGGAAATAATGTTGTTGAAGGCCGACTACAATTCGAAGGAACAAGGATTGCCAGATTATCGTCTGGGATTAGGGCAGATCCAAAGCAAACGATCCAATAGGGAAGCCTTTATGCACTCTGGTTTTTGGGGTAC
>JBCBDM010000204.1:0-5990 GCA_038529705.1 Bacteroidota bacterium
CTTCTGTGGAAGCAGTAGTGGTAATGATGCGATAATCACGGAAGCAGCCAAAGAAGACACATATTTTATGGAGTTGTCCCAAATTGGTTGGTTTTTTTACATCGTATCATGCGGTCCTTCCCAAAAATATCTTTCCGAATCTCTATTTCCGAAAATCCAAGCCTTAACAATAGCTCTCGCATTTCACTACTAAGATACTCATTAATCTCGAAGTACAGGAGGCCTTCATTGGATAAATACTGACTTGCCAATTGAGCGATCTTCTTATAGAAGATCAGCGGGTCATCATCACTTACAAATAGTGCCGAACCGGGTTCATGGTTCAACACATTGGGCCGCATTTTCAACTTTTCCTGTTCCCGAACATAAGGAGGATTGGAGACAATGATATCGTAAGATCCATGTAAGGAGTTTGTGTTGAGAATATCATCCTCAAAAAATTGAACCTCCGCCTTGTTCCTTAGAGAATTCTCAATGGCAACGGCAAGCGCCTCCCCTGAGAAGTCCAAGGCAAAAACTTGATGCTTTGGAAGGTGTTTTGCTAATGAAATAGCAATACATCCCGACCCGGTTCCAATGTCCAATATTTTTCTATTTTTATGAGGGCTGGAAATTTCATCATTAACGATCCAATCCACCAATTCTTCCGTTTCCGGACGAGGGATCAACGTATGGGGGTTTACTTTGAAAGGAAGTCCATAGAATTCTGTTTCCCCAATGATGTATTGAATAGGTGTATGCTTCTGCAATTGCTGAACGGCTACTTCAAAGTTTTTTAACTGTGCTTCGGGAATAGGTTCCTCTGCTTTCAAAACAGTTTCCAGGCGGGAGTAGTTCAGAAAATATTCAGAAAGAAGTGTAAAAAAGGACTGTATCTCTTCCGAAGGATATTCCCCGGAGAGTTCTTCCACGAACCAGGACTTTACATCTTTTACTATCAAATTGAGAATCGTTGAAAATTTAACATTGAATATTATGCCTGGAGTAATGATCCCTTATTCCAGGTTTTTGATCATGTGCACCCCACATGAATAGTGACCGGTATCACCCATAGGACCGTCGAGCAATTCGAATCCGTATTTCTTGTAGAGCTTTTGCGCGGCTTGCATATAAGACATGGTCTCCAGATAGCACCCTTCATATCCAAACTGCTTGGCCTGCTCCAGACAGCGGTCAATCATCTTCGTACCTAGTCCTCTGCCCCGTGCTTCGGGTAAAAAGTACATTTTCTGAAGCTCGCATACATTCCCTTCAAAATTGTCCAGTTGAGCAATGCCGCCACCGCCAATTACTTTACCATTCTCCTCCAGCACAAAATAGTCTGCTCTATCCTTTAGGTAGGTCTCGAACATCATATCCAGGGAAACATCGGCATAAGCAGTGCCCACTTTAGGAACCCCAAAATCGATCAATACACTGCGAATGACCCTGGCAATATGAGGATTATCTTCTTTTCTAATTGGACGTATCACGGGTTGGCTCATCTAATTAATACTTGTACTTTTGAGGTGATCAAAAACAGTTATCTATCCAGCGGTGAAGATACATGAAAAATACATGAAGCGATGTATCCAATTGGCCAAAAATGGCCTGGGAACCACCTATCCAAATCCTCTGGTAGGTTCGGTCATCGTTCATAATAACCGTATTATTGGAGAAGGTTGGCATCGGGCATCCGGAGAACCTCATGCCGAAGTAAATGCCATTGAGAGTGTTTCGCAACCTGAGCTTTTAAAGGAGTCCATCATTTACGTGAATCTGGAACCTTGCAGTCATACCGGAAAAACACCTCCCTGCGCTAGTTTGATCATTCAAAAAGGAATCCCTACCGTAATTGTTGGCAGTACAGATCCCAATCCAAAAGTATCTGGAAATGGAATAAAGGCTTTAAGAGAAGCGGGCTGTGAGGTTACCACTGGTATTTTGGAAGAGGAGTGTGATGATTTGAACAAACGGTTTTTTACATTTCAAGAAAAAAAAAGACCTTATATTTTTTTGAAATGGGCAGAAACCGCTGATGGATTTATTGCGCCCGAACATCGAACTAAGAAAGAGCCGGTTTGGATTACGGATAAAAGGTCAAGACAATGGGTGCATAAATTGAGAGCGCAAGAAGAGTCCATACTGGTAGGAACCAAAACCGCACTGGTAGATGACCCCTCTTTAACAACCCGAGACTGGCATGGGAGCTCTCCATTGCGAGTCATTATAGACAGAAATCGAAAAATCCCAATGGAAGCAAAGGTTTTCGACCCAAGTGCCTCCACGCTGCTCCTCTCAGAGAAACTGGACCCTCCCATAGAAAATATCACTTTCCTCCATCTCGACTTTACTCGGCCGGTACCTCCTCAGATCTGCCAACTCTTGTTTGAGATGGAAATACAAAGTCTTATTGTGGAAGGTGGGGCGCATACCTTACAGGCATTTATTGACATAAACCTTTGGGACGAAGCCTATGTTTTTGTTGGAAACACTACCTTTGAAGCTGGAGTAAAAGCGCCAGGTATTGCGGAAATAAACCGTTCGAAAATTACCATAGGTGCTGATACGCTAACTCATTATAAAAATACCACTCCTTGATCTATCTGCTATTTAGCATACTCGCGTCCACGTTAATCTTTGTTGTTTTCAAACTATTTAGCCGGTACAAGGTAAACACCCTACACGCCATCGTAGTGAATTACATTACCGCTTGCGTAAGTGGTCTTATAGCATTCAGCCAACCCATTGTGTTTACGGATATACCAAAGTTCTCCTGGTTCTTCCACACCTTGGGTTTGGGAGCACTCTTTATAGGTATTTTTTATCTAATGGCTGTTACAACCCAGCGCAGTGGACTGTCCGTGGTTTCTGTTGCCACCAAAATGAGCGTGGTAATACCTATTGTTTTTGGCCTTCTTTACTATAAAGAAAGCCTAGGCTGGAGCAAGGGAATTGGCATTTTACTGGCATTGATAGCGGTATTTCTGGCTTCGGTTAAGGATACCAGGGGCCTATCGATGAAGAACAGTAATCTCATACTTCCGTTGTTGGTATTTTTAGGAAGTGGAATCATTGACACCAGTATAAAATATCTAGAGGAATCCTATGTGTTGGAAACGGACGTACCCCTGTTCTCTGCTACCATTTTTGGTGCGGCTGCCTCCATTGGTTTAGTCATACTCTTAATCCAAAAGTCTCAAGGAAGGTTTAGATTCGCATTCAAGAATGTAATTGGGGGAATTGCCCTGGGTATTCCAAATTACTTTTCCATCTACTTCCTGGTAAAGGCCTTGAGAAGTGGCATCTTTGAAAGTTCCGGAATCTTTACGATCAATAATGTTGCGATAGTGATGTTATCGACTCTGGTGGGTATTATAATGTTTAGAGAGAAGCTCCTGGTAAAGAATTGGGTAGGAATCATTCTGGCGGTTATTAGTATTTTCCTAGTCGCCTCAGGGAATTTATAATGGACACAGCAAAAGACACTTACCGAACCATTACTAAGCCCTCTAAAGAGACCCTTTTCAAGGACAGAGGCAGCAAGTTCTATGGATATGCCTTTCCCGTCCGTTCGGAAGAAGAGATCAAGGAACACCTGGAATCTTTGAAAAAGCAACACCATACTGCCCGGCACTGGTGTTACGCCTGGCAATTGGGAAAGGCCTACGAGAGTTACAGAGCCAATGACGACGGCGAACCTTCGAACAGTGCCGGTATGCCTATCTATGGGCAGTTACAATCGTTTGATGTAACGAATACACTGGTGGTGGTAGTTCGTTATTTTGGTGGAACCAAACTCGGAGTAGGTGGATTGATACAGGCCTATAAAACCAGTGCTCAATTAGCGCTTGAATCCAGCGAAATTGTTGAACGTACCATTGATGTGGAGTTTCAGTTGAAGTTTGACTATCCGGAGATGAACACAGTAATGCGAATTATTAAAGATGAAAATATTCGAATAACGAGTCAAAAAATGGAACTTTCTTGTGAACTAGATATCGCTGTTCGAAAGAAAGATGCGGATAAGATATTCGCATTATTTGAAGACACCTACAAGGTAACGATCAAAAAAACAGAGGTATAAACCCTCAAAATCAGTTGAGTTTTTCCAGTAGATAATCGGGTGCTTTCATCAACTTATTTGTGGTGGCATTTATGAACACCAAAGTCGTTGATGCCGTCACCAGGAGTTGGTCATTTTGATTGTGAATTTCGTAGTCGAATTCAATCTTAAAAGTAGGAATTTTCCTTATTTTCGTTGTAATGCGAATAACATCGTCATAACGCGCTGGCAGTTTAAAATCTATATTCAAATTTGTAACGGGCAACAACACATTGTTTTCTTCCATCCATTTGTACGAAAAGCCCAGTTCACGCAGCCATTCGGTCCTTCCCTGTTCCAAAAATTGAGCATAATTTCCGTAATAAACTACGCCCATCTGATCGGTTTCTCCGTAACGGACACGTAAATGAGTGATGTTTTCTTTCACAAAATTTTAAGATAAAAAGGGGGAACTTTTTGTTTCTGTTGGATGTAACACAACTTCCGAAAAAAAAACTAGAAAATCAATACCCTTTCCGTTTTTTTTTTCATTTATTTGTTCACATATTTGCACTGTTAGGAAATCGTTAGGGGACACCCATTTTCTCTCTTTTCTAATAAGACAATTTAACTAACTAAACTTCTAACTATCACTATGAGTAAAACTGCCGAATCGGTTTGGAGCAACTGCTTGTCCTTTATTGAAGATAATATCTCCACTCAAGCGTACAAAACGTGGTTCGAACCTATCCAGGCAGTCAAACTTACCGATACGGCCTTAAGTATACAGGTGCCCAGCAAGTTCTTTTACGAGTGGTTGGAAGAGCATTATGTTAAATTATTGAAAGTTGCTCTTACCAAAGAATTAGGCGCCACCGCCAAATTGGTGTATATCATTAAAATGGAAAACACCTATGGCAACAAACAACCTTTCACGGAGAAAATCCCAAGTGCCAATAGAAGTCAGGTAAAATCTCAGGAGGTTGATGTTCCTATCAAGAACAAAAGCCCTGAACTGAAGAATCCATTTGTGATTCCGGGTATTCGCAATGTAAAAATAGAATCCCAACTCAATCCCAGTTACAACTTCGAGAATTTTCTGGAAGGAGAATCCAATCGTTTGGCGCGCTCTGCGGGATTGGCAGTTGCCAACAAACCTGGTGGAACCTCCTTCAATCCGCTCCTCATTTTTGGCGGTGTTGGATTGGGAAAAACACACCTCGCACATGCCATTGGGGTAGACATCAAAGAAAAGTATCCCGAAAAAACGGTACTCTACATTTCTGCCGAAAAGTTCACGCAACAGTATATTGAAAGTGTTAAAAAGAACAATAGAAACGATTTTATTCATTTCTATCAGATCATTGACGTATTGATCGTGGATGACATCCAATTGCTTTCGGGTAAGGCCGGAACGCAGGATGTATTCTTCCACATCTTTAACCACCTTCACCAAAATGGAAAGCAGGTTATCTTGACCAGCGATAAGGCTCCTGTGGATATGATCGACATTGAACAACGATTACTATCTCGCTTTAAGTGGGGACTATCCGCAGAATTGAATCATCCGGATTATGATACCCGGGTTGCCATTATCAAGAACAAACTATATCGCGATGGAGTGGAAATGCCGGAAGATATTGTGGAGTTTCTGGCCAATAATATAAAAACCAACATCCGTGAGTTGGAAGGTGCTATCATATCCCTGATAGCCCATTCTTCGTTCAACAAGCGGGAGATCACCATTGATCTTGCCAAAAAGATTGTAGACAATTACGTTAAGCACACCAAACGCGAGGTTTCTATAGACTACATCCAAAAAGTAGTGAGCGAATACTTCCAGATGGATGTGGAAACCTTGCAGTCCAAAACGCGTAAGCGTCATATTGTACAAGCGAGACAACTGGCTATGTTCTTCGCTAAGAAATTTACCAAGGCATCCCTTGCTTCTATCGGTTCACAAATT
>JBCBDM010000205.1:0-5935 GCA_038529705.1 Bacteroidota bacterium
CTGTGTAGAAAGGGATAGGTGGCGAAATCTAGAAGGCTTCAACCCCCCGTGTTGAAGCCTTCGCCTTTTTTAAGACAAGCAATTAATGGTGTTTTAAATATCTTGAAAGAAAATTCTGGCATTTCGTCGAAAACGCAATTTTGCCCTTTGGTTATCAAGTAATTTTATATGATATTTGAAATGTAAACATTTAGATTATTTAACCCGATAGGGTTGAAATTAATCGAATTTCCGGTCCAGAGACCCCTACGTGTAAAGGGATAGGCGGTGAAATTTAAAAGGCTTCCAGAGGTTCTGGAAGCCTTTTCTTTTTGGCAATAACTTTTCGCTTATATGCCGGTATAGTTACTGGGTGTAATAGCTCTAAGCTCTTCCTTGATCGCTTCGGAAACTTCCAGTGTTTGGATAAAGTCGGCGATAGACTTCTGGGAAATGGCCTCGTTGGTTCGAGTTAGGCCCTTTAAAGCTTCATACGGATTTGGATAACCTTCACGCCTTAGGATGGTTTGAATGGCTTCTGCCACCACAGCCCAATTGTTTTCCAGATCCTCTTCGAATTTTGACTCATTTAACAAGAGTTTGTTCAGCCCTTTGAGGGTGGATTGAAAACCAATAACGGTATGTCCCATGGGGACTCCAATATTTCGCAATACCGTACTATCGGTTAAGTCACGTTGCAATCGGCTTATAGGTAATTTAGCAGAGAGATGTTCAAATATGGCATTGGCAATTCCTAGGTTTCCTTCACTGTTCTCAAAATCTATGGGGTTGACCTTGTGCGGCATGGCACTGGAGCCTATTTCCCCTTTCTTGATCTTCTGTTTGAAGTAGTCCATCGAAACGTAGGTCCAAATATCCCTGTCCAGATCGATAAGGATGGTATTGATACGTTTTAGACAGTCGAACAAAGCGGCCATATGGTCGTAGTGTTCTATTTGTGTGGTGGGGAAGGAATGATGAAGGTATAACTTTTCCTGCACGAACTCGGTTCCAAAGGCCTTCCAGTCGATATTGGGGTACGCCACTTTATGGGCGTTGAAATTCCCGGTGGCCCCACCAAATTTGGCGGCACTTTTAATGTCATTTAAAAGGTCGAATTGTTCCTCCAACCTTACTACATACACGTCTATTTCCTTACCCAATCGAGTAGGTGAGGCGGGTTGTCCGTGCGTTCTGGCCAGCATAGGAACGGCTGCCCACTCATTCGCCAATTCTTTTAGCTTGTCCTTTAGTTGCAATAATTGAGGTACATATACTTCGTTCATGGCCTCCTTCAACGAAAGGGGAATAGCCGTATTGTTAATATCCTGAGAGGTCAATCCGAAGTGGATAAACTCCTTGAAGGGTTGCAAGCCCAAAGCGTCAAACCGCTCTTTTATAAAATACTCCACGGCTTTTACATCGTGATTGGTCACTTTTTCTGTGTCTTTGATATGCTGGGCGTCTTCGGAAGAGAATTCCAAATATAACTTTCGAAGCTCAGGAAATAAAGCTGTATCAAAATTGGATAATTGCGGCAATGGCAATTCTACTAAAGCAATAAAATATTCAATCTCCACCTGAACTCTATATTTGATCAGGGCTTCTTCAGAAAAGAAAGGGATCAAACCAGAGGTCTTGGAAGCGTAGCGTCCATCGATGGGAGAAATAGCTCGTAATGCGTGGGTAGACATAAGTTGAAAATTTAAAAATTCACCCTGGCTATCTTGCTAAGGTGAATAAAGAGGCAAAGATAGTATTTATGGCTGGAAGCTGGAAGTGGGAAACTGGAAGATTTGTGCCAACCGTATGGATCACTTTTTTCACAGAATTTTACGTTTTCTTTTCGGAAGATAACCTAACAACTATGGATGTGAGAATACGATATGTATCATCTTAGTTGGCTAATAGCGCGTCAATTGGTATCTTACCTATTCATCTTTTCCTAACTTAAAAAGTATCCATATGAGCTCACTTAATTTTATGAACACAGTTAAAGGATCCCTATTGGAAGGGTTTTATCCCAGGGGATGGGATCTTGAAAGAATAGATGCTTGCTGTGATCTTGGACTCGACCAGGTCATTGACCCAAAACCTTATTGGAACTCACAGTTTGGACCGGTTCCGGTTGGTTCTCTGGAAACCATGGAAATGAATATGGGATTGGAAATGGCGCAGGAGATCATTAAAGCTCATCACAATAATCAGGAGTTGGCGCTCATACTTCCTGTGGGCCCCATGGGAATGTATAAACATGTGGTTGAAAAGTTGGTAAAAGAACATATTCCTTGCCAACATGTTACCACGTTCAATATGGATGAATGGTCCGATAGGGAAGGGAATACCATGCCCAGTGAGCAGGAAGGTTCTTTTGAAAAAGCCATGAATCAAGCACTTTTCGAACCCCTGGGAAATTTAACCATTCCCAAATCGCAAAGAAATTTTGCCACACAGACCAACCTTCCTACCTACGAGGAGAAGATCCGTAGGATACAATCCAATGGAGGGCGTTTGGTGACCGTCTATGGCATTGGGCGTGCATGTCATATTGCGTTCTGGGAACCTCAAATTGGCGACGAATTCGACAATGATGGAGATTGGAAAAAAGAATGCTTTCGAATAGGCCAGGCCTTGCACCCGCTTACCATAGAACAGAATTCTCTACATAGCTTCTCCAGCCGATTTACCTTAATTCCGTGTTGGGCCAATACCATTGGTCCGGGCTTGTTTTTAACGAGCGACTATTGCATTGGAGGCGCCGATGGGATTTATACAAACCGAGGTGCCTGTTGGCAGGGTATGAGCCTTTGCGTTACCTTACAGCACGGACCCTCTCGTTGGATTCCCTCTTCCTGGATGCCAACCTTGCCAGGAAAATTATTCTTTTTAAAGGAACTGGCAGGGCCTTTGTTGCCGGAGGCGCATTAGGAGTGTAGGAGTCTAAAGTCGGAAGTCAGGAGTTAAAGGTTGTCTATGAAGATATTTTATCAATTGATTCCAGTTACAACCATTGCTTGAGCAGTAGGGCTATCGCAAATACAATGAAGAGCAAACCAAAGCCAATTAAAATTTGATAGAAGGACTTCCAACCCCCTTCAACAATTTCTATCTCCAATCCTTCCGGGGTACGTATGTATGCTATCTCAATGGAAGTTTTTGATAGTTTCGCTCCAGTCCCATTTCCTAATTTTTGCGTGATCTCCTTTCCTTGATTATCGATAAACTTGACAATTGGAAAATAGTAGTATTCGCCATCCTTGTTTACTTTCTCCCTTACCTGCTCCAAGATGGTTGCTTTCGTTTTTATTCCGGCTTTCATAACCTTCTTATTCTTCCGTAGAGAACTAACCCCAGCATACATAAAAGATCCTCCTACAATAATGAAAATCAGTTCCGTCATTGGGTATTGAATTTTGAGATCTGTTCGAGCACTTTCCGCCCCCTGGCTTTATAACCAGCGGTGCCGGTATGGATATTTTGTGCTACGATCTGTTTCAATTCGGCATGGATCCAGTCGAACTCCGTTCCCAGATAATACAAGGCCGTCATAGCACGTGCCTGACAGGCGATCTTCTGTGGGGTGATCATCCAATCGAAACAGCACTCGGTCATTTGTAATTTATGGGCATGGGTGAAGGCATCCCCCAATACCGTATCCTTCTTTTTATAATGGGCAATGGCAAGTTTCTCACAGATGTTGGCGCAAGGCCTAAGGATAGAATCTTTATGAACCGTAGGAAGTTTTTCGAAGAAAATATCGAGATGGGGATAGAGCAGTTCTGGCTTTTCCAGAAATACGAATTCCAAAACCCATGCTGCCCGATGGGCCAATTCCTTGTCGTTACCGAACGAATAGTGTAACAATTCTTCAAATGTTTCGGGATGTTCTATTACCCACAGGGCCCCATTCATTCGGTTCGCCCTATAGGCCTTATCGTAATTGATGTGCGGCAACAATTCCGAAGCACTCATACCAGGAGCGTTTTAATATGTTCGATCACCTTGGGAACACCCGTGGTGGCCTTTTCAGCAAAAAGATGAACGCCGATGGAAGTGTCGAGTTGCGGATTGGGATCCACAAAATACAAATGGGCCCTTCCCGGGGCGTACTGTATCAAGCCGGCGGCAGGATATACCTGCATGGAAGTTCCTACAATGGCCACTACATCCGAATCCTGCACAATATCAATGGCAGTTTCCATCATAGGCACCGCTTCACCAAACCATACAATATGGGGTCGCAACTGAAAATTGTGCTCACAGAAATCACCCAGGTTGAGGTCTTCCCTCCAGTCCATGACCAGGTTCTCATCGAACGTACTGCGTACCTTCAGTAATTCTCCATGCAAATGAACCACCCGGCTACTTCCAGCTCGTTCGTGCAGATCGTCTACATTCTGAGTGATAATGGTTACCTCATGATCTTTTTCTAATTTGGTAAGAGCCACATGAGCGCTATTGGGTTGTACCTCTAACAATTGCCTCCTCCTTTGGTTGTAGAACTCCAGAACCAACTCCGGATTATTGGCAAATCCTTGAGGAGATGCTACTTGCATCACATCATGTCCTTCCCATAGACCATTACTGTCTCTAAAGGTTTTAAGGCCACTTTCGGCACTCATGCCTGCCCCGGTAAGAATGGCAATTTTCATATTCGATGTTTTACGGATAATTCGTTAACGATACTCAAAAATATAAATTATTAGCCCTTCCGGATAAGTTCCGGCTGGGTTTATTGGATAATTTGATAAATTGCCATGAAAACAACCACCATTGAATACCGAACTCCTCGAATACCTGCAATCCTATCTCACAGAGAGACGTAGGGCGCTATTTAAAAAAGTGCTGGCGGATCGTACTCGCCATTTTACGGTCGTTACCGAAGATGTATATCAGTTGCACAATACCAGCGCTGTGATGCGCAGTTGCGATGTCTTCGGAATTCAGGACCTCCATGTGGTAGAAGAGAGCCTGGGAAAGAAACTAGATCGAGAGATCGCCATGGGAGCCCAGAAGTGGGTAGATATATATCGTCATAGCGATGTATGTGAGTGTATTGCCTCGTTGCGAGATTCCGGTTATCAAATTATAGCGACCACTCCGCATGACGATTCTCAATTGTTGGCCGATTTCGACATCCGTAAGAAGTCTGCTTTTTTCTTCGGAAGGGAAACCGAAGGAGTAAGTGAGACGGTTTTAAATGAGGCAGATGGCTACCTGAAGATTCCCATGTTTGGGTTTACAGAGAGTTTGAATATTTCGGTCTCGGCTGCGATCATACTTCAGGATGTGGTGACCCGGATGAAAAGCTCCGAAGTGAATTGGCAACTTTCGGAAGAAGAACGATGGAAACTGGAAATGCAATGGACGCGAAAATCCATTAAACGGGTGGAGGAGATCGAAGCGCGCTTTCGTGAAAGGAATTGATTTTTGTTGTAAATTTAGTGTTCAACAATCAAAACCAATTTCATTATGTATATTTTATTGTACGCTGTAGCAGCCCTAGTGGCACTCCTTGTCATTCTAATACTTGTCGCACCAAAAAAATATGAAGTGAGTCGAAGTATTGTCATTAACAAACCCAGAGCCGAAGTCTTTCAGTATTTAAAATTGATTAAAAACCAGGACGACTGGTCCCCGTGGAAGAAGCGGGATCCCGGGATGAAACAGACCTTTACCGGAACCGATGGAACGGTTGGATTTGTCTCCCGATGGGAGAGCGACCACAAGCAGGTGGGGCATGGGGAACAGGAGATTAAAGGGATCGATGAAGATAAAAGAATTAGCACAGAACTACGCTTTCTAAAACCCTTTAAGAGTATGAGCAACGCCTATATTGAAACCCACGATGACGGTATGGGAACCAAAGTGGTTTGGGGCTTTTACGGTACGCACAAGATGCCCATGAACGTCATGATGATGTTCTTCAATATGGATAAGGCCGTAGGGAAGGATT
>JBCBDM010000206.1:0-5930 GCA_038529705.1 Bacteroidota bacterium
GATAGTAAAGAACGGAGAGCGTAAGTTCTATGAACGCTCCTTTACGTACGAAGAATTGGAAAATGAATTAAAAACAATCTTATAAATCAATACTCAAATGAAAACCAAGCACATTATTACGTTTCTATTTGTTGCCGTAATCGGCGTGGTAACCTTTACCAGTTTTACGAACAATGATACTGCAGGAGCCGGATATACCATTGGTGATATAGCCGCCGATATCAATCTGATGAATACCGATGAAACCATGGTAAGCTACGACAGCTTCCCGGATGCCAAGGGCTTTATCGTGATCTTCACCTGTAATACCTGCCCGTATGCGGTAGCCAGTGAAGACCGCATCATTGCTCTGGATGCCGAGTTCAAGGATAAGGGATATCCTGTGATCGCTATCAATCCTAACGATCCTGCTGTGCAACCTGCAGACACCTTCAAATTGATGCAGAAAAAAGCCAAGGATAAAGGATTTACATTCCCTTATTTATATGATGAGTCCAAAAGCGTCTATGCGGAGTATGGAGCAAAGAAAACACCGCATGTCTATTTGCTTCAGAAAGAAGGAGGGAAGAAGATCGTAAAATATATTGGCGCGATCGATGATAATGTGAGGAATGGAGCTGCCGTGAAAGAACGTTTTTTGGCCAACGCCGTGAATGAATTACTGCAAGGAAAGGAAGTTTCCGTGAAGGAAACCAAGGCGATTGGATGCTCGATCAAGGTATAAAAGTCTATATCCATATTTCAAGGAGAAGCCGGAATGTCAATGAGATTTCCGGTTTTTTTTGCTTTTAGCAGATGAGAATAATGACTACATTTGGATACTAAATTTGGTTTATGAGAGTCCTATTTGTTTTATGTTTTCTATTTTTTGCGAGTTCCACACTGCAGGCTCAAATAATTTCGATTCCCGATCCTAACTTTAAAATGGCCTTATTGGACGCCGATACCACGAACGATATTGCCAAAGATGCCACCGGGAATTCCGTGGTAATAGATACCAACGGGGATAGCGAGATACAATTGGCCGAAGCCCTGGTGGTGTATGAACTTGATGTTTCCAACCAAAATATTTTGGACATCACGGGAGTAGGTTCGTTTACCAACCTACGACATTTGAATACCATGGACAACGGACTAGCAAGTTTGGACGCCTCCAATTTGATAAATCTAATAAGTTTGCGATCCAACAATAACGCTTTGACCAATATTAATCTGGCAGGCCTGGTGAATTTGGAAATCCTTCAGGTAGGCTATAATGAGTTAAGTACTATGGACATGAGCGACCTAATTGGTTTGCAACGACTAACCTGTATCTTCAACAACTTTACTTCCATAGATACCTCCAACCTTGTTAGCTTGGAGTACTGCTATGCACAACATAGTAATTTGACTTCGCTCGATATGTCGGGATCCCCCAATCTAAAAGTGCTTTTTGCCTTCAATAATGCATTAACAGATCTCAATTTGACCGGACTTACCCAATTGGAAAGTGTTCGATGTAATGACAATCTATTGTCGGATCTCGATGTGTCCGACTCACCGGGATTAGAAAGGCTTGTATGCAATGATAATAGTATTACCAGTTTGAATTTGAATGGTTTTTCTGCCCTGGAATTTATTACTTGTCAAAACAATGATTTAGAGACTTTATTTGTAGAGGGTTGTGAAAGTCTTACGGAAATTTCTGCTATGAATAATTCGATCGATGTACTCAATCTAAACGACTGTACGGCCCTGGAAACCCTTTGGGTGGGATCTAATGGCCTTCGCACCTTACTTTTGAAGAATGGAAGTAGTCTTTCGGATATTAATTTATTTGGTAACTCTACGCTGGAATATGTCTGTGTCGACGAATTTGAAGTGGATTATATGCTTAATCAATTGGCCATATATAACATAGAAAATGCTGAGGTGAATACCTATTGTACCTTTCCGCCGGGAGGAGAATATTTTACGGTAAATGGAAATTGCAGGTTCGATTTCGACGGCAATGGTTGCGATCCTTCGGATCCACCGGTTGCCTATCTGGGATTCGAATTAAGCCCGGGAAGTAATGGCAGTCAATTTTTCAGTAATGGCAATGGGAATTATGTAAAATATCTTGGTTCTGGTAATTTTACGTACGAGGTGATACTCGAAAATCCAAGCTATTTTACCGTTTCACCACCCTCTGTTTCTGTGAGTTTTCCGAATGATCCAACACCTTTCGAACAGGACTTTTGCCTTACCCCTAATGGGGTTCGATCGGATATGGAAATAATGATTGTACCTACCTCAGCGGCCCGACCTGGCTTTGATGCAGACTATCGACTGGTATGCAGAAATAAAGGCAATCAGCCGTTATCGGGAACCATAGAATTAACCTATCAAAATGAATTGATGGAGTACATTACTTCAGAACCATTGTTCGATAATCAGACGGCTAATCAATTTGTATGGAATTATAGTAATTTATTACCGTTCGAAACCCTGGAATACGATATTACCTTTAATATTAATGCGCCCACAAGTGATCCCCCGGTCAATAATGGTGATATTTTAACCTTTCTAGCTAAAGTGGAACCAGTATCCGGAGACGAAACGCCTCAAGACAATGAATTTATCTTAGAGCAAGTGGTTGTAGGCTCATTCGATCCTAATGACAAAACCTGTCTGCAAGGAATTTCCATTACTCCGGAGGAGGTGGGTGATTTTGTACACTATTTAATACGCTTCGAGAATACCGGTACCTTTCCTGCGGAGAACGTGGTGATAAGAGATGTGATTGACGAATCGAAGTTGGAGTTGGAAACCTTCGTTCCCGTTAACTCAAGTCATGATTTTGTAACTCGTATAGATGAAAATGAGGTGGAGTTTATTTTTGAAGGAATTAATTTACCGTTTCAGGAAGGTGAGAACCAAGGTTATGTGTTGTTTAAGATTAGAACAAACCCCGATCTGGTGCTGGGTGATGTGTTTAGTAATAGTGCGGAAATATTTTTCGATTTCAACTTCCCTATTGTAACTAATACCACAGAAACAGAAGTAGCTAAAATACTAAACGTGTCAAGCCCATTGATGGAGGGCGTTACGGTTTGGCCTAATCCGTCCAGTAGCCTACTATATGTTAAAGGGGGGGAAGATCTTGAGCTAATAGATATATCTGTTTGGAGTCTCCTAGGTCAAAGAGTGGGAGGAGCAACTGCAGGTGCCAAATTTATGGATGTGTCAACGTTAGCACAGGGTACCTATTTTTTGCAGATAACCACGAAAAAGGGCCAAATATTTAAACAAATCATCAAAGAATAAGTAGAATTCTTTTTGTTTAACATTTTTCCCGATCTGTTTCTGTAACATTTCGGGATTTTTTACGTCTATTGAGATAGATTTTGTAATTTTAAGGAAAAATTAACAACATGCAAGACCTTACTCAGGCCCAGTGGCGAGAGCAATTAACACAAGACAATGATGCTATTATCCTCGATGTTCGTACAGACATGGAGGTAGCAGAAGGGATGATTCCAAACGCTAAACAAATTGATATTCAAAATGCCGCCGGTTTTATGGAAGCGGCCAAACAATTAGATAGCGCTAAGAACTATTATGTGTATTGCAGATCGGGTGGCAGAAGTGCTCAGGCTTGTATGATCCTAAATTCGTTGGGATTCCCTAACACTTACAACCTCATGGGAGGTATGATGGAGTGGGAGGGTGAAACAACGGTATAAACCTAACCGTTATGAAAAAAATACTAGCCTTAAGTCTCTTAGCCCTGGGATTATTATTCCAATCCTGTAATGATGCTAAGCAGGGAGAAATTGAAATGGTCTCCCCTGTACAAGTATACGAAGCCGTTTATGGTGAGGACAGTCTGCAATTGGTGGATGTTCGAACGGCCGAAGAATATGAGGTGAGCCATCTAAAAAATGCGCAAAACATCTGTGTTACCAGTGCCGATTTCAAAGAAAAAGTGGCGACCCTGGATAAAGAAAAACCCGTGTACGTGTACTGTAAAAAAGGAGGGCGAAGTGCTCAGGCAGCCACCATCTTAAAGGAGATGGGCTTTACCAAAGTCTACGATCTACAAGGCGGTCTCACCAATTGGCAGCAAAATGGATTGGAGACCATCAATTGAAGATTTCTAAACACCTAATCTATATCGGGGCTATCGATTAGATAGCCTTTTTTATTCTCCTTTATTTCCTACAAATTTTTTTAACATATTGATATACAGGGGTTAACTTTAGGTTAAACCAGGAGTTATTGTAATTTTTTGAGCTAAAATTCGTTAATTTTCAGAAAAGAAAAATTGATCCTCACGCTATGAAAACTAATCATCAAACCCTTCATGGGGAAATGCGTACGCTTATAGAAAACAGTTGCGCAGTAAATCCTAAAACACATCTACCGTATCAAAGCTTTCAAAAAGCACTGCTTAAATTTTACTTTGGCGCCGCGGATGTGAAGATCCACTACGATCAAAATTGCATTACATTATTCAGCTACACGGCCAAGGAAGATCCGCAGAAAGATCCTTATCAGGCGCACGACACAGTGGGAATTCAAGTAGAGTATACCGATCTTGAAACCGCCCTCAAGCAATGCCTGGAAGTTGGTGAAAAACAAAATCGTTTTTACAGAAGCCTGTTGTTTCACTACAATAGGGTGCAAGCTCCTTTGGGGTGGAGTGCTTAAGGTGCGTCAACAGAGTGTTATTGTTTAAATCTTTTTCTTAGAGCAAGAATAAAAAATGCCAAAAAGATACTGCTTAGAATAAATTGGAAATTTCTAAATAACAACCAATAATTTGGGTATGGATTTTCTTGCCGTATCTCAATGTATGGTATAGATGCTTTTATGCTTCTTTCTATTGCATTTGCAATGTCCAAATCGATGAAAAAGTATGCAAATGTGCAAATCGTTGTAAGCCAAAAAAGCCTATAAAGAGGTTTGCCTATGTTTTGAGTGTAACCACCAAAATAACCATAAAACCAATAGATAAACCAGTAGAAGTAGTCATTCTCTAGACTGAGTCTCTTTTTTCTCATTTCCATTTCACTAATGTACGCAAGACCAGAAAGTTCCCAGTTTTTTTGACCATCAAAATTCTTTTTTAGTTGTCGGTATAAGGGTTCAAGAATTCTGGCTCTGTTTTTAATAGTTTTCAAATCGGATAGTTCATCTTTAGTTATTAAGCGATCAGACAAGTTCCAATTACAGGAAGAGAATTTTATATCAGTAATGTCAGAATCGGTGAATTGAATATTAAAGCAATCGCAATTTCGAAAAGAGGTGCCGGAATAAAATATTATGTTTACAAAACTAAGATTAGAACCATCTGGGACTTTAATTCCCTGAAACAAGTTGTTTTTTTGTGAAAATTTAGTCCTTTGAAAGGAGGCATTTTTAAAAGTTTCATCAAGAAAACGAGTTTCTTCTCTGAAATCTATTCCTACGAAAGTACTCCACTCATGGTAAATATTGGAGTGAAATTCAACAAAATTATTGAATACTGTAGAATGAAGATTAAAAATATCATGATGGTGAGATAATGAGAATTGAGCCGTGTTGTTAAATTCGTTTGATGAAAAATAGCATTTTGACCTATAGGTATTACCATGAAACAGCACCCTGCCTTGAAAATTGCAATTACTTAAATTGAAATCTCCTACTACGACCAATGATAGAGCCAAACACTCTCCGTAGAATTCACATTCACTGATATTTAATCGTTTCAAGAATTTTGTAGATGATAGTCTGAATTCATCTTCAAAATTGCAATTTTTGAAAGAAACATTATTTGCAAAAACTAATTCCTCAAATAACTGATTCTGATCAGGTAAAATATTACCTAAAAAAGTAACATAACCTTGAAATTTACAGTTCGAAAAGCTAACGTTTTCTGATATGATCTTTCCTAGATGACCAAAAGTATCTTCAAAATGGTTATC
>JBCBDM010000207.1:0-5776 GCA_038529705.1 Bacteroidota bacterium
CTCGCTGCAGAGGCAGAAGCCAAACGAATCGCAGAAGAACAAGCCAGATTGGCTGCAGAGGCAGAAGCAAAACGAATTGCAGATGAACAAGCTAGACTCGCTGCAGAAGCAGAGGCCAAACGAATCGCAGATGAACAAGCTAGACTTGCTGCAGAGGCAGAAGCAAAACGAATTGCAGATGAACAAGCTAGACTTGCTGCAGAGGCAGAAGCAAAACGAATCGCGGAAGAAGAACAAGCCAGACTTGCTGCAGAGGCAGAGGCCAAACGAATCGCAGATGAACAAGCTAGACTCGCTGCAGAAGCAGAGGCAAAACGAATTGCGGAAGAACAAGCTAGACTTGCTGCAGAGGCAGAGGCAAAACGAATCGCGGAGGAAGAACAAGCTAGACTTGCTGCAGAGGCAGAAGCAAAACGAATTGCGGAAGAACAAGCTAGACTCGCTGCAGAGGCAGAAGCAAAACGAATCGCAGAAGAACAAGCTAGACTCGCTGCAGAGGCAGAAGCAAAACGAATCGCAGAAGAACAAGCTAGAGAACGTCTCGTTAAAAACCCAACAGATCCAATCGGTAAATCCATAGGAGCCCTGGTAAAACAAACCGAAGCTACAAACCTCGAACAAAACCGTCTTTTGAAAGAATTAGAAGATGTCGTAGCAGGTAAGGAGCAAGATTTGAAAGATTTGAAAGAAGAAAATGACCTTCGCGAGCAAAACATCTTTGTGGAGCCTAAGCCTTTCAAAAGTATCACTAAGGAAAATGAGAAAATTGAGCTTATCAAAATAGATCTAGATGCGGTCATTCTAAGAAACAAGAAAAAAATTCTCGATTTAGAAGGCTTATTAGAAGATCGTGTTAAAACGGTGAATGATCCAAACGATGCGACCAATGCCTATTACAGAGAATTAATTAGCCAATTAAAAGCGGAACAGGAAGCATCTATCAGAAGACGGGAAATGCTTGTATCCTCCTTAGAACAAATAAAAATTGCTACAGGCTTAGAACGTAAACGACGTATAAAGCGAGCTTCCTACGACAATGATGAAGATCGATACACTCAAGATAGAGAAATGCTTAACAGCCTAAGAAGAACTGTATCGGTGGGAGACACTCCATATGCCGTCCAAGACTTTGACTTTGGCCGAAAACGAAGCGATAACATTGAAATTCTCAAGGACATAGGCAATGTGGAAAGTGGCTATTACTTGGTAATGGCAGTACACAGTAATGTAGATAAACGGGATGAGTTCTTGATCAAAGTGATTTCATCTGGTTATAAAGAAGTGGATTTCTTCTACGATGTAAGTACGAGTGAATACTACATCTATTATAAAAAATTCGGCACTATAAATGAAGCTGAAAGTGCCCTGGAAACAAAAGTAGACAAACCATATACCCAAAATTTAAGCTTGATAAAAATTGAAAATTAACATGTTATAAGGAAGAAAAATATAGCCCCCTGATCTCCTAAACACTTAGTGAGTGCTTTATATGAAACCAAAACCAACCGTCATGAACAAACCTACTATGAAAAGAGTCCCCACACTTCTAATAGTTCTGTTGTTAGGCTTACAGTCGTACGCCCAAAATTTCGTCAATTTTGATCCTGTCTTCGACGATGATCTGAAAGGAGATATTGTGCTCATAGGGAATAATATTCTTGGGCCGGATAATAATCCGTTTAACGATACCTCCGTTTATAATAGCGATGTAGATATGCAATATATCGATATAGACGGAGACTCGACTACTTTTAGTTCGTCCAGTGCCGATCTATCCGTACCAAACCCAAATTGTTATGAAATTATCTACGCGGCTCTTTACTGGGGCGCCGTAGAAAGGGAAACCACGCAAACTACGTTTAATACGGTTAAATTTAAAGGTCCTACAGGGGGTTACTTCGACATTACCGGAACCGTCATCTACGACAGATATACCGATGGGGGTGGCCCTATTCAAAATAGCTATCCGTACGCCTGCTTCGCAGATGTTACAGACATAGTTACTTCTTTTGGAACGAACAACGACCTGGGTACTTACACAGTCGCAAACGTACAATCTCAACAAGGATTTAATGGGGGAACTGGCCAATCCGCTGGGTGGTCACTTTTTGTGGTTTATGAAGATCCAACGATGCCTGGAAAATCAATAACCAGTTTCAATGGTTATAGTATTATAAAAGGGAATCCCGATCCTGTTGGAGTAAATTTCGATATCGACGGTTTTCGAACTGTTCCAGCACCGGCACCTGTAAGGGCCAATCTAGCGCTTTCTGTTATAGAGGGAGATTCTCCTATTTTGGGTGATGAATTGAGGCTTAATGGTACCGCTTTGTCTACATTAGATCGTCCTGTTACCAACTTTTTCAATAGCTCGGTAACTCAATTAAGTGGATTGCCTGTAGACAATAGAGTGCCAAATAGTGCCAACACCCTTGGTTTCGATGCCGGAGTCTTGGCCGTTCCTAATCCCGCAAATACGGTGATTGCGAATGATGCTACCTCAGCAAATATCGAGTTAACCACAAATGGAGATACTTATTTCCCTTACTTCTTTGCCATGGCGGTGGACATTATTGAGCCCAATATCGTTCTTACCAAGATCGTAGAAGATGAATTCGGCAACAACATCGGGGGGCAAACGGTAGGCCTAGGTGAAGAATTGAACTATATTATTGGTTTTCAAAACACAGGTAATGACGATGCCACTAATTTTACTATACGAGATATATTACCCATCAACATTATTTTCGACTATCCCGCAGACTTGGTTTTACCTTCTGGGGTATCGGTGGCCAGCTATGATCCAGCCACCAGGGAATTAGTATTTGATATCGAAGACTATTTGGTGGAAGAAAATGACCCCGTAAGCGAGATAAGAATCGAGGTCCAGGTGGTAGAAACCTGCCAGCAACTGGCACCTGCGTGTTCGGATCTTATCCAGAACCAGGCGTTTGCGACCTATCAAGGTACACTTAATCCTACTTTTATTATTACAGATGACCCCAGTGTTAGCTCTAATACCGGATGTCTACTTAATCCTCAGGCTACTAATTTCTTAGCAAACCTTGACGATTGTGTATTTTCCCAGAATGAAATTCTCTGTGGTGAGAGTATAGAATTAACAGCTGCCGATGGATACGTTTCTTACTCATGGTCTACAAGTCCAACCGGAACTCCGGTAATTGGAACGGGACAAACCATTACGGTAACACAAACGGACGTTTACTATTCGTTCAATACAGCGGCTGCGCCCTGTAGGTCTATTGTTCAGGAATACGATGTAACCCTGTTCGGAGCGGGTACTGCCAATCCGGTAATTCCATTTGCAGACGAAGTGGTGATATGTCCCGATAATGGTAAAGAATTACCGAATATCTTCTTGTGCGGAGAAAACGATTTCAGGGAAATTACCGTCGATGTTACCGGCGCAGTGGACATTATATGGGAACAACTGGATGAAGCCAGTTGTCCTCCTGTAGGGGACCCCGATTGCGCCAATGAAGATGCCTCTTGTACCTGGAATCAAGTGGGTACAGGAAATAACTTTACGGCTAATACAGCCGGGCAATTCCGACTAACCATCAATTTTGACGGTGGATGTTTCAACCAATTTTATTTTAATGTCTATCAAAATCTACTCGACCCTGTAGTTACTGCAACGGATATCATATGTACCACCCCGGGATCTATCACAGTGAGCAATGTTCCCAGCGATTATGAATACAGTTTGGATGGTGTGAACTATCAAAGTAGTAACGTATTTACCATTACGACACCTGGGTTATATACCGTCTACATACAACAGGTAGGTGTGCCCACAAATGCCTGTGTATTTACGGTTCCCGATGTCCTGGTAAGAGAACGAGACTTTACCGTCTCATCTATTGTTGAACAACCCCTCTGTAATGGCGACAAGGGCAGTATCTATTTGGCCGCCAACGACGCAGAACCACAATATTACTTCTATCTATATCAAGGAGGGACATTAGTGAACAGTGTAGGGCCGATCGTAGAGAACAACTACAGTTTTGAAAATCTAAACCCTGGTACCTATACCGCCGTTGTGGAAACCGACGATGGGTGTACGCACACAGAAACCATTACACTTATAGAACCGGACCTCCTTACTGCTACAGCTGCCATTACCAGACCGCTCACATGTACTGACGGAGAAATTACAGTTTATCCGGTAGGGGGAACCCCACCGTATTTCTATTTTGTAAATAGTACCACCGTGTTCCAAACAGTTCCCGAGATTGTAGTAACCGCTCCGGGAGTTTATAATATCACCGTGGTCGATTCTAATAACTGTAGTGCAGAAACTTCAATTACTGTCGAGGCAATTTTACCTCCGGAATACGATATATTGACTGAGGACATTCTATGCGCCGACGCAGGCGATACAGGAGTCATTACCATTGATGTTACCAATGCCAATGGAAACAGTCTGCAGTTTAGTATTGACGGGGGAGTTACATTCACAAGTTCCAACGTTTTTACCGGACTTGCTCCTGGAAGCTATGATGTAGTCGTAGAGTATACCTTTGGCCCCGCAGTCTGCGAAACACTTGCGGAAATTGTTACCATCAATATTGCCGAAGCCATTTCCGGTGTTGCCGAATTAACAGCTCCCTATACCTGTAATTCAACAGGTACCATCACAGTGACTAATGTGACAGGTGGAGAACCACCCTATGAGTACAGTATAGACGGGATTAACTTTCAAACAGACCCCGTATTTACAGGCCTATTGCCAGGGACATACAGCGTAACTATTAGAGACAATAACGACTGTACTTTCATCACAAATGAGATTACTATACCTCAATTAGATCCTCCTACGGATCTTATGTTTAGTCACGATCCATTGACGTGTCCTTCTAACCTAACTACGGTAACCATTACTGGAACCACAGGAGGAGTAGCGCCATTAGAATATCAGATCATCGCTCCGGCAGGAGCAGTCACTCCCTATCAAACATCCAATGTTTTTCCAGGTTTGGCTCCGGATATATATACCTTCCAGGTAAGGGACGCCAATGATTGTACTTACAGCGAATCCTATGCTGTTGATCCACTTCCAACCATCGACATTTTTGCAGAGACTCTAAACGATGTTAGTTGTGTAGGTGCAGCAGATGGGTCTGTTCAATTTACAGTTTCAGGAACTACTTCTTTCGAATATCAAATCAATGGAGGGCCCGTTACGCCCGGAGTTTCTCCCATAGTTCTAACCGGATTAACTGCAGGCAGTTATACCATCCTGGTCACCGATCTCATAACGAATTGTGAAGCTACTGCCACGGCCGTGGTTAATGAACCCGCAGATCCTTTGGCGATCACCTTAGATGTATCTCCAATTACTTGTATAACGGATGGTAGTGTAACAATCAATGCCACAGGAGGTTGGGGAGGATATAGTTATACCCTAACACTTCCCGATACTACGGTATTGCCTACTCAATCCTCCAATACGTTTACGGGTCTTACGCAATCCGGAACGTACTCCGTTGCTGTAGAAGATACAAATGGCTGTATAGTCACCGATACTTTTACGCTTACGATACCCAATCCGCCAGTGGCCAGTATTAGTGCAACATCGGATCTTTGTTACGATACGGGCAACAATGCAACCATAGTTGTTGACGTGGCTTCTGGGGAGGCACCATTTGAATTCAGCATTAAATGGAGGCCCCTTCCAATCGAGCAATACATTTACAGGTCTAGGACCCGGTAGTTATACGGTTACCGTAAGAGATGCCTTTGGATGTGAAAC
>JBCBDM010000208.1:0-5771 GCA_038529705.1 Bacteroidota bacterium
GTTCTCACCAGCTTCTTGCTCTTTTCGTGTGTCAAGGACACCGATTTCGACGAAGCGGAGAATATTGCGCTAACACCGGTGGTCGAACTAGACCTCATTTACTTTAATGCCGAGGCCGGTGAATTTTTCGATTCTATTACAAATACCTCCATTTTAACACTACGGGACACCACCGAGATTCGTTTTCTCGATGATTCCGAAATTCAGGAAAGCTTGAAACGAGCAGAATTCCTCTTCAATTTCACCAATAGCATCCCTCGTACTTTTGAGGTTGATTTTCAATTTATCAGTGAACAGGGAGAAGAAACGTACGCCACAGGAACTATGGTAAATCCTGGTAGTGAGGCGACACCTGTGCTTACTCAATTTGTCCAGAATGTCGAGGAAAATGAGATACTCCAGCTTACACAGGCTAACAGAGTGATAGTATCTGTTACTATTCCCTCGTCTGATGCCACACTTAGCGGAGTTCTTAACCTCCAATCTAAGACCACCTATTACTTAGAGATCAGGGATAGAAGTTAAATTACTATGCGAAGTATTTCAATTTTATTCATAGCCTTTTTAGGGCTATCGGTTTCCATTGCACAGAATAAACAAGTGCTGTATGGCTTTGAGGAAGTGCCACAAGCCTTGATGCTCAATCCAGGTAGTATGGTACCGCAAAAAGCGCATTTTGGAATCCCGTTTCTCTCTCAGATTCATCTCAATGGAGGGGCATCCGGGGTGAGTACCTTCGATATTTTTGGGGAGTCAAGTGTGGATATAAATACACGAATTCGAGATAAAATCTTTGAAATGAGTGATAAGGATTTCTTTACAGCCACTCAGCAGTTGGAGATTATCAATTTTGGATGGCGCAATGAGAAAGATATCTATTTTTCCGGAGGGCTATACCAGGAATTGGATTTTGTAGCCTATTTTCCCCGAGATCTCGCCATACTCGCATGGGAAGGAAATCGCGATTACCTGGATTATCCCTTCGATCTAGGGCAGGTGAGTGCTACCGCAGATCTGTTAACGGTGTATCATTTCGGAGCCAATAAAAAGATCAATAAAAAATGGACGGTTGGAGCCAGAGCCAAAATATATTCAAGTATGCTCAGTGCCAGAAGTACGAACAACAAAGGAACCTTTGTTACCACATTGGGAGATGAAAATAGCCCAAATATCTATGACCATACCGTAAGCAATGCCGATGTAAAAGTGCAAACTTCGGGGATAACGTCTTTGGAAGATTCTTCGGTGGGAAAAGTATTGGGCAGAGGTTTTTTTGGAGGTAATCTTGGGGTGGGTGTTGACCTGGGGGCTACCTACCAAATAAACGACCAGTGGACGGCCAGCGCCAGTGTGCTGGACTTGGGAGCTATTTTTCATACCAAGGATGTGGAGCAATATCACGCCAGGGGAAATTACACTTTAAGTGGAATAGAACTTATATTTCCGGCGTTAAGTGATGGTCAGCCTACACTGCCGTACTACGATAACTTGGAAGATGAGTTGGAGCGAGAGATCCCAATTGATACCCTTACGAGCGGATATACGCAATTGCGTCCGCTAAAGGTCAATGCTAGTCTAAAATATAGCTTTGGTAACTATGAGGGTGGACAAGAATGCGATTGTCTCGATAAAGGAGGGGTAAAGAGAGTTCAGGCCGTTGGGATTCAGTACTACAGTATTATGAGGCCCAAAGGGCCGCAAATGGCCGGTACGTTGTTCTATTATCATAAGCTGTTTAGTTTTTTATCCGCCAAGGCAACCTATACAGTGGACTCATATTCATTCAGTAATATTGGACTCGGGGCGGCGGTGGACCTTGGGAAGTTTAATTTCTATATAGCAGGGGATAATCTATTATACTACGGAAATATAGCAAAGGCAAAAAGCGTATCTTTACAGCTCGGCTTTAATATAAAAATCGATCCGGAATGATGAAGTATCTGCTTGCCTTCGGTCTAATGGTCTGTTCTATTTCTGAAGGTATTTCGCAAAAGGAATTAAGTGACTATAGTTTTGTAGTAGTACCCGAGAAATTTGACTTCGTGAACGAAGTGGATAAATATCAGCTTAATTCTTTAACACGATTCCTTTTTAACAAACATGGGTTCAATGCATATTTCGACCGCGAATTGCCAGATGTAAGGCGCTGTGACGGGTTGTATGCCCAGGTAGAGGGGAAACCGGGGATCATTTGGACCAAGGTGACCGTGATTCTCAATGATTGTAAAGGGAATGAGGTCTACAGAAGTGAAATAGGGAAGAGCAAGATCAAACAGTACAGTAAGACCTACGTAGCCGCCTTGAGAGATGCTTTCTTGAGTATTGAAAGTTTGGAGATAAGTCAGCCGGAACCCATTATATTGGAAGGGCCCAATACGGATATGAATAATGGGGATATGGATAAAGAGGAAAATGAAACGGTTGAGCAAGATGGCGTTAAGGAAGTCAAGACAAGAGAAGTTGAGAAAACAATATCTCAAGATGCGGTTGTAAAGGAAGAAGTAGCGGTCAAATCCGAAGCGTTTGAACGTATCTCTGCATCTTTTGGAAAGTCTGTTCGCAATGTCTCCCTTCTTAGGAATAATAACGCAGAGTTCTATCTCATAGAGTTTTCACCGAGCAGCTATCGTCTTATTGATTCCAAAGACTTGGAGAATCCTGATAAGAAAAAGGGAGAGATAGAGCGGGACACCAATGGGGATTATATTTTTACTGATTCCTTGGGGAATAAGTTCCCATGCTCATTCGATCAGGATGAAAACCTGATCATACACACCTCTTTTCAGAAGTTAATATTCACTAAGATCTCTCAATAACCGTATTTCTCACCCCAAAGACTGGAAAGATACTTCTTTAAATTTTGCTCTCTGGCATTGTTGCCTGGTTCATAGATTTTGGTTCCTGCAATTTCCTCCGGTAAAAATTCATGGGGGACAAAGTTGCCTTCAAAATCATGCGCATACTGGTAATCTTCACCATAACCCAACTCCTTCATAAGCTTGGTGGGAGCGTTTCTTATAGAAAGGGGTACCGATAGGTCTCCGGTTCGTTTTACGAGCTGCTGGGCTTCTTTAATGGCTTTATAGCTAGTATTGCTCTTCGCAGAGGTAGCTAGGTAAACGGCGCATTGGCTCAAAATAATCCTGGCTTCAGGATATCCAATAGTATTTACTGCAGTAAAAGTGCTATTGGCCAGTACAAGGGCTGTAGGATTGGCCATACCAATATCTTCGGAAGCTAGAATGAGTAAACGCCTTGCGATGAATTTCACATCCTCGCCTCCTTCGATCATTCTGGCGAGCCAATATACGGCGGCATTGGGATCACTACCTCGAATAGACTTTATGAAAGCCGAAATAATATCGTAATGCTGTTCACCGGTTTTATCGTAGAGCACGGTATTCTTTTGTACTTTTTTACGCACCAGATCATTGGTGACTTCTACCGTATCTCCAGTTTCAGATAGAATAACCAATTCTAGCATATTCAAAAGCTTGCGGGCATCACCCCCAGAAAGGCGAATCAAGGCCTCTGTTTCGGTTAAATCGACTTTCTTTTTAGCGAGAATCTCATCCTGCTCAATAGCTCGTCTCAATAAAGTTTCCAGGTCCTGTTTAGAGAATCCATTCAAAACATATACCTGACATCTGGATAGCAGTGCCGGGATGACTTCAAAACTCGGGTTTTCTGTGGTAGCACCAATTAAAGTGATCCAACCCTTCTCTACAGCCCCCAGAAGAGAGTCTTGTTGAGATTTACTGAAGCGATGTATCTCGTCTATGAAAAGAATAGGGTTTTTGGCAGAGAACAGCGTGTCACTTTTCTTAGCTTTTTCAATCACTTCTCTAACAGCCGCTACACCACTATCCACAGCGCTAAGGGTGTAAAAAGGACGCTCGGATTGTGTTGCTATGATATTGGCAAGCGTGGTCTTCCCTGTTCCTGGCGGACCCCAAAAGATCATGGATGAGATCATGCCGGAATTAAGCTGAGTGAATAAGGCACCTTCAGGGCCAACAAGATGTTGCTGACTTAAATAGTCTTCCAGGGTTTTGGGACGAATACGTTCTGCCAAGGGTATACTCATAAAGGCAAAATTACAATATTAAATATAGCACGTTACTGACAATTTATCATAACTTGTACTTTAGGAGTACTTTTTGACGAACACTTTCTATGAAGCCAAAGAAGACTTTGTATTATTCGCCGGACGTTATACTGTATCCATTGCTTTTTGTGGTAATTATTTGGATAAGTTTCTGGTTGGATTTGCGCCTGGACGTTCGATTCGTAAAATATGGGATCTATCCCTTAAAGGCAGAAGGACTTAGAGGAATACTCTTTGCTCCCTTTATTCATGGTAGTTTAAAACATCTTTTCAATAATTCCGTACCGTTGTTTGCATTAAGCGCTGCGCTGTTTTATTTCTACAGGAATATTCGATGGAGAGTCTTGTTGTTAGGTGCTCTGTTTACGGGTATTATGACGTGGGTAATGGCGCGACCTGCTATGCATATTGGTGCCAGCGGCGTGGTCTATATGCTGGCAGCGTTCTTGTTCTTTAAAGGAGTGTTATCCAGAAGGTTTCAACTAACTGCCATCTCATTGATTGTTGTTTTCCTGTATGGTGGATTATTATGGTATTTATTTCCTGTGGATCCTAAGATTTCCTGGGAAGGGCATCTGTCCGGTTTTCTTGTAGGGATCGTTTTTGCACTGGTTTTTAAACAGCGATTGGTAGAGAATAAAAAGTATGCTTGGGAACGTGATGATTATAATCCCGAGGAGGATCCTTTCTTACAACACTTCGATGAAGATGGAAACTTTATTGAAACATTACCCGAAGAAGAGAAGGATACGTCTTTGGAAACAGATCAAGATCGGCAACCCATTATTGTAAAATATATCCTAAAGAAGAAACCTAAGGAAGATTCAAATTAATTCCCTCGTTGTCTTATCACTTCGTACAGGAAGGCTCCGCAGGCCACCGATACATTCAAGGAGTTGATCTCACCGAGTAGGGGAAGGGCTGCCCTTTCATCCACCAAATTCAATACAGATTTTGAAACTCCTTTTCCTTCAGATCCCATGACAATCGCAATAGGTGTATTTAGATCTGTGTCGTAAATACTCTGTTCTGTTTTTTCTGTGGCGGCCACCACTTTAATATTGGATCCCTGAAGATAGAAAATAGCGTCTTTTATATGGTCCACTTTACAGATAGGGGTTTTAAAGATAGCTCCGGCCGAAGTTTTTACCGTATCACCACTCACGGGGGCTCCTCCTTTTTTTTGTATGATGATCCCATCTACATGGGTACATTCTGCGGTTCGAATGATGGCGCCAAAATTACGCACATCGCTAATTTGGTCTAATACAAGGAACAGGGGTTTCTTGTCTTTTTTTGCAAGGGCTGAAGCGACCATTTCGTCTAGATCTGCAAAGGTAATTGGAGATACCATCGCAACGATACCCTGGTGATTGGAGCGAGTTAACTTGTCTAACTTTTCTTGAGGTACAAAGCTTATCGATACACCGGATCTTTCAAGCTGTGATGCTATTTCGTTTACTTTGGGATGGTTACTACCTTTAAGTACAAATAGTTTGCTAAAATTTACTTCAGACTTCATCGCCTCCAAAACAGGATAAACGCCAAAAATTAGATCTTCTTTCTTCATACTGCAAAAATAAAAAACCATCCGAAGGACGGATGGTTTTTTTAATTATATATTGAACTATTATTAGCTCGTTGGATCTAGATATTTCACTAC
>JBCBDM010000209.1:0-5762 GCA_038529705.1 Bacteroidota bacterium
GGTTATGAGACACACGACTACCTTCATCTTAGTTGGGTATTAATCGAACAATTCCCTGACCTTCCAGAGCGATATAAATATATCCGTCGGGTCCCATTTTTACATTTCGCACACGGCCCACGTCTTCGGCGATCTTCTCCCGGCCTACTACTTTATTTCCGTTAAGTCGTACCAACTCTACATAGTTGAATTTTAAAGACCCTACCAATAAATGGCCTTCCCAATCCGGGTACTTTCCCCCGGTTATAAAGTCCATGCCGCATGGTGCAATAGAAGGAGTCCAATAATACACGGGTTGTTCCATTCCCGGACGAACCGTTTCTTCTGTGAATTTGGTGCCGCTGTAATTGATTCCATAGGAGATGACAGGCCAGCCAAAATTGGCTCCTTTCTTTACAATGTTGATTTCATCGCCTCCTTTGGGGCCATGTTCATGTATCCAGATCTCTCCGGTTCTGGGGTGTATGGCCATTCCCTGCGGATTTCTATGGCCATAGGAGAAAATGGCATGTTTGGCATTTGGGTCATTTACGAATGGATTGTCTGTTGGAACACTACCATCATCATTAAGGCGGTAAATCTTACCATTATCTCGGGTAATGTCCTGGGGATTCACATCTCTATTTCCCCGATCTCCTACCGAAAAGTAGAGAAAGCCTTCATTGTCGAATTCTATTCGCGATCCAAAATGCTGCCCCCGCCGGCTGTTTGGACTGGCTTTATATAGATCTTCAATACGGGTGAGCTGGTTACCGTCCAATTGGGCCCGTATGAGTTTAGTATTTCCCCCCTGACCTTCACCTTCATTGCTGGAATGTGTCATGTAGATCCAACCATTTTCTGGGTATTTGGGATGCAATTCAATGTCTAAAAAACCTCCTTGCCCACGCACGTAAATGTCTGGTACATTTTGGATGGTCGTTTTATTTCCATTTTTGAAATGAATAAGTTCTCCGGATTTTTCGGTGATGAGCATACTGCCGTCCGGCAGCCAGGTCATGCCCCAGGGATTCACCAGGTCTTCCACGACGGTTTCGAGGCTGTAGTTTTGACCTTTTTCAGATTGAAGGGCTACGTCTTCGTTCTTTTGATTTTGGGCACAACTCCAAAAAAAAGTGACAAAACAAAGAATGATAAGATGTATTTTCATGAATGATATTTGGATTAAAAAGATACGAAATTCAAACTGGATTTGGGGTCTGGAAGATAGAGATTTAATGTATCGAATTATATAAATACCGATATATGTGTTGATGATGCATTCGGGATTCCTTGTTAATTTTAGGACCATAGATTCCTGCTTATGAATTTTTGGGAGATCATTTTCTTGTTTTTTTCTTTTCAGGCTTTGATTTTGGCGTTCTTCTTCTTTTTAAAGAAAAAAGGAGATAGGATGGCTAACGCAATTCTTGGGGTTTATCTTTTACTCTTTGCCCTCAATATTTCCTACAACACCTTATATTGGTCCGAGCTTTTATATTCCCAACAATTTATACACTTTTTTGGATGGTTGCTATTATTGTGGCTCTCTTATCCTCCCCTTATTTACTTATATACACGTAGGGTAGTGGTAAGAAAAGGATTTTCACTCACAGACCTGGTACATTTAATTCCTATGATCTTCGCCATCTTATTTTATATTCCTTTTTTCACGCTAGATGCCGTCACAAAGCTTGAAGTAATTGGTTCAGGGCGGTTATCCGAATATGTATTCGGAATTAAATATCATTTTGTGGGCGTTATTTCGGTGTTGATCTTTTACAGCATCTTAACGTATACATCCTTCCTTAACAAGAACCTGGGATACAATAAAAACAGATGGTTAAAGTGGATGATAGGGGCTTTTTTATGTTATGTTATTGCCATGATCTCGTATTTTGTACTGTCTCGTTTGGGTCTTATTGGAACTGGTCATGACTATTTCATAACCTATACGATCATTTTCTTTATTGGGATGGTCTCTTATTTTGGATTTGTTCAGCCGGATGTGTTTGAAGGTTTATCTATGGATTCCGTATTGAGGTTTAAGAAATATAAGAACAGTGGATTAACTCCGGGGCATTCTCAAGAATCGCGTTTAAGTCTTGTTGAATTTATGGAAAGTGAAAAACCTTATCTCAAAGGGGATTTAAGATTGGACGACCTGGCAGGTAAACTCAATTTATCACGGCACCATATGTCTCAAATTATCAATGAGCATTTTGATATGACTTTTTTCGATTTTATCAACTCTTACCGTATAGACGAAGCCAAGAAATTACTGAGAGACGATCCAAATTTGAATATTACGGATGTTATTTACTCCAGTGGGTTTAATAATAGGATGTCCTTTTACAATACCTTCAAAAAGCATACGGGCATTACACCTACACAGTTTAAATCGAAACAGAGGGGCTAGAAAAGCGATTACTTGAACCCAATTACCATTGTTTTATTTTGTAAATTTTTATAGGGGATTACAACTCTCATGGCCGATTCATATTTCTTAGTCTTCATAAAATTATAAGACTATGAAAAAATCGATCACTTTTTGCTTTTATCTATTCAGTATTACATCATGGGCGCAGGTCACCGTGAGTACCATTACTTCAGAATTTAAGGGAAGCGGAGCCCTGGCCCTGGATTCTCTTGGAAATCTACACATTGCAGACTTTGGGGACAGTCTGGGGGGTCCCGACGCAGACGGGATTCCAAATAATATTCTGCAATTGGATACGGGCTTGAACCTTACCACATTTTCCACCGGATTTATAGGTGCATCGGGGAATAATTTTGACAATAGCGGAGTATTGTATCAATCCGATATTTGGGATAATGCCATTTATAAAATCGTCGATGGAGTGAGGACGTTTGTAACCTCAGATGGCATTGTGTCTCCCGTTGGAATTGTATTTGATAGTAGCGATAATTTCTACGTTTGCAATTGTGGGAACAATACCATTCAGAAAGTGACTCCATCGGGCGTATCCAGTATATTTTCTTCGGGTGGCTTCTACGCTTGCCCCAATGGAATTACTATAGACGAAGACGATAATTTGTATATAACCAATTTCACTAACGGCAATATAATTCGATTGGATATGAGTGGAAATGCCTCCATCATTGCAAATAGTGCTGCGGGAAACGGGCATATTGAATACGATCCAAACACCAGAAATCTCTATGTCGCGAGCTTTGGAGGGCAACAGATATTCTACATTGATATTGATGATCCCGAAGCAATACCGCTGGTGGGCTTGGCCGGTGTTCGAGGAAATGAAGATGGAACTTCAGATGTTGCTACCTTTTCAAATCCTAATGGTATTGCGGTTAGCAAGACCGGAGATTCCATATACGTTAACAGTGCCCTGCCTGTAACTGGAGGAGCACTTAATCCACAATACATTCGACTCATAACCAATGTACTTTCTTTATCTGTTGAGGATAATGAACTATTGCAAAACTTGAAAGTGTATCCGAATCCGGCCGCTGCTTATTTTGTTATTGAAGCAGACCTGTTGGATACTTTTGATGACCTACATCTAATTGTTCGCGACCTATCCGGTAGAATTGTAATAGAGATGGAAGGGATGGAAATGACATCGAACGTATTGAAAACGTCGGTAGATATTTCAGGCCTTTCGGCTGGAAACTATTTCTACTCTATGTCCAATGGAAAACAACATTTGTTTACTGGGCAGATGGTAAAACAATAGTTGAGAAAGGGAACCACTGGGGAATGGCAGGTTGGTGAGAATCGGGTTGAATAGATCCGATTCTCGTTGAAGGTCCATGTTGCCTATTTCAATCCAGTGCGTCTAATCTTTTGGTAAGTTGAGCAATAAGTTGTTGCTGTTCCTGAATGGCCTTGGTTAGCACAGGAATGAGTCCGTCGTAATTAACTGCGTCAAACTTTTCGCCTCTTCCTTTATCATCATAAGCGGGTAGGCCAATGGAAGCTTTGTTGATCAATTCGGGGAAGGTTTCTTCCAGTTCCTGTGCCAGGAATCCCAATTGTTTGCGATTTTCTGTTCCGAAGGAAGTATAGGTCTTATTGTCCCAGTAATAGCTCACCGGATTTAATTTTAATACTTTGTCCAGGGCAGACTCAAACGGTTGGATATCTCTTTTAAGGCGTTGGTCTGAAAATTGGAACAGTTGGAGTGCTACCAGATTGTCCGGAGTATACACGCCCCAGTTGTTGGCCGAATTGGTTACGAATCCGTAGGCTCCCACAATACTTCCATCCTGAATGACCCCGGCCATAACTCCCTCTGCCTGATGACCATTGGTGGTAATGGCATCGTTGTCAAGGATAAAGGATCCTCCCGAAGAACCGATGTTGGCGGTTTGTGAACGAGAGAAAATACCTTTGATCCGTCCACTGGTATTTATGGCAAAGCCGCTATCCGAGAAGACATCCAGTCTGCTGGTGGGATTGACTGTACCCATACCAATGGTGTTAGCGGATCCATCCAGGAAAAATAGTTCATCCAGGGTGGACCCCTTTATATGGACGTCGAAGTTATTGTTGTTTGTGCCGTTGATGGTAAGTAAATCTGTAGTGTTTTGGGCTAAGGAAATGAATTCCGTATTACCGGCGCCTAAAGCCAATTGATCGTCTCCTTTTCGCCATATACCAGTATCTGTATCCAAATTCCAGCTGTAGAAGGGTTGATTTTGGGTGCCATCTCCCATGGCTTTCAGCTGAAAGCTGTCGTTATCTACACGAAGTCGAGGCGTTGCGTTCGTAGCAACAACCAGATCTTCATCATCGGAAGTGCCAATATAGTCGGTTGCGGGATTTGTTTCGGCATTTCCGTTAATTCCCCAGTCTTTACTGGAAGAAGTGTTTGAGATAGGAGTCCATAGTGTTCCGTTGAAATAATAGAAACCTTCCGTAACTGAGGTAGAACCCGTATTCAATGTATTGGTGTTGTAGACCAATAAGGAGGTGGCCGGGTTTACGATACTTGTGAGGTCGTTGGTTGCTGAAAGTGCAACTCTGGGAATAAGGAGACCTTTGTCTGCCAGGTTAATATCCAGGGCAGAACTGGGATCTGGAGAAGTGGTTCCAATTCCCACCTGGGCAGACAAATTCGTGTTCAAATTCAGAAAGAGTAGGCTGAAGGCTAATGCCAATAATTTAATTTTTGTTTTCATAGGACGCTGCATTTTGTTTTGGTTTTCAACATGTACGTAAAAACCTACAATGTGGTTTTCTAACAAAACAGGTGTTTTTGGATTTACCCTAGTTTGTTGAAGCCGTTTTTTATAAATTTAAGAGTAATTAGATTGTTGTAATTGCCTGCCAATAAAGGGTTTTGCTTGAATTCAAGTTTTTTAGAAATTGTAACCGTTTGGCGGGAGTAAAAAAGGGAATACATGTTTGGCAGTGGTGTAATTTTAGTTATTTTTGCCAACTGTTTTCGGGGTGTAGCGTAGCCCGGTTATCGCGCCTGCTTTGGGAGCAGGAGGTCGCAGGTTCGAATCCTGCCACCCCGACCATAAAAGCTGAACATTTTGTTCAGCTTTTTCGTTTGAGCGAGATGGAAACTTGTTTCCAAATCGAAGCGAAAACGAAAAAAGAAAATGCGTAGCGTTTTCAGCTTTTATGAGCACCTTACCCACTTAAGGATCACCGAGTGAAGCGAGGTAATCCTCGAATATTTAAGGATGTCTTTTTGAATTTGTAAAAAGAAAATACGTAGCGTTTTCAGCTTTTATGAGCACCTTACCCACTTAAGGATCACCGAGTGAAGCGAGGTAATCCTCGAATATTT
>JBCBDM010000210.1:0-5703 GCA_038529705.1 Bacteroidota bacterium
CGAGGAAGTAGATACCGAGGCGGATGCCGAGTCTCTTCTGGGGTCCAAAGTTTACGTCTTCGACTGCAAATCCAATGATCTCGTGATAGTAGAAGTTATTTCCGCTTAGTTTGGGAAGAAGATCCAAGGGAAGGTGCAATTCGGATCCCAGAAGAGACTCGGCATCCGCCTCGGTATCTACTTCCTCGAATTTTACGCGAAGTAAAGCCGATTTATGAAGTGACAAGTTTTCAATAAAAAATGGAATCAGATTTTTGTGTTTATCCACAAAAACAGATTCCATTTTTAAAAATTGTTCGGGTTCGTCTGTGTCGAGCTTTACTAGCAATTCCCCCTTAAAACTGTATTTTTTAACGATTTTGCCAACGAAGAAACAATCCTTCTTTTGCATCACGTAAAGGTTTTACTCCTCTTCTTTCGCAGCTTCTTCAGCTACCGGAGCTTCTTCTGTAGCCGCTTCTGGGGCTTCCTCCGATGCTGCTTCGGCAGTTTCTCCTTCCACAGCAGCCTCTTCGGCAACTTCTTCACTAGCTGTTGCTTCGGCAATACGAGCATCGTTCACCGCCTTTTCTGCGGCTAGCGCCTCCGCTTTTGCTTTGGCCTTAGCATCTGCTAACTTGCCTTTTTTCGCTTCTACAGCGTTTGCCTTTTCGGCAACCCAGGCATTGAATTTTTCTTCTGCCTGCTCTTCTGTTAGGGCTCCCTTTCTAACACCTTCAGCCAGGTGTTTCTTCAACATGGCTCCTTTATAAGAAAGGATGGCTCTTGCTGTGTCTGTAGGTTGTGCTCCATTTTGAAGCCATTGTACAGCACCATCAAGGTTTAAGTTGATCTCTGCTGGGTTTACGTTAGGATTGTAAGTACCTAACTTTTCAAGAAATTTACCATCTCTTTTGGCACGGCTATCCGCCGCTACGATCCAATAAAAAGGTTTTCCCTTTTTACCGTGTCTTTGTAATCTAATTTTTACTGGCATAGTAATTAATTTTTGAGGTACACGACCTCGATTATAATTTTAGTTCCCCTGTTTAAGGGTCGGCAAAGATACTATAAAAACCCATGAAAATGAGGTAGATTGAAATTTTATTTTATATTTGTTGGAACCCTTTATACCCAAATCTATTATGAAACGAGTAATCCTACTATTATTCGCGGCAGTTATTGCGTTCTCTAGCTGCGAAGAAACCATTGAAGACAACTCCCCCGCGTTGCAAGGTCAGGTTGACAGTATTTTCTTTAAGGCAAACGACATTCGGGGGGAACAGAACGCTGACGGATCCATTACGATACAGGGGATTCGGGAAGGTGAAAAAATTACCATTAACTTACCAGGATCGGCAGTTGGGACTTATCCTTTAGGAATCGGGACTCCTGGTTCTGCCATCTACACAGATGCTGGCGACAATGACTATACTACGGAGACGCTGCTCGCAGACGGTAGTATTAATATTAGCGGCAGTTGTTTGGAATGCGGTTGGCTTACCGGAAGCTTCCAGTTTAGTGCGTACAGAGAGGGGATTGATACTTTATCTGTAACGGTTGATAAAGGTTTCTTTTTTGAAGTCTCCTATCTGGATGGAGGTGTGGATGGTGGCATACCTATTAATGGTGAAATGACAGCCAAAATCGATGGGGTTGACTTCGAAGCGAATTCTGTTATTGTTGAGGAAGACGCTGGATTTATTGTCATCAACGGATTTAAGGATAATGTGTCTATCATGATCAAAGTACCTGCCAATGCGGTTTCAGGGAACTATGAGTTACCCCAGGCTGGATATGAAGCGAGTTATACCGTGGACGGAGAAACATTTGAGGCAGATCCTGGAGGATTAATTTCCGTCAACTTCAACAATCAAACCACCAAAAAAATAAAAATATTCTTCAATTTCGTCGCCGGTGGAACGGTGATTACCAATGGAGATACCAGTGGTGAATACTAAGATGGAAGACAAAACTATATAAAGAGCCGGATCCGAATGGGATCCGGTTTTTTTGTGGATAATACCTACAGATTTAATTAACAACTGTTCACAACTTTCGCTTCGCTAAAACACTTGGTTTCTTTACTTTTACTTCGGAAGGATACGCAAGTTTTTCCTCTTGTCGCTTCGCATTTAAAACTCATAAGTAGAGCAGTATGTATTTGATTTTCGACACCGAAACCACGGGTCTTCCCAAACGTTGGAACGCACCGGTAACCGATACCGATAACTGGCCACGTTGTATTCAGATCGCCTGGCAGTTGCATGACGCTATGGGAAATGTCATAGCGCATGAAGATTATCTGGTGCAGCCGGAAGGATTCGACATTCCATATGACAGTGAGCGTATCCATGGAATCTCTACGGAGTTAGCCCGAAAGGAAGGAGTTCCTTTGAGAGAAGTTTCCGAAAAGTTTGCTGAGGTGCTGGCCAAGGCAAAATTTATCGTCGGTCAGAATGTAGGTTTCGATGTGAATATCATGGGCTGTGAGTTCTATCGACAGGGGATGGAAGATCCTATGCCCGCTATGGAAGTGTTGGATACCTGTACCGAAACCACAGCACAACTATGTCAAATTCCAGGAGGGCGAGGCGGAAAGTTTAAACTGCCTACACTTACCGAACTCCACCAGTTTCTATTCGATCAACCCTTTGCCGAAGCGCATAATGCAACGGCCGATGTAGAAGCGACAACACGTTGCTTCTTTGAATTGGTGAGACGCAATATCTTCACTCAGGAGGAATTGGACGTGCCATCGGATTATTTTGAGAATTTCTCCAAAGAAAATCCACACCGCATTGAACTTATCGGCTTACAGCACATTAATCTTAAACAAGCTTCAGAGGCCATTCGGAAAGAATTGGAATCTCAGGTGGAGACCGTGGAAATCTCTTCAGAAGAGATCGATGAGAACATAGCCGTGCTGGAAGATCTTGCTTTTGCCCATCTTCACAATCACTCTCAATTCTCTATTTTACAGTCCACCTCTTCTACCAAAGACCTAGTTGAGGCGGCTGTAGCTAATAATATGCCAGCCATCGCGCTTACCGACAGTGGAAATATGATGGGAGCCTTTCATTTTACAAAGGCTGTGAATGATCATAATAAAGCTGCAAAAGCAGAATATGCCGCCAAATTGAAGGAATTTGAAGCCATAGATGACGGTGCGACCGATTTTGAAGGCCCCATGCCAGAGGAACCGTTAAAACCTCAGGAAATAAAAGCAATTGTTGGCTGTGAATTCTTTGTTTGCGAAGACCATACCAATCGGTCTCATAAGGATAATGGTTATCAGGTGGTGTTTTTAGCAAAGAATAAGAGGGGGTATCACAATTTGGCCAAAATGGCTTCCATAGCCTACACGGATGGTTTCTATTACGTGCCCAGAATCGATAAAACGGTCATTGAACGGTATAAGGATGATATCATCGTCCTTACGGGTAGTTTGTACGGCGAGATACCATCCAAAGTCCTTAATATTGGTGAAAAGCAGGCGGAAGAAGCCCTTTTATGGTGGAAGGAGCAGTTTGGAGAGGATCTCTATATCGAGATCATGCGCCATGACCAGGAGGATGAAAGGCGGGTAAATGCCACCTTGGTTGAATTTTCAAAAAAGCATCAGGTCAAACTGGTGGCTTGCAACAATACCTATTATATAGATAAGGAAGATGCCAATGCCCATGACATTCTACTATGTGTGAAGGATGGGGAAAAGCAGGCTACGCCCATAGGCCGTGGCCGTGGCTACAGATACGGATTGCCTAATCAGGAGTATTATTTTAAGTCTCAGCAAGAGATGAAGGCCTTATTTAAGGATCTTCCGGAGGCCATTTCCAGTATTTCCGAGATCGTAGATAAAATAGAATCTTTTACGTTGGCTCGAGATGTGTTGCTTCCAAAGTTCGATATTCCCGAGGAATTCAAGGTAGCAGAAGATGAACAAGACGGAGGAAAACGAGGAGAGAACAAATTCTTGAGACATCTCACTTACGAAGGTGCGAAAAAACGATACGGCGAGATTACTCCTGAAATTGAGGAACGACTGGATTTCGAGTTGGAGGTGATCGAGAATACAGGATACCCCGGATACTTCCTCATTACTGAAGATTTTATAAGAGAAGCCCGAAACATGGGGGTTTCTGTGGGGCCCGGGCGGGGTTCGGCAGCTGGATCTGTAGTAGCTTACTGTCTTTGGATCACAAATATAGACCCCATTACCTATGACCTTCTTTTTGAGCGTTTCTTGAATCCGGACCGTGTGAGCATGCCCGATATCGATATTGACTTCGATGATGAGGGCCGAAGCAAGGTAATGGACTACGTAATTGAGAAGTACGGAGCCAATCAGGTGGCACAAATTATCACCTATGGAACCATGGCGGCCAAGTCTTCCATTCGCGATACGGCAAGGGTGTTGGATTTGCCTTTGAACGATGCCGATAGAATTGCCAAGCTCATCCCAAACATGACCAAGTTGAACAAGATCTTTGGGATGGATGAGAAAACCTTGCGCAGCAAGTTCAGAAGTGATGAATTGCCCAAGGTGAATGAATTGTTGAATCTTTCGGAAGGGAGTGATCTTGAGGCACAGACCATTAATCAGGCCAAGGTATTGGAAGGTTCTGTTCGCAACACCGGAATTCACGCCTGTGGAGTAATCATTACTCCGGACGATATTACCAATTTTGTTCCGGTGGCGACAGCCAAAGATTCCGACCTGTACGTCACACAGTTTGACAACTCCGTTGTGGAAAGTGCCGGACTACTGAAGATGGACTTTCTGGGATTGAAGACACTTACCCTTATTAAGGATACGGTGAAGATCGTTAAGCATAAGCACCAAATTGAACTGGATCCCGATAATTTCCCGTTGGACGATGAGAAAACGTATGAGTTGTTTCAGAGAGGCGAGACGGTAGGAATCTTCCAGTACGAATCTCCGGGGATGCAAAAACATATGAAGGACCTGAAACCTACCGTGTTTGCAGACCTTATAGCCATGAACGCCTTGTACCGACCGGGACCTATGGAGTATATTCCTAGTTTCATTCGAAGAAAGCATGGGGTAGAGGAGATCGAATACGATCTACCGGCCATGGAAGAGTATTTGCAGGAGACCTATGGGATTACGGTCTATCAGGAGCAAGTAATGCTTTTATCCCAGAAGTTGGCCAATTTTACCAAGGGTGAAGCGGATGTACTTCGGAAGGCCATGGGGAAAAAGCAAAAGGCCGTACTGGACAAAATGAAACCTAAGTTCATTGAACAAGCTGAAAAGAATGGTCATCCGGCCGAGGTGTTGGAAAAGATATGGAAAGACTGGGAAGCCTTCGCAAGTTATGCCTTTAACAAGTCTCATTCCACCTGTTATGCCTGGATCGCCTATCAGACGGCTTATTTAAAAGCCCATTATCCTGCAGAATATATGGCTGCCGTCCTATCCAACAATATGAGCGATATTAAACAGGTGACCTTTTTTATGGAGGAGTGCCGGCGTATGGGATTGGAAGTGCTTGGACCCGATGTGAATGAATCCTTCTATAAGTTCACTGTGAACGATCAGGGAGCGGTACGATTTGGCATGGGAGCGATTAAAGGTGTGGGAGGCAACGCGGTGGCCACCATTGTGGAACACCGAAAAGATGGGAAATACAAAAGTGTATTCGACCTGGCCAAGCGCATTGACCTGAGAGCTGCCAACAAGAAAGCCTTTGAGAATCT
>JBCBDM010000211.1:0-5702 GCA_038529705.1 Bacteroidota bacterium
CTAAAGACATATTAGACCATATTATAAATCGACTACATGCGTAGAATTTTATTTTTAGTTTGGGTATTGGTTTCCTCGGTTGCTGTGAATGCTCAGGAACTCAATGCTACGGTGACTATAGATGCCGAACAAACGGGACAACCCAATTTTCAGGTATTTCGTACCCTGCAAACCGAATTGACCGAATTTTTGAATAATACCGTCTGGACCAATAAGGAATTCAAGAATCAGGAACGAATCGATTGTAATTTTACCCTGATCATTCAGAGTTTCGAATCTACTTCGTTTACCGGAACACTCCAGGTTCAATCTTCTCGTCCTGTGTATGGATCAATATACGATTCGCCGATTTACAATTATAACGACCGTCAGTTTAGTTTTGACTATAGTGAATTCCAACCGCTGGTTTTTAATATCAACACCTTCGACTCCAATTTGGTTTCTGTGTTGGCGTATCATGTCTATACCTTAATTGGGCTGGATGCGGATACCTTCGAATTGAATGGAGGAGCGGAGTATTTTGCAACCGCAAGACAGATCGTGAACACGGCTGCATCAAGTAACTTCAAAGGCTGGAAGGCCACAGACGGAACCCAGTCTCGGTTTAGATATAACGATGCTATTTTAAGTAATGTTTATAAAGAATTCCATGATGCGTTGTACACCTATCACCGGCATGGAATGGATAAGATGGATGCCAGTAATCAGGCAGTTGCAAAAAATAACGTGATTCAGGCTATTGCTAACTTGAAAAATATCAATGACCGAAGGCCCAACTCCTTTTTGTTAAGGACTTTTTTCGATGCGAAATCCGATGAGATAGAGCGAATTTTCAGCGGAGGCTCAAGGGTGGATGTCAATACATTGCTGGATAACCTTAATCGAATCGCTCCGACCAGACGTGCCAATTGGGGCAAGATAAAATTATAAGCTGCAGGTTTGCAGAAAATGTAAAACTCCCTTACTTTTAGAGGGAGTTTTTTATTGAATCACATCCTTTAATTCCTTGCTAATTTGATCACATCACTTGCCATAAAAAACTATGCGCTTATTGAAGATATTCGAGTTGAATTTAATTCGGGTCTAACGATCATTACCGGTGAAACGGGTGCAGGTAAGTCCATTTTACTGGGGGCACTGGGGTTGGTTCTGGGAAAACGCGCCGATTTGAAAGTGGCTCGTAATCCGGATGAAAAGTGCGTGATCGAAGCGGAGTTTTCCATTGCCGCCTATACATTGGAGTCCCTCTTCGAGGAGAATGATCTGGACTATGAGGCTCATAGCATCATTAGACGGGAGATCTTACCCAGCGGGAAGTCCAGAGCCTTTGTAAACGATACTCCCGTTACGCTTGGACAAATGCAGACCTTGGGGAAATGTTTGATCGATGTTCACAGTCAGAATGACACTCAGACCCTTTCTACGGAAGCATACCAAATGGAAGTGGTAGACGCCTTGGCAGACAATGCCATGTTATTAAATACCTATGCTCAGGCGTTGTTGCAATATAAAGAAGCCCTAACCCGTCTGGATCTTCTTGTTTCACAACGAGAGCAAGCGGCCAAAGAACTGGATTATCATACCTTCCTTCATTCGGAATTGGAAGAGGTTAAACTTTCCTCCTTGAATCAAAAGGACCTGGAAGAGACCTATGAAAAGCTCAACAATACAGAAGAGATACAGGAGGCCCTGGCGCAGATACTTCAATTATTAGCCCATGATACAACCGGGACCATTTCGACGGCGAATGAAGCCAGAATCACCTTGAGTAAGATCCAGAGTTTTTCTTCAGAATATGCCTCGCTATGGGAACGATTGAACAGTGTGATTATCGAGTTGGAGGATATTAGCGACGATCTGAAACTGGGAGCGGACCATCTGGAGGCGGACCCTCGTCTTCTCATGGAAGTGAATGAAAAGTTGCAAACTTTGTATAAGCTTCAACAAAAACACACAGTGGCTTCAGTGGAAGAATTAATGGAGATTGAAGCAGACCTGGCACAAAAGATCTCAATTTCATCCCATATAGAAGAGCATATTGAAGAACTTCGAGAGGAAGTTGAGGTAGCAAAGAACAGGTTGCTACAGCTTTGTCTTCAGCTCAATGAAAGAAGGGAAAAGGCAATACCCATACTGAAAGAGAAACTCGAAGAGTTTTTGGGTGATCTCGGATTACCACACGCTCAATTTCAGTTTGCCCTGGTGAGTTTGGAGGATTTTAGAAAGAACGGGAATGCCTCGTTAGACCTACTTTTTAGTGCTAATAAAGGAGTGAAACCCGGTTTATTGCAGAAGGTCGCCTCGGGGGGTGAGATGAGCCGGATCATGTTGGCCATCAAAGCCGTGCTCACACAATACAAGAGTTTGCCTACCTTGATTTTCGATGAGATCGATACTGGAGTTTCCGGTGAAATCGCGCATAAAATGGCTGGGATTATGGCTGTTATGGGACAGAGGATGCAGGTGTTAAGTATAACGCATCTCCCTCAGATCGCCGCCAAAGGTGATCACCATAAGCGAGTGTTTAAGGTGGAAAAAAATCAGAAGACGAGCACTCAGATAAAAGAGTTGAATTCGGAAGAGCGTATCATAGAAATTGCTCAGATGATTGGAGGAAGTGCTGTGAGTGATTCTGCCATTGCTCATGCCAAACAATTATTGAATTAAGTGTATCTTTGGGAGCTATTATGTAGCCGAACAACAGATCGAATCGATACTAATTTCAGAAATAAACTAAGCTAACTATGTCATACAATCTACTAAAAGGAAAGCGCGGTATCATCTTTGGTGCCCTGGATGAAAATTCTATTGCCTGGAAAACTGCCGAAAGGGTACATGAGGAAGGAGGAAGCATCGTTTTAACAAATGCTCCCATCGCCATGCGAATGGGGCAGATTAATCAACTGGCAGAAAAGACCAATTCTCAGATCATCCCAGCCGATGCCACGAGTTTGGAAGATTTGGAAAATCTTGTAGGTAAATCCATGGAGATCCTTGGAGGTAAATTAGACTTTGTACTGCATTCCATTGGAATGTCGGTGAACGTGCGAAAGGGCCGAAAATACACAGACCAAAAATATGATTGGACCGAAAAAGGATGGGATGTATCTGCTTTGTCTTTTCATAAAACCATGCAAACACTATATAAGAAGGATGCTATGAATGAATGGGGTAGTATTGTTGCGCTAACATATATGGCCGCGCAAAGGGTGTTTCCGGATTATAACGATATGGCCGATAACAAAGCGTATTTGGAATCCATTGCCCGAAGCTTCGGTTATTTCTTCGGAAAGGATAAAAAAGTAAGGGTAAATACTATTTCCCAATCGCCAACTCCTACCACAGCTGGGCAAGGGGTAAAAGGATTTGATGGCTTTATTGCCTATGCGGAAAAGATGTCGCCTTTGGGAAATGCAACTGCACTGGACTGCGCTAATTATACGGTTTCTCTATTTAGCGACCTAACGAAGAGAGTAACCCTTCAAAATCTTTACAATGATGGAGGATTCTCTAATGTAGGGGTAAGTAATGAAGTTATGGAGAGCTTTATGAAGTAATAAGTTTACAATCAATTCAATAACGTTAAAACCTGCTCACGAGCGGGTTTTTTTTGTTCTTTATCGAGAAAAGAATAGGGTTCGTCGGTAATATCTCTAACAGGCTGATAATCACTTGTATTTAACTTTTTTTTTGGATAACTTTAGTTAGTATTAACTAAACTAATTAATTAAATTATGAGAAAATTTACTTTGTTGATCATACTTTTATGGGTGTGTTCAATCGGCTTTAGTCAGTCAACTTCTGTTCGTGCTCTTGGAGGGGATAATGATCCCACTTACGTGCTTCCAAGGACGGTCAATCAGAACGTTTCGCCGGATGGAGTTTCGGCCCCCAGTTCATTGTCTGACCAAATGGGAACAAACCAACCTGTATTCAGATTAAATACGGTATATCAAGACCCGGCACTTCTTCAACAAGAACTAGCGGCTAGTTCGCTTTTAGAAGAATCTGGAGCTGTTTACGGACCTTCTTCCTCTGGACATGTTCGATCCATGGCAGATATTATTCCTACGGCTGGAGCTACGGAGACTTTTGCGGTTGTTCCGGGAGATTTTTTCTACGATCCTTCCGATGGAACCACAGGAGGTCCCGGTGGTGACTGTACGACAACTTCTTCAGGAAATACAGGAGATTATCCCAATTGTGGATGTGTTACTACTACAACCTTAACAGGGACGGATTTGGAAGTAGAATTTTTGTCATTTAGAGTCTTCGGAACCTTTGATTTTTTGAACATCTATGATGGCCCTGATACAGCTTCTCCACAGATTTATGATAGTAATTTAAATACTGAAACTGATACTTTAGCAGGAATGATCGCAGCTAACGGTTCAGCTGTCTTTACATCAACCAGTGGGGCTCTAACTTTTGAATTTAGCGCAACTGCAGTGGTCAACACATGTGGTTGGGAAGTTGAGGTTCTTTCCGGTGGCGGCGGTGGCGGTGGATCTGCCTGTAATACAGTGGGTCCAGGAAACGCTTTCGAAAACGGTAAGAGTTGTACTCAGAACTTAGGACGTATCGTTGCTCATGACGTAACCGTGCCTGCAGATGAAGACGCTATGCTTCTTTCCTTAAACCCTAATATGTTTATCGGTGGCACTGGTTCAGGAGTAAATGCAGCTTTCGTTGACTTCTACGTATGGGGAGACGCTGGTGGCGCACCAGACCCCGGAAACTTGATTACTTCTGAATTGGGAGTAGTTCCGGTTAGTCAAACGGTAGTAGGAACCAATTTTGGTTTTGACGTTTGGGAGCTTGAGTTAGATGTGACCGATGTCATGTTACCAGGTACGGCCGGATCGGCAACTACCTATTGGGTCGGTTTGTCCGTAGAAGCAACAGACGCCAGTAATCTGTTCTGGGAGAATTCTACAGCTGGTTTGGTGGGCCTAGGAGAGGCTTACGACGATGGAACCGGAGGAGGCTTCGTTCTAGACAATACACTAGAGGGAGTTTATACTATTTTCCTTGATTGTACCCCTATGGGTGGAGGAGGTGCTCCCTGTGACCTTGTAGGTCCTGGAAATGCCTTTGAAAATGGAAAAAGCTGTACTCAAAACCTAGGACGTATTGTGGCTCATGACTTTACAGTTCCTGCCGACGAAGATTCGAACTTATTTTCGATTAATCCGAATGTATTTATAGGAGGAACGGGTTCAGGAGTGAATGCTGCTTTCGTCGATGTGTATGTATGGGGTGATGCCGGCGGCGCACCGGATCCCGGAAACTTGATTACCTCAGAATTAGGGGTGGTGCCGGTATCTCAAACGGTAGTGGGAACTAATTTCGGATTCGACGTATGGGAATTGGAAATAGACATTACAGATGTGCCATTGGCGGGAACAGCTGGTTCACCAACGACCTACTGGATTGGACTTTCTATAGAAGCCACAGATGCCAGTAATCTATTCTGGGAAAACTCTACAGCCGGTCTTGTTGGGCTAGGAGAGGCCTATGATGATGGCACTGGGGGAGGATTTGTAATTGATAGTACCCTGGAAGGTGTGTATACCATCTTTGCCGAATGTATTCCCATGGGCGGAGGCCCCACCAACGACGAATGAGCAGGATTACCTCCTGTATCTGTATTGTCTGCTGTGGTACCCACGATCACGTCGTCACAAGCTACTGGAGTAGCT
>JBCBDM010000212.1:0-5640 GCA_038529705.1 Bacteroidota bacterium
AAGTTTCTCCAGCCAACGAAGGTTAATTTTTTTGTAAAGATATACTATATTTACGCCACCCAAATTAGGCTTAATATCACTTCTTCCTTCTATGAAAAAACGAATCCTTATTATTGGAGCCTGCGGGCAAATAGGCACGGAATTAACCACAAAACTGCGAGCGCTATACGAGCCTCATAAAGTTATTGCCAGTGACATACGAGAAGGGGACAAAACATTGATGGAAGGAGGGCCCTTCGAGATTCTGGATGCTATGGACTATGATGCGGTTGAAGATGTTATCATTAGACATGAGATTACCGATGTTTATCTAATGGCTGCCATGCTTTCTGCGACTGCAGAAAAGTTTCCCATGAAAGCTTGGGACCTCAATATGAATTCTTTGTTTCACGTACTCAATTTAGCCAAGGAAAAGAAGATAGAAAAGATATTTTGGCCTTCTAGCATAGCCGTTTTTGGGCCTACTACTCCCAAAGAGAACACCCCTCAGAGGACTGTCATGGAACCTTCTACTGTATACGGAATAAGTAAGCAAACCGGAGAACGTTGGTGTGAGTATTATCATAATCGCTACGCCGTGGATGTGCGCAGTGTACGCTACCCTGGCCTAATTAGTTACAAAACCCTCCCGGGTGGAGGAACCACGGATTATGCGGTAGATATTTACCATAAAGCACTGAAGCACAAGAAGTATATTAGTTTTTTAAATGCTAAAACAACGCTGCCCATGATGTTTATGGATGATGCCATTAAAGCTACCATTGGGATTATGGAAGCGCCTTCGTCGAATGTAAAGATTAGAAACTCTTATAATTTGGCGGCTATGAGCTTTAGCCCTGAAGAGATTTCCACTAGTATAAAGAAACACATTGCGGATTTTGAAATTGAATATAGACCCGATTTTCGTCAGGCCATTGCCGATTCCTGGCCTCAAACTATCGACGATAAAGAAGCTCGTTTGGATTGGAAATGGTCTCATCGATATGACTTGGATGAAATGACGGCTATTATGTTAGAGAACCTTGGTGACTAATTAATGGATAGCTGTTCATTGTATTTTAATAGAAGCCGGACATTGCCGGCTTCTATAGTATTAAAGGTTATTGCTTCACAAATTCTCCCAGCCATTTTCCGTTTTCCGTATTTAGTTGGATAAAATACATACCCGAGGTAAGATCGGAAACATTGATCACTGTGCTAAAAGTTCCATTTTTAATTTGTTGACCTGCCATATTATAGATTACATAATCCACAGGCTCATCCTTTAGAACTTTAATGGTTAGCTGCCCCTCGATGATCGGGTTAGGTGCTATCCTAAATCCTTTAACGTTATTCTCGACATTACCGTTATCTTCCATGGTGGTGAGAGGATTTCTACCAATACTATTGGGAATGATCACGGTATAATCTTCGACTTCTCCAAAGGAGAAATTTTCACAGGGGTCGGCAATGTCCCCGAATTTCAAGGATACTCGCATACGGGTTTCTCCGGGCGCTGCGCCTAATGGGATATTGAAGTTACCAAGAACCGAACTCAAAGAAAAGACCACGGTTGAGAATGCCAATTCATTGAAGTCATTGAAATCACCATCGTGGTTCCAGTCAATATATACTGCGAATCCGCTATTTGGACGTGCTGCAGGCCATGCGGCGTTAAGCTGAATCAAATTGTTTGGGGACAAGGTGGTACTCTGGGATGTATAATCTGTATATCCTTCTTGAGAGTCACCGGAAATATTGTTTATATCTCCTAAACGGACCTGAGTGATGTAGCCCACGCCATTACCTCCACCTGAGGATTCACAATACTCTGTGGAAATGGGAATGAAATTTCTCAAATAAATATTGTCGATGGCCACATCGGCGACGTCACTAAATCCGGTGAGTCTATTAAAGCGAATCTGGATTTGTTTTCCTATATAGTTCGATAGATTGATGTGTACGGTATTCCATTGATCTCCTTGACTTGCTCCCTGATTCCAAAGGGTGAACCAATTGGAACCATCTTCCGTAACCTGAACACCGAAACGACCCATTTCAAAAAGACCATTCATATGATAATCAAAGCTAAAGAAGGCAGAAACCTCCGATGAAAGATCGATACATGGAGAAGTCAATCGGGCACTCTTATTTGGGTTGCCGGTTGCCTCCGCATATAAGTACCAACTACTATCCGAACCACTGGAAGGACCTGTATCTGTAGTGGGAGTGCCTCCGGTATTTCGTGTCCAGTCGAAATCGTCGTCTGTGGATTGTATCCATTGGCCTATAGAACTTTCGAAACCTTCTTCATAAGGTATCGTAATGGCAATGGTACAGTCAATTCCAGCTAAAGTAGTAATCGTTCTTGTATTACTCGGGTCAGAAAAGTTGCCGGCCTCATCAAATGCTCGTACGAAAAAACTGTAGGTAGTGTCTTCAGTTAGGCCATTTACCGTCAGGTTAGTATTGGGTGTGGTTCCAATACTCACCCCATCCTGAAACATCTCATATCCGGTTACCCCAACATTATCTGAAGATGCATTCCAGAAAAGATAGACAGAATTCTCTGTGATAGAAGAAACACCGAGGTTGGTAGGGGCCGTAGGAGGTTCCACATCTGCACAAGTCCCCAAACAACCACCATTGGCCACCCGATCTCGTATGACGTTTCCTGGCTGAAGGCCAAAACCAAGATTGAAGTTTATGCCAACCGCTTGTGTGTGACAATAACTCATTATGGTTCCACCGTTGGAAGGAATACCGGGAAGAGCACAACTTCCTTCCGTGAATCCTGAACAACCATCTATGGCCGTGTTGTTGCCATTCCATACACAGGCGTGGGTATGTCTGGAGCCAAATAAATGTCCGAATTCATGTGTTAATACCATAACATTCCAGCTGTAGGTGGGAAATGGAATTACATTGGTAGTTAAGTTTCCGGATACGCAAAGGCTTTCGTCCGAATTTGAGTTGCAGATCCCGTCAAAACCGGCGGCACGACCTCCTCCGATATTTCGGAAGGTAAGTAATTGTCCAAGATCGCCGTCGAAATTTCCGGTATTGGACTGAAATTGTGAAAGTAATCCTGCTGTTCCGCCAGAAGTATATGGATCTGCTGTGGTCCATATATTGATGGTAGAAAGATAGGTTTCTATGTCCTCGTTTTCGTATAAGGTCGCTACCTGATTGAACAAGGCAGTAACGTAATTCTCTACGGCAGCAACCGTTCCCAGACTTTGAAAAATGTCGAATTCGGTTTCAAAATACAGGCCTACACAATTATTACTTGACATACGGGCTTGATTACTTCTAAGAACTGTTTCCGGATCATAGGGAGTAAAGGAAGAATCTTCGGCGGTTTCACATGTAAACTCTAATGGCGCTCTTAGGTTTCGATCATTATAGACCATGATTTCAGGGCTGTTCTTTAGCTTGGTAATATTAAAATTCCCTTGGTCATTGGCTATGAATCCTGCCACTTCGTCTTCGTATAGGCTAAGGGCTACGAGACTTTGAGAGTCTCCTCGAATGACTCCTCTGAAATGGCGGGCTTTATTATTGATCGCTTGATTCTGACTACCATTTGTTATTACCGTATAGTCATTGAAGCTATCCGACACTTCTATAAGATCCAGTTCAATGACATTGGAGCCCATAGGAATAATAAGAGAAAGATTATCATCGAGTGTTTCGGGAAGACCCTTGTAGTCCAGGAGTTGTACTTGGTCTATGTTGAAGAAAAGTTCATCTTGTGTGAACTTTTCCGACGAAATGGTGAACAGTTCCTGAGTGCTAAAAGTTGCGCCTTGGGCCTTTTTACTTTGTACCTGATTGTAGATTTTTTGTTGACTCCATCCTGAACTGGTGAACAGCAGGAACAGAAGCAATAACCATACATGGTTAAAGCGAAATTTTCTGAAGGAATTGCATCGATTTTGTACTTCCAAATGAAGTATTTTGGGTTTGGTGATATCATAGTTTTTCATCACGTAGAAATTAAATGGTTAATACTAAGTTTATACCTAGGTAGCACGGTGCAGTGAGCTATGGCATTACTAGAATTAGGGTTGTTTACAGCAGTTCCTTCTTATCGAAATTTGTTACCCTAAAGTGATCGATTTATCAAAAAAAAACCACTCATTTAGAGTGGTTTCCTGATAGCATGTAAAAAATGGGATTATTGCATCACTACCTTTTTAGTTAAGGTGCCATTGTCTGTGATGAACTTCAGAAAAAATATTCCTGATCCCGCATAGGGACGAAGATCTAGTTTCATTCGAAAGATATTGGTTAAACCGGAGCCAGCCGAAATGGAGGTCAGTGATCGTCCATTGATATCATAGACTTCTACTACAACCGATTCACTGTTAAGGTCTTCTAAAGTAATATCGACTAAGCCGTTATTGGGATTTGGAGAAATACGAATGGCCTCGTTTAACAAGATGTCTTCAGTGGACAGTATTACCTCCTGAATAAAGATCATATAGCCATCGCAGGTTCCCAGAATAATGTCCATAGCTCCGTCATTGTTAATGTCGATATAATCATGGTCATAGGTAGATACATTCCAGTCATTAATAGTAGATCCGTAAGGATGGATGAGGTCACCGCTATGCAGGTTTTCGTTTTCGAAGATGATAAAACGCCTGTCTTCACCTGTTAAACAGGGCGGCTCATCGGTATCCACACTGGAAAGCCCAACATCCAAATCCCCGTCCCCATCGAGATCTATCATTTTTACGTTTCCTCCCCAATTATCGGTGCGATCTGTTGGAAGAGATAAGGTGTTTACGGTCAGGCTTTCATCTACTACAAATCCGGTGATGGAATTAACATAGTCCGCAAAATCATCAACTTCGTAAAACTCCAACAAACCATCATCGTTGAGGTCTCCCGCAGTGAACATGTAGGTAGCGGCACCCGGAAGCTTGTACCAATTGGTAAATGTACCGTCTCCGTTATTAAAGAGTGCAATAGTGCCTTTATCATTGAAAGGGGGGACGTCGTTGAGACCAAGATTCTTAATAATATCCTGATCTCCGTCATTGTCGATATCATGAATTTCGACTCCAGTACCAAAACTGGAATTTCTCAAATCTCCCAACCGGGTTTGAGACTCGTCTGTAAAATGACCGGTTCCGTCATTAATAAATAATACGTCCAACGCGGTTCCCGATCCGTCATAGTTGATCATATATAGGTCCTGAGCATCATTTCCTGTTACATCGCCAGCCCAACCTGCACAAAATTGAATGATACCTAGTGTTAGGGTAGGAAGGCGTGTACTTGATTCATCTACAAAACCCAGCCAATTACCATCCACATCCTCTCCTTGATTTATAAAAAGCTTGGGTTGGTCTCCAAAAGTGCTTACAAAGAACAAATCCAACCAGTTATCATCGTTAACGTCTACGCAGATTACGTCTCTCGCATCGGTCTGGGTAGAGAGGAATTCAGGAGCATATAGATGGGTTTCATCTTCGAGCACTCCGTTTCGGTTCATGAATAAGAGGTCCGTTTTAGCTCCCGGGGAAGAGAAAGGTGCTTTTCGTACCACCACCAAATCCACATAAGTATCATTGTCAAAATCACCTACGGCCAGGTCTTTTTCCATGTCGTCTATGGCATCAGGGTCTGCATTTCCGGTAACATTGGAAA
>JBCBDM010000213.1:0-5596 GCA_038529705.1 Bacteroidota bacterium
CCACCACGAGTAGAGAGCACAGAGGCTTCCAATAGGGGGTCCGAAACGTCTTTCAGATAATTGGAGGCTCTATCGAGAGAAGAGAGGCATGAATCTGTTTTACTGTTGAAGTAATGATAATTGCCTAAGGAATAATGGGAATGTGCCAACAATTTATAGTCGTTTGCACTTTCCGAAATCTCCAGCGCTTTGTCAATGAGTTTGCGCGTTACCGGGGTATATCTGTTCTGCCCGGCAGTGGAGGTTAGAAGTTTTACTTTTTTTGCCTGAGTTCCCAAAGTATCCAGCGAGTGAATGATTGAATCGACTTTCTCCTCATTGAGAGGTATTTCGCGCTGTGAGAATCCACTAGTGTAGAATAGCAGTGTTGCCATTGCGAAAAAAAGAAGCTTTCTCAATGGCAAAGAATCTGCGGTAGCGGTACAAATTTTATATCTGTTCAAAACTTAATTTGTTGGTTACATATGTTTCAGAATTTATCTCGATTTCATACTTATTTTTAAGATAAACTCTCCTTCGGCCAGGCCATTGGCTCCTGTTACACCTATAATTACCCGATATGGATTATTGATGGCCACCAGATTACTCACAATTCGAGTATGGTCCTGCGGGGGTTTCCCGGCAAAATTTCTTTCTCTGAAGTGATCTGCTTCACAACGGATACAGCTGGAAAGGTTGGGAACCAGGTCTGTACGGTTCGCACCTATCTCGTAAGCATATACGCTAAAGTTTTGACTTGGATCTTTAGGAATAACAGTAACTGTCATTTCACTATACTTTGGGATGATACCCGTGAAGAACAGGTGTTTTCCTGTAAATTTTTCTTTTTGAGTGGCAGGAAAGCAGGCCACGGCACTATTCCAGGCCCAGGATAGGTCTTCTATAAAGACGCCTTCGGTTAGGTTTCCGGTATAGGCAACTTCTTTGTTGGGTACCGGTTCTATGGTATATATTTGAGGTTGAGCAGTCATCAATGCAGAAAATGTAATGCATATGAGGGTTAATAAAGCTTTCATGATTGGATTTTCTATAGGTTATACTAAGGTAATTTTCTATCGAGTCGAAGGACTCATTGAATTCCGATAGAAAGAAAAAATACCAGAATTCCGGTAGGGTTATTCTTATGACTTGGTAAGATAAAGCCAGCATTCCGAAACTTTGGGATGCTGGCTTTGTCAAACATCAACTAGATTTAATTGGCCGCCAGGGCGTTCATTCTATATTGAATGGTGTTTCCAACAGAAACGTTTCTCAATTCTATCTTGAGTTTTCTACTTGAATTTACTGTGAAACTCGCGTCGTTGTCATTACGCTCGAAAGTTTGATTGTGCTGGCTAAGAGCTCTCCAGGTACCATTGGCTCTTTTCTCCCAAACTCTAATATTGGCTCTCGCTCTTCCACCACGTCGACGAATGACCACACGGGTTCTTTGCGTACAAGATCCATTGGTATAGATGGTCTTATTTTGCTGTCCTAGTAGCGTTCCATCTACCCGTCCTCCATTGCTGGAAATAGATCTGCGCTGGCCATTGATGCTCGCTTCATAGCTAAATGTATTGCCTACGGACTGGTTGACCACCTTGACCTTGATCTCCTTACCGTTTACGTTGTTTAAAGTCCGGGTTTGCCATCCGGAAGGAATGTAGGTTCCGTTGTTATACTCTATAGGATTGGACTGCATCACATTGTTTACGTAAATGTTTACCTGAGTTTCAGCTCTTCCAGCCGTTTTTCTAATTCGGACGGTTACTTGATCCGAAGTGGCAGTAGCCTTGAAGGTTCCGGGATTTGCAGAGTAGACCTTCCCTGTCTTCGATTTTAAGGTAGTAGGACAGGTCTGTGCATTGGCGTCGATAGATAACAAGGCTACTATCAATGCGATAAAAGTAATTTTTGTGAACTTCATAATTGAATTTGTTTTAAAAGGTTTCATACTGTGAGATTTAAATTGTTTGTTAATCATGATGCTAAAGTATATCTATATAACTGCTTCAATATCAAAGAATTCAGTTAGGTTGGTAAAATGTATGTTTTCCACTAAGGGAATTCATGGAGGGTTTTTACCGGATGAAATATGGGAAGCAAATATGAAAATGGGCTTCCACAGAAGCCCTTTATGCCGTAAAAAGTAATTGAAACTTATCTGGCGTTAATTCTGTATTGAATCTTTGACCCGCCGGTATTGGTTACATTGATGCTTAGAATCCGTCCTTTAATATCACTGAGTGGTATTTCTACTATTTGGGGACCCTGATTTACTATTTTTACTTTCTCCAGGTTCCTGCTTTCTCCTTTAAGCGTATGGGTGCAAATCGTTACCGTCGCTTTACTTCCGTTCTCTGGTCTAGAAATGGTTAGGGTGACAGTTTCCTGTTTTATAGGAGTCGTTACAAAGACCCTTTTTTTGTTCGGTTTGAGATTGATCTTTTTTTCACCACTTCCCACCGGCAATATTCTAGGCGCGTCTTTTTTGAGGCTTAGTTTTGTGAAAGAAACGAGTTCGTTTTTTAATTTATCCGTCTGTTGTTTCAACCCGTCCTTGTTATTTACCAGGTCCATGGGATCAAAATTTTGCCAAAGTTCGTTGATCAGGGTTAATCCTTCGGAACAGTTTTGAGCTTTTAAGGAAATGGATATTAGGAAAAATGAGGCCAGAAATAAAGGAAATAGAGGATTTTTCATGCTGTGAGATTTAACACCTCTAAATTCCTATATTTTAATAAGTTACCCTTCAAAGAATACCGGTAGGTGAAGAAAATGTATGTTTTCGGATATATGAAATCATGGATGGATCGTATCTGCTAAAATGGCAACGAAAAGAGCCGCAAAATGCGGCTCTCTTTCTATGGATTATGTCTTTACGGAATGGCTGGTTATCGAGATTGGGTTGAAATAACAAGTTCGAATTCCCCTTCTCGAAGCTCGTTAGCACCGGTAACACCAATTACCATTCTGTACGGTCTACCCAAAGCAAGCAGATTCCGTACAACACGGGTGTGATCCTGTGTTTTTCCTCTATAGCTGCGATCCCATTTATGATCGGCCTCACAGCGTATGCAGGAAGGAAGGTCGGGAACCAGTCGCATACTATTGGCCCCAATTTCGTAGGCATAGATGCTTAAGTTAGCTTCAGGGTCTTTGGGAACCACCGTCACCGTTATTTCACTATACGGAGGTATAATGCCTGTAAAGAAAACATGATTTCCAGTAAACTTATGGTATTGTGTAGCCGGAAAGCAGGCATTGGAGCTATTCCAGGCCCAGGAAAGGTCTTCCATAGCAACTCCATTGGCAAGATCACCAGTGTATATAACGTCCTCATTGGGTTTAGGTTCCACTTCCATGACCACGGGTTCGTTGTTTATGGAAGTTTCGCCTTCCATTTCTAGAGTCTCTTCTGTTGTTTCCGTATCTTCTTCCGAAGTACTCATCTCTTCCTGTGCACAAATAAATGCAGGAAGGAATAATGCAAGGTATAGTATCCTTTTCATGCTGTATATATTTAAGGTTTAATGACAATGTCGTACGTTTTTGGTCCGCCCATTTTTTTTCCTTTGTAGTATACTTCAAATTCCAGTCGAATATTGGTTTCTGAAGTTACCTTAGGGATCTTAAGACTTCCATCTATGTATTTTGTCTCTTTGGACTTAATTTCGATTCCATCTATGGCTATATCGAATACACCACGAGGAGGTTTGTAGTTCGAAGGTTTTTTTGATCTTATTTTGCTCTTTACCTCCCAATGGTCTCTTAGAGCGATGATATCCCCGTTATTGTTGACAGCCATTTTTAATTTATAGGTCTTACCGGAAGTCATTTTCTTTTCCAGAGTTATTCTGTCGATATTCAGTTCCGGTTCAATCTCCATGATCTCATATATAACGCCCAACTCAGATCCGTCAACGTCGAATGGCTTCCCATCTTTGAGGATCCAATAGTCCACTTCTACGCGTCCGGGATCTCCGGGAATGATGGCTTTTGGAAATTTCACATTTTTGTAGCCTCTGGGCGGCAACCCACTACCGTCAAAACTTATCTCACCGTCAAAAAGCTTTGTATTGAAACCTGAAGAAGGTTTTCTAGTTACCTTTGCCTTTAATTTGTAGGAACCTTTTTCCCAGGAAATACTTCCTGGATTTTCTATTTTGAAAGCCATGATATATTCCTTTTCAGGATAAAGTTTACGCTTTACGTTTTCGGTTATTTTGGCTTTGAGATCGGCTTTGGATTGGGGCTTCTTTTTGGTGTCGGTTGTGCTTTTGGTCAGTACAACAATTTCGTATTCTATAGTTGCTTCGGATCCTTCTATGTCCAACGGTTTCCCGTTCATAAGTATTTCATACTTTACTTTCACATCTCCGGAAACTTCAGGAACCTTTAGTGTAGGCAATTTAACAGTAGCATCATCTCCGGGGTCCCATTCATTGGCATTAAAATACATTTCGCCTTCAAATAGCTTGGCGTCGATCTTGGCATTCGTTTTACCGGTTACGGTAGCTCGTAATTCATAGCTCCCGGCATCCCAACTTATTTTACCTGAGTTTTCAATGGTTACCGAGAAATTTTCGGTTTCCCCTGCATATATTTTTTTATTCACCTTGAATTTCATTGAAGCCTCCTGTTCTTCATAGACTACATTCGGGCTTACTTTTATGGAGGCATTTTTGGCATCAAAGGGTTTACCATCTTTATAGATGCCCACTTCCAGATAATAACTACCTCCTTGAGTTGGGGTTTCGAGCATTTCCTTGAACCCTAAGAATTCTGAAGCTCCCGGTGCAAGGTTCGATAAGTTCATTTCTTCTTCAAACTCGAAGGCTTCCATGTCGTCTTTTCCAGCACCGGAAGGTCGGCCCGTCTGTTTGGATCGGAGTTCATATTTTCCTTCAGGCCAGGTAGTTTCTCCTGTATTTTTAACGGTAGCAGACAGGGGAGGGTACTTACGCTCTGGTTCCAGCACATTGGGAATCTTGAAGGTTAACTCGGCTTCAAAATTTTCATCTATACTAATGCTCACGTCTTTTTTCGCAAGTGTGTTACTTCCGTTAACTAAGGCGACTTCCACTTTGTATGTACCTGGGACATCGGGAGATTTTATGGTCCATCGAAAGGTATATTCATCCCCGGGAGATAAATTTACATAGAGGTCCCTGTTGGTTTCGAAAGCTTCACCGGCTTCATCATCCGGTCCACTGAGGTAAGTAACTTCTAATTTGCAGTTGCTTCTGCTCAAGGTTTCGGAACCTGTGTTCTCCAATTTTAAATCTAGTTGATAGTTAATGGACGGATCCATTTCGTTAGGAAAGTCCAGCGATTGGATCTCGGCGTCCAACTGGGCTGAAACTGAAAGTGAAATACATAGAAAAAAGAAAAAGGATAATAATCTGCGCAACATGAAATGTACTTTGTTCTCCATAGTGGGGGCACACTGCATGAGATGGTTAGTCTGGGTACCAAAGTAAAAACCACTTTCTGTATCTGCATCAAAGAAAACCCATAGGGGAATCAAATCTATGTTTTCATAGAGGGTGTTTTCCTATAAAACCATTCGTCACAGGATATGGGGAGCTGGAAGAGTTAGAATAAGAGTTGAAAG
>JBCBDM010000214.1:0-5578 GCA_038529705.1 Bacteroidota bacterium
AATTTGTGAACCGATAGAAGCAAGGGATGCCTTGGTAAATTTCTTAGCGAAGAACATAGCCAGTTGTCTCGCTTGTAAGACAGTAGATAATCTCTCAAGTACGGATAAACAATTCCGAAAGTACGTCGAGGATCTCAATAAGAAATTAACCTTGTAATTTATCCCGCTTTTTGCGGGATTTTTTTGCATGATACTTCTTCGGAAAACATACCTTTTATTCTGGGCCCTCGCATTGGCCTATTTACTATTAGGTTTTTTTAGTAATGATGCCACGTTGGACATCAACGTTCATGACACGTATTTTGTCATCAGACTAAGTGAGCTCCACTACAACCTAAGTCTACTGTTTTTCATGCTAGGTTTGGGATATTGGGTTCTAAAGACCATTAAGGGAAGACCCTTAGTAGGGTTGACCATTTTACACATCTTGTTTTCCATCCCTCTGGCAGCAATTATCATAATCTCTGCCATTCAACACCATCTTATTCATTCTGAAACCTATTATGTAAATTCGAGCTACTCCATGTCCTATGAACTATCTATTTTAATCTCCGTTGCTCTATTTTTGTTAGGACAGATAATCTGTATTCTTAATTTTACGATCGCTATTTACAAAAGAAGAAAATACTAATACCTATGAAAACAAAGATCTTAATGGTTTGCCTTGGTAATATCTGTCGTTCCCCTCTAGCCGAAGGTATCTTGAAATCTAAGTTAGATGCAGATCAATACCAGGTAGATTCTGCCGGTACCGGCGGATGGCATGTGGGAGAACTTCCGGATCCAAGGAGTATTGCTATTGCCAGGAAACACGGATTGGACATTACAGATCAAAGAGGAAGGAAATTCTCTGCCTACGACTTTGAATCTTATGAGCACATCTTCGTCATGGATAGCTCGAACTATAGGGATGTGATTCGCTTGGCGAAAGACGAACAGGAAAAACAAAAGGTTCAACTCATTTTGGATGAATTATTCCCGGGAGAAAATGTCGATGTTCCGGATCCCTATTACGGCGGTGACCAGGGCTTTGAAAATGTGTATCAGATGTTGGATCAGGCCTGTGAGAAAATTATGAGACGGCTCTAATCTCCATTTCATTGTGTTTTCAGTACCTTAGTTGAAAACTCAAACGTTATGAAAAAAATAATCCCTACTATCCTATGCGCTTTCCTTAGCGTTACCCTATGCTCTCAAAACATTACCCTGGAAGTTTTTGCCTCGGGGTTTGACGATCCCATTGACATAAAAAACGCCGGCGACGATCGCCTTTTTGTGGTGGAACAGGGCGGCACTATTCGAATTCTGAATTCAGATGGAACGACCAATGCTACTCCTTTTATAGATCTTTCCAGTATTGTTTTAACAGGAAGCGAACGCGGCCTTTTAGGCCTGGCTTTTCATCCAGACTATGCTACCAATGGCTACTTTTACGTGAACTATACAAACGCTTCAGGAGATACTCAGGTTTCCAGGTTCTCTGTGAGTTCAGGCAACCCTGATATTGCGGACCCTGCTTCCGAACTTCAAATAATCGATTATAACCAACCCTTCTCCAATCACAATGGGGGAAGTATCAACTTTGGCTCCGATGGATTTCTCTATATTTCTTCCGGTGACGGGGGCAGCGGTGGAGATCCCGGAAACCGTGCTCAGAATACGACCCTATTGTTAGGAAAAATGCTTCGAATCGATGTGGACAACCCTTCGGGTGGAAATAACTATGGCATCCCGTCCGACAATCCATTTGCCGGAAGTAGTAGCGATGCTCAGGAGATCTGGGCCTATGGTTTGAGAAATGCCTGGAAGTTTAGCTTCGACCGAATGAACGGAGATATTTGGATCGCCGATGTGGGTCAGGGGGAGATCGAAGAAATAAACAAAGCCGGTGCAACCGAAGCGGGTCTTAATTACGGCTGGCGTTGTTATGAAGGCTCTCTGCCCTTCAATACCTCCAACTGTCCGGATCCAAGTGAACTCACCTTTCCCGTAGCCGAATATGACCATTCTCAGGGGTTTTCAATCACTGGTGGATACGTATATCGAGGGAGTTTATACAATAATATGGAAGGGTTTTACTTTGCAGCCGACTTTGGTTCAGGGCGTATCGTTACCGTAGATCCCGCTAACAACTTCAACAATCTGGGTACTTTTGGAGGCAATTGGTCTTCCTTTGGAGAAGATGTCAATGGAGAACTGTATATAGCTAACTACAGTGGAGCTATTTCTAAGATTATCGGAGAAAACTTATCGGTAGAGGATAACCCCATGTTGGAAGTTCGTATTTTTCCAAATCCAGCCAACGATAGAGTTACGGTTCAATTAGCCCAGGGTAATGTAGGTTCGATAGAGATTATGGATATAAAAGGAAGTATCCTCTACACGGAAGACAACATGGTCTCTTCCTCTCAAGAGATCGCCGTAGACGGACTTGCACAGGGCATCTATCTTTTAAGAGTTGTTTCGGCCCAGGGAAGTGCCGTCAAGAAACTTGTGATCCAATAAAGAAGACCTACTTCTTCAAAAAGATCGGGAGCCATCCTTCAGTTTTATTAAGCTGAAATAGGGTGGCTTTATTTGTTTTGTTACCTTAGGAACCAAATTGACCAACGGCCCTGCAGCGGCAAGAACATACCCATCTATGGAACAACCCCTTGGAAACCTATACCTCATACCCTGTACACTTGGTGAAACCCCTCCTTTGGAAGTTTTACCGCTTCTGGTAAAAAAAGCGGTAGAACATATTGATCATTATGTAGTGGAACATGAGAAGAATGCCAGGCGTTTCATTAAAAGTATCGTCCCCAGGAAGTCGCAACCCGATCTTCATTTTTCAATCATCAATAAATTTACCGACTCCTCCGAAATACCGGCTATGCTCAATCCATGTCTGGAAGGACTGGATGTAGGCGTCATTAGTGATGCCGGTTGTCCTGGCATAGCAGATCCAGGGGCCGCTGTGGTTATGGCGGCTCATTCTAAAGGAATCAAGGTGGTACCATTGGTAGGCCCTTCCTCTATCCTACTAGCCATGATGGCGAGTGGATTCAACGGCCAAAATTTCGCTTTTAACGGCTACCTTCCCATAGACAAAAAGGACCGGAGGAGTGAGATCAAAAGACTGGAACGCCTATCTGCCGAACAGGAGCAATCCCAGTTATTCATTGAAACCCCGTATCGGAACAATCAAATGCTTGAGAGCCTTATGAATGTGCTCCAACCCCAGACGCAAGTTTGTGTGGCCTGCGATATTACACTACCTACGGAATATATCAAAACGCAATCTGTGGAGGCATGGAAACGCACAAAGGTCGACCTCAATAAGCGGCCGACCCTTTTTATCATTCAAAAGTAAACTGAATTTTACTACAGTACCTTCGGTCGTTTAACAGGAACTACCGTTGAAGTATCATACCCAGAGAACTTCTTCAGATAGTGTCTTATCGACGTTCCAAAAGCATCCTCAAATTGGAAGACTCCTCCACTACTCAGGTACTTCTTCACATTCCCTGGACCCGCCAGGTGAGCGGCAGCCAGGATTCCGGATTCGGTAACCTTAACCCCATTGATATAACGACCTTCATATCGCTTAATGTAATTCCTAAGCACCCATTTATTTCGAGCCGTATTCGCACTAAAGGCTTGTTCCTGTAATTTACTGTCCTTGATAAATGTTTCCGTATTGTAGATACCAATGACATGTAATGTGGATTTTCCGAATTGGTATTTCCCCATATAGCCATATTCATTGATAACCGAATATCGTCCTTGAGATTCTTTAAAGGCAAGCGCCTCTTTAAATCCAACATAGGTCTTTCCCAGATATAATTGAAATCTCGGGTTGATCTTAGGCTCTTCTACCTCGTCCTCATTAGGCACATAGTAGCAGAGCGTCTCTTCCTCCAATAAATAATGTGATAGATCTACACCATTCCTGGAAGAGAATCCTGTTGAGACCGTGGTCACAACAACTAGTAATAAACTGATTCGCAAAAGATTACGTTTCATTTGTCTAAAAATTTCTAACAGCTAAACTCTGTTCGAATTTGAGCGTGCAAAATTACAACTTATTTTACGTATTTTCAGTGAATCCTGTTAAAGTTTGTTAAAACGTCAAAAAATCAGGTTCAACTGATACTTTCATTAACAAATCCGTAACAAATGTAGGCTAGAAATGGTTTCTTAGGGAAGAGTGTTAAAAAAGTAGTTAACCACTTTATTAACAGTAACTATAGTTCAAAACTATAGGAATTTTATTACAAAAACTGAAGATTGTGTAATTATTTTCTTACAATTAGTTCAAATGCAAGATACTTCGATGAAGGGAAGGTTTTTCGTCTGAATCTTAGCGATTTACGCCCTGACTATTGATCCAACGCACATATTCTTGACGGTTGCGATTGTGTTGTGCCAAGCTTTTGGCGAATTTGTGATAGCCAAAATTCTGTACGTTGGCCACCATATATAGGTAGTCATGTTTTTCGTAATTGAGTACCGCATCAATAGCCGAAATATCAGGCATGGTAATAGGGCCAGGTGGCACTCCCTTATTCTTATAAGTATTGTAGGGAGAATCTATTTCAAGGTCTCTGTAAAGCACTCGCTTAATAACCTGATCGAAATCCCCGTCATTCAATTTCTTAGCATAAATTACCGTAGGATCCGCCTGCAAGGGAATTCCTTGTTTGATTCTATTTACATAAAGCCCGGCCACTCTGGGACGTTCATCCACTTTGGCCGTTTCTTTCTGAACGATGGCTGCAAGGGAGATTACTTCATCTCTGGAAAGACCTAGTGCCTGGGCCTTGGAATTTCGAGACTCATTCCAAAAGGCATTGTATTCCTTCAACATTTTATCTCTGAAACCTTCCGCGGACGTATTCCAATATACTTCGTACGTATTGGGAACATACATGCCTAATGCACTGGCGAGATCGAAACCAGAGGCTTCCAAGAATTCCGGATTCTTCATGGCAGTTAATAACGCCAGACTATCGGTGGCCAACTGACCTGCTAACTGACCGGCCAAATTTTCGAGACGCTCCTGATTGTTGAATTTGATCTTAATAGGAACATTCCCCGTACGAATACTGTTGATAATATCATTGTTGTTCATCCCCTTTGTAATGATAAAATGTCCGGACTTGATATTAGATACATACCCCTTCCTTTTGGCTACCGTAATAAAGGTTTCCTTATCCTTTAATAAGGGTTCTATTTCCTCCAGCACATCGGCAAAAGTGGCATCCTCCTCTATATACACATGCGCTTCCTCATTGTTGAAAGCCGTATTGGGCACTATGATATTCTGGTATACATAATAGGCGAAAACGGCCATTACCACTACCCCTACAAGAGAAGCGATCACTAAAAGCTTTTTAAGTTTTTTCATTGAAATATTGATAGAATAGTTCGTTTTTATAGGTTCCGGCTACAGATATCCAGTCCTGTTTAATCCCTGATCTTGTAAAGCCCGTCTTTTCAAAAAGACGAATACTCGCTTCATTTGGGTGTACATCAGGTGTATGCGAACATTACTGAAGACAATGAAGCGAGTATTCGTCTTTTTGAAAAGACG
>JBCBDM010000215.1:0-5571 GCA_038529705.1 Bacteroidota bacterium
GATCATGAAACAAATAATAGTCATACTCTGCCTAACGCTACTTGGTTCAAGTTGTCAAAATTCTAATAGTTCTGTTGAAACTAACAAAATTGATATCCTCCAGACGAGGATAGATAGCTTAAAAAATGTGGTGCAAGAAAATGCAACGGACGGACAAAGTGAAATCGCCACCTTTTTAACATTTCAGGATAATAGGGCCGAAGAGGCTATGAATTTCTATATCGAGTTATTCGATAATTCAGAGATCGTTAGTGTACAACGTTGGGGAGCGGAAGGACCCGGAACAGAAGGAAAGATCATGCATGCCACCTTTAGCTTGAACGGAAAACTATTTATGTGCAGTGACAGTCCGCCCATTCACGATTGGGGTTTTACGCCAGCGGTTTCCAACTTCGTAGAATGTAAAAGCGAAAAAGAAATGGAAAGACTGTTTTCAAAATTATCTGAAAATGGAACAGTAACCATGCCTTTGAACAACTATGGTTTCAGCCAAAGATTTGGCTGGGTAATTGACCCATTTGGGGTTTCATGGCAATTGAATTTAAATTGACGTTACTATCTACCCACTCAAAAAATTCAACAATGATCAATAGGCTAAAATTTTCAATCGATATAAAGGCGGACAAAGCGAGGATTTGGGAAGCACTTTGGGACGACAGCTCCTACCGTGATTGGACGAGTGTTTTCTTTGAAGGATCGTATGCCGTGGCCCATAATTGGAACGAAGGTAGCAAAGTTCATTTCCTTGCACCGGGTCAAAATGGTATTTACAGCCTCATAGAAAAGCACGTTCCCAATGAAGTGATTAGCTTTAAACATATTGGAAATGTGGTGGAAGGAAAGGAGCAACCTGTGGATGACGAAACTAAAAAATGGACAGGAGCCACAGAAAGATATACCCTTACCGAAGAAAAAGACGTTAACACGCTAACCGTTGAAATCGATGTCATGGATGAACACCTCGAATTTATGACAGACTCATTTCCCAAAGCGCTGGAAAAGATAAAAAAGAACTGCGGCCACTAAGCCGGATAAATTCAACACTGGAAATCTACCTGCACATCTGTTGGACACTGTCAAAGAAGTTTTTGAAATAAGCCAAAATATTTGATTCCTATGGATCCGAATCTTCATGGTTCGGAAACCCATAATGATTGGAGAAAGTTCAGAAAAAATGTAACTTTACTCATCACGGATCAAACGGTCTTAACTTACCATATATGGATACGGAAAACTTCTTAGTGGATTATTTCTCTCAATATATTACGCTTAGTGAGGAAGAAGTTCAACTCATAAAAAACGAAGACATCATTCGGAAATATGAAAAGAATGATATCCTCTTAAGGGAAGGCCAGATAGCGAAAGAGTGTTTCCTGGTCCTAAAAGGATGCGTGAAGAGATATTACCTGGAAGATGGAGAAGAAAGGATCATGGAGTTTTATACGGAGTATGATCCCATCAATCCTGCAAGCTATGTCAACAAAGAACCGTCCGAGTATTATTTATCCTGTCTGGAGCCCTGCATAATTTCTACAGGGACCGAAGAAAGAACTCAGAGGTTCCTTCAAAAATTCCCGAGGTTTATACCCATCTTCGTTAAAATAGGTGATAGCTTATCGGCAAAGAAACAGATGTTTTTAGATGATTTTAAAAATCTACCTCCCGAAGACCGATACCAAAAGCTATTGGCAACCCGGCCAGACCTGGTCAATAGAGTACCCCAATATATGATTGCCAGTTATTTGGGAATCCAACCGGAATCCTTAAGTAGAATTCGAAAGAGAATCTGGTCTAATAGAAAAGAGCCATAGATTTGTTTTGTCTTACCGATCGTAACTTTTTTGCTTCCCCGATACTTTCTTAACCCAAGTCAATGAATAGGGTTTGAGCATCCATGACCTTTGCGTTGTGAATTTTAACGTAAAAATCAATTAATCATGGATATTATTAAAGTTGCCTCAGGACTCGCCTGCAGCTGCCTTCTCTTACTACTTACGCTCTTGGTTTTCATTAAAAACCCTGAAAAAACACTATTCGAAAAAACTGTTCAAACTATTAGGACTGAAGAAGGGTTGTCCTCTGTACAGGAGACACTGGATCATTTTCCCAAATTACGCGAGATCAAAGTAAAAATGGAGCGGATTGGCTATTTGAGCAGAAACATCCACATGCTAACTGCCGGACCCGCTCCAAATTTATCAAAGGTAGAAAGCCGGCAATTACAGGAATACTCAGATGAAATCTATCAACTAAGAAAGAGTGTTAAGGTTGAATTAACTCTATTTATCGAAGGGTACTCGGACCGTCAAACTCAAGACGAGATCTCATCCAAATTTGCAAAATCTCCATAATGCCTCACCCAGAAATAATGCTAATAATAATTATGAATAACCCTTAAAACAAATGATACGATGAAAAACAAAATCAAAAAACAAACACTGCTTTCTACCCTTTGGGTATTCGTCCTGTTCAATATGATCTTTAGAGATTTACATCAGTTTTTGGCCAATGGATATATCGAAAAAATGATGTCTCAAGAAGTTTCAGATGTTATGCTGCTTCTTTATGGATTCATTCTGGAATTACCCATTTTAATGGTACTTCTTTCCAGAATATTAAATAATAAGGTGAACAAGTGGGCTAATATGATGGTGGCGACTGTTACTATGCTTGGAATCTTGAGTACGCTTCCTTCGGCAGATTTGGACGATATCTTCTTTGGAGTGATCAAAGTATCGGCCTTGATCGCCATTTTAGCCATTGCCTGGAAACTACCTTCTCACCAGGTTGTTCAATAGAAAACTCGGGATACCGCATCGGTCCACGCGGCGAAGCTTTCATAAGATCGGACAAAATAAGCATCCTTTATGATTCCTTTTCAATAGATAATCCCCAGGTTCTCCTATTTAATCATTAACTTCCTTTCTTAAAATGAAGCAGTGGATTTTGTGCTTCACAGGCCTGTACGTATAACTTGCCAAAAATCAAGAGCAAAGTAATATTCCAGAATTTTAATGAAAACTATACTCATAACAGGAATGAATCGAGGGCTTGGAAAGGAGTTGTTCAACCTCTTGATCGCTAAAGGATATTTGGTTTTTGGAGTGCTTAGAAATGAAGAAGTGGCCACAAGACTCGCCAAGGAATTACCCGAGAATGGAAGGATCATCCTTTGCGACCTATCTTCAGATGAATGCATACCATCGATCCGAGCAGTAGTGAAAGACACCCCCATAGATCTGCTCATAAACAACGCTGGGATCGCTGGCAGCTCCTTCCGGATCGATGACACCCAATCTCAAGAAATCCAGGCACTTTTCAATGTGCATTGCCTTGGGGCATTCAGAACGGTGAAAGCAGTAAGGACCAACTTGACCCGTGCCGAAAATCCTTCGGTACTGAATTTGAACAGCCGATTTGGCTCCATCACCAGACAAAGTGAAGGAACCTATGGAAATATCGCGGTAAGTTATTCTTACAGGATCGCCAAAGCAGCTCAAAATATGCTCACTAATTGCCTACGGGATGAATTTAGGGGTCGCATCAAGTTTATCAGTCTGCATCCGGGAAAGATGAAAACTCAAATTGCCCAGATCGATGCAGATACTGAACCTGAAATGGTCGCGGCCAAAATTCTTCAGTACTATGAAAACGGAACGTTTAGGGAGGAAAATGGAATCGCTCAATTGGATAATGAATTGATCGAATGGTAAAAGTCTGGTTGGCCATAGTTCCCTGAATGGGGCTTTAAGCAACTCATCTGCCCTTGCCCTGGATCGCTTGAGAATTCGGTGCATTTATTCAACCAAATCTCTGTACATTCAAAGACAGCAAGGCATTTAACTTTGGATTTCAATGCGGGTATGATTTCACCTAATTTATTGTAAATTGACCCAAACAACAGAGTAGACCTACCATGGATATTAAAGAACTTGTGCACCTTTGGTTCAGTAAATGGGAAGAGGGCGATTTTCACAATCTTCCTATATCCGATGACTTCAAACATACCAGCCCCTTTGGAACGATTGAAGGTAAAAAGGCCTATTTACAAGTTGTTGCGGCCAATACCGAAAAATTCTTAGGGCATAGGTTTCAGTTGCATGACGAGATTTATTCCGGAAACAAGGCATGCGTTAGATATACGGGCCTCAAAAATGACTTTTCCCTGGCAGTGAGCGAATGGTATTATGTTCGCCATGGTTATATTGAAGAAATTATTGCCTATTACCATATAGGTGAAATACGGGAGGAAAGAAAAATCGAAACACCATAGTACGTTATTCATTCATCCGCTAAACCCTTAAAGTATTAAAGACCAACACACGTCCCCCTGGTACTATCTCCTCCTCCTAATCCTGGCTGGAGAAGCTGTTTTTATACTTCCTTTTGTCCTTGCCAGAGTATTTCGCCCCACGGTATTGGAGGTTTTTGAGCTCACCAATCTTGAAATAGGAGAATGTGGAGCTGTTTACGGAATTGTAGCACTTCCCTCCTATTTGCTGGGAGGACCTTTGGCAGATCGTTTTGCTCCTCGAAAACTAATCGCCATTGCCCTATGGATGACAGCGATCGGGGGATTAGTGCTCGCCACATTTCCATCGCTGGCTACCTTAAAAATATTGTACGGTTATTGGGGTTTTACGACCATCTTCCTCTTTTGGGCAGCCATGATCAAAGCAACCCGAGTATGGGGTGGTGAACGGTCTCAAGGAAAGGCTTTTGGATTTCTTGATGGGGGGCGCGGACTGGTAGGCGCGCTTTTTGGCTCCCTGGGGGTATTGATCTTTTCGCTCTTTATTATCGGTGAAATAACGGAAGCGAATATCGCAGATCGAAAAGAAGCCTACAAATACGTTATTTGGGTATCCTCTGGGGTGGTCGCACTCATTGGGGTATTGGTCTGGCTATTTATGAAGTCTTCCGCCGAAAGGGAACATACCATTCGGTTGGAGCGTATTTCAGGACAACATATCAAGACCGTGCTCAAGCTTCCGGCCGTATGGCTGCTCATGATCATTATCCTTTGCGCCTATACCGGATACAAGGTCACCGACGATTTTTCGTTGTTTGCCAAGGACGTTATGAAATACAACGCCATTGAATCGGCGCAAGTAGGAACTTTTTTACTTTACATTCGGCCCGTTGTTGGGATCTTGATCGGTTTCATTGCAGATCGCTCTAGAGTTACCCTTTGGCTCATCCTGAGCTTTCTGCTCACGTTACTGGGCGCTGCTATCTTTGCCTCTGGAATCATAGCGCCTAACGCTGCTTTCCTTTTCTTTTTGTCCATTTGCATTACAGCGTCGGGAATATATGCGCTACGATCTCTTTATTTCGCCACCATGCAGGAAGGCCATATTCCTTTGGTTCTAACAGGAACCGCAGTAGGATTGATCTCCCTGGTGGGCTATACCCCGGATATCTTCGCGGGGTTGGCCATTGGGCATCTTTTGGATCAATATCCGGGACAGGAATTAGGGCATCAACATGTTTTCTTAATGATCATTGGATTCGCGCTGGTTGGGTTCATTGCCTCCCTTCTGCTATACCGCATCAACTTCAGAAGCAGAC
>JBCBDM010000216.1:0-5569 GCA_038529705.1 Bacteroidota bacterium
TGTTCTTTTCCGAAAGAAACATACCCGCGCTGACCCCCCAAACCTTCTATTTCGTATTTCCGTTTGGTTTCCACCGGCATGGCAAAGAACGATTTTACCTCCTTGTAAAGCGCATCTACCAGGTCATCACTCAGGAAATGATTCTTAAGAGAGACGAAACCTATTTCTTCATAGGCGCTACCAATTTCATTTACAAATTTCTGCTTTCTATCCGGATCGCCTGAGATAAAATCCGCGAGATCCACACTGGGTATATTGTTCATAACTGTAGTCTTTATCGTCTTACAAATATACCAAATATACCTATGAATCCTGCTTGTCTCATACCAAAAGCTTTGGTTTTCTCAGATTGTAAAAAAACAAGGAATTATCATGGCAGCTATTGGAATTTTTCTACTTTTGAATTTATCAAACAAAACGCATGAGCTCCCAAACCACGCCTAAGATCCACTTTGATTACGATCGCAGTACCATTGACGATACCACCCTGGTCTCCCTATATGAAAGCATGTTAAAACCTCGCCTTATTGAGGAAAAGATGCTTATTCTTCTAAGACAAGGAAAGATCTCAAAATGGTTTAGTGGTATAGGTCAGGAGGCCATCTCAGTTGGAATTACTTCCGTTCTAAACAAAGAAGAATATATTCTTCCAATGCACCGTAATCTGGGGGTATTTACTACTCGGGAGATTCCGTTGCATCGCCTTTTTTCACAATGGCAGGGGAAGGCTAATGGCTTTACCAAGGGTCGAGACCGCAGTTTTCACTTCGGAACGCAGGAGTACAACATTGTGGGCATGATCTCCCATCTGGGACCTCAATTTGGCGTAGCAGACGGGATCGCTTTAGGAAACTTACTCAAGGATAACAACCAGGTATGTGCTGTATTCACCGGGGAAGGTGGGACCAGTGAAGGAGATATACACGAGGCATTAAATGTGGCTTCTGTATGGAGTCTACCGGTGTTGTTCTGTATTGAGAATAACGGTTATGGACTCTCAACCCCTACCAGCGAACAATACAACTGTGAACATCTAGCGCACCGGGGAGCTGGGTATGGCATGGAGGCTTACATCATAGATGGAAATAACATCCTTGAGGTGTATAAGCAGGTTTCGGAAATTGTAGAAAGTATGCGCAAGGAACCGCGTCCTGTACTCTTGGAATTCAAGACTTTTAGAATGAGAGGGCATGAAGAGGCAAGTGGCACCAAGTATGTTCCCAAAGAACTCATGGAGGAGTGGGCCACCAAAGACCCTATTGTGAATTTCGAAAACTATTTGTTGGCCGAAGGTATACTTTCAGAAACGAAGGTGGCCGCCTTTAAATCCAAGATAAAGAACGAGATCAACGAAAATCTGGACATTGCCTTTGCAGAAGAAGACATTTCCTCTAGCGAAACCAATGAATTAAATGATGTATTTGAAAGGTTTGTATATCAAGAAGTTAAACCAGGTAATGATCTTGAAAATATTCGCTTGGTCGATGCAATCTCTCAAGGACTGAGACAAGCGATGGAGCGTCATGAAAATTCCGTGATCATGGGGCAGGATATCGCAGAATACGGAGGTGTTTTTAAGATCACCGAAGGTTTCCTGGATCGTTTTGGGAAGCAACGTGTTAGAAATACGCCCATCTGTGAGAGCGCTATTGTTTCGGCTGCCATGGGGTTATCCATTACTGGAATGAAGGCGATCATGGAGATGCAATTTGCAGATTTTGTTACTTCAGGCTTCAACCCTATAGTCAATTACTTAGCCAAATCGCATTACCGCTGGAACCAGAAGGCCGATGTCGTCATTAGAATGCCTTGTGGAGCAGGAGTGGGAGCAGGACCGTTTCATAGTCAGACAAACGAAGCCTGGTTCACACATACTCCCGGATTGAAAGTAGTATATCCGGCGTTCCCATATGATGCCAAAGGACTCCTGGCAACAGCCATAGAAGATCCAAACCCTGTCCTATTTTTTGAACATAAAGCGCTTTATCGCAGCATTAGGCAAGACGTACCTACAGACTACTATACCCTGCCTTTGGGTAAGGCTGCGGTGCTACAGGAGGGTAATGATGTCACTATTATTACCTATGGCGCTGGGGTTCATTGGGCTTTAGCGCAGTTGGAAAACGAACCCATTTCGGCAGATCTTATTGATCTTAGAACACTGTCACCTTTAGATACAGAGACCATTTACACTTCCGTAGGAAAAACTGGGAAAGTACTCATCCTTCAGGAAGATTCTATGTTTGGAGGGATAGCGAGTGATATTTCAGCATTGATCTCTGAAAATTGCTTTGAAAAACTCGACGCACCTATCAAAAGAGTGGCAAGCCTGGAAACCCCTGTCCCATTTGCCGCCAATCTAGAAGCAAGTTACTTACCTAAAGAACGATTCGCACTCGTTTTAAAAGAATTGCTCAATTATTAAGAATTTAACGTTTCCCGTTAAACTTTAGATAAATACCTTTCATCGAAAGCCCTTCTGTATACATTTGATATTGGTGAAGGTGAAGGAGTGGTATGTAAATTTATACTATCTTTAAACTAAGCCAATAACAAACCTTAATATCAATTAAAACCATCTATTTATGAAAAAACTTGCAATTCTGGCGGTTTTGACAACTATGGTGTTCGGTTGCGGAACACCCAAAACGGTCATTCAATCCAAGAAGGTCATCAAAGGATATTGGTCACTAGACAACATATCCTACAGTGAAGCAGGAACCTTCAATGTTCAATTGCTCAACGACACCTCAAAGGAGTGCTTTGAAGGCAGTAACTGGCGCTTTATTCCGAACAACAACACGGGAACTTATACCGTAAGCGATTCCAATTGTCCAACAGGAGAACGATATTTTATCTTCACCATTCAGGAAATTGACCAAAGCACGGGACTATACGACTTTCTTTTGAAGCCCACGAATGCCAAAAAGAAGTCCGAAGACAATACGGGATTCAGACTGAGATTGGCTCAATTAAGCGAATCTGCCATGCGCTGGGAACAGACCGTGAACCTGGAAGGAAAACCGTTCACCATTAGCATGAACTTTTCAAAGATTGATGAATAATAAAACAAACCCAATGAAAAATATAATAAAACAAATAGGAGTGGTAGCCCTTTCGCTAACCCTAGTCGTAGCTTTTAGCAGTTGCGAGGCTACTAAGAACGCAAACAATAAACAAAAAGGCGCAGTCATAGGAGCTGCCGGAGGTGCCATTCTAGGCGCTATCATAGGAAACAATGCCGGAAAAGGAGGCAACGGAGAGGTAGGAGCCGTAATTGGCGGTGTAGTAGGAGGTGCGGCCGGAGTACTTATTGGAGCGAAAATGGACAAGAATGCTCAAAAAATCGAAGAAGAGGTTCCTGGAGCCAAGGTAGAACGAGTAGACGACGGTATTGTTATTACCTTTGATGGCGAGAATAATGGGGTCTATTTTGATACGGCCAAATACAATATCAACTCGGCCTCCAAGGAGACGCTGGACAAACTTTCGGCGGTACTGATCGAATTCCCGGATACCGATGTATTGGTAGTGGGGCATACGGATAGCGTAGGTAGTGACGCCTCCAATATGACCCTTTCCAAGAATAGAGCTCAATCCGTAACCAATTACTTCACGGGATCCAAAGGTCTAAGTGCCGGTAGATTTACCACCAATTGGTTTGGAGAAACAAGTCCGATCGCTACGAACGATACCGCTGAAGGAAGAGCTCAGAACAGACGCGTAAACATCGTAATCGTTCCTAATGAAAAGATGAAGCAAGAAGCGGAAAAAGAAGCCGAAGGCAACTAATCCTCAGAAAATTTAGTTAAAATCCCAGACAGTGATGTTTGGGATTTTTTTTTCTGAAAAATTCGTCGGTACTTTAAGTGATGGTTGTGAGAAAAAAGTACGACATTATTATTGTTGGTGGGGGATTGGCAGGATTAACATGCGCTTTGCATTTAAGCAAGCATCGTCTTAAGATACTCCTAATTGAGAAACACCAATACCCGAATCACAAGGTTTGTGGCGAATACATTTCGAACGAGGTGATGCCGTATTTACGGGGTTTAGGCGTAGATCCATTTTCGGGAGGAGCCATAGAGATATCAAAGTTTGAAATGTCGTCTAGGGACGGTAAGAGAATTCACGCTACTTTACCTCTGGGTGGCTTCGGACTCTCGCGATACGCTTTAGACCATCTACTGTTTAAAAAGCTAGAGGACAAGGTAGATGTTGTATTCAATGCGGTAGAGAAAATCTCATTTGAGCAGAATACATTTACCGTCCGAACTTTGGACAAGGAAATATACAAAAGTGATTTTGTGGTGGGGGCCTTCGGAAAGCGTTCTATTTTAGACTCATTTTTAAATAGAAAATTCATACAGCAAAGGTCTCCCTGGCTGGCAGTAAAAGCCCATTATGACTACGACCTTCCCAGAGACACCGTAGCATTGCATAACTTCGACGGTGGCTATTGTGGGCTTTCACAGGTTGAAACCGGAGCGGTTAACGCCTGTTATTTAACCACTTTCAAGTCGTTTAAGCGATTTGGAGATATTGATGTATTCCAAAAGGAAGTACTCTCTAAGAATCCCGACTTGAAACACTTCTTTAAAGAAGGTAAGATGCTGTTTGAAAAGCCGCTAAGCATTTCGCAAATCTCTTTTGAAAAGAAAACCCCGGTAGAAGCACACATTTTCATGATAGGTGATAGTGCCGGACTTATACATCCCCTTTGTGGAAATGGGATGGCCATGGCGATTCACAGTGCGAAATTGTTTTGCGAACTCTTTCTTCAAGCGCTGAAGACCAAAGAATTTGACAGGAAAACCCTGGAGATGCAGTACGAGTTGAAATGGAAAGAAGCCTTCACCGATCGGTTGCTGGCCGGAAGAAGAATTCAAAATTTACTATTGAGGCCCACTACTGCAGACCTAGGAATGCGATTGGCCAGAAGCTTTCCCTCCATAGTGCCCAGAATTATCAAGAAAACTCATGGTGAACTTTTGATATGATCTCATTTTCTTCGAAATATCGCTCCAACCAGGATGAAATCATGGATAATTTCGACTTGAAAGGTCCTGCCATGAAAGAATTAATGACCGACCTCAAGCGAGTGAATTCACTTTTAGGCGGAAATTCTATTACGCTAAGCGGAATTCATCATTTAGTACAGAATACTAAAAAAGAACGCCCTCTTACCGTATTGGACATTGGCTGTGGCGACGGGGAGATGCTTCGGCAAATAGCTATGTGGGGGAGAAAAGAGGGAAGGCAGCTCCATCTCATAGGAATAGACGCCAATAGTCATATTTTAAAAGAAGCTGAAGCCCGATCGAACACATTCCAGTCGATCGTCTTTAAGCATGAAGATATTTTTAAAGAGGGCTCGGCCCTTCCCGAATTCGATATCGCTTTGTGCACGCTTTTCTTGCATCATTTCAAAGAACCACAGATTTGTGACTTGCTGCAAAACTTAGTATCCAATGCGAAAGTAGGAGTGGTTGTAAACGACTTACAAAGAAGTGGGGTGGCTTTTTGAAATGATGCAAGAAAAGCGTGCACAAAGCGATATCGAATTCGG
>JBCBDM010000217.1:0-5552 GCA_038529705.1 Bacteroidota bacterium
CTACAGATCCTTTCGACTCGGGAGAATTGTTTGGAAATGGAAACGGAGCGCTAAGACAGCCCGGTACAAGTCAAAATCTCTGTAAGGTGCAGGAAAGGAAACAATACCCCCATGACCTGCAAGACGTTGACTTGTACCGGGCTGTCTTAGCGCTCCGTTTCCATTTCCAAACAATTCTCCCGAGTCGAAAGGATCTGTAGGAATTTCCAAAGGAGCCGAAATTGTAGAATTGGAGATGTTCGTCCAATCCGGAACGATCTCCCAAACTTTTACATGATCAAAAGGAATGGCCGAAGTCCATCCATCATCCTGCAAATAGGTAATATAACCCGGCAGTGATGTATCTATAGTAGTTCCCAGCAAAGTAGCAGGCTCTGGGCTTTTTACCTGATTAGGATTTACCACAACATCGGGAAGACTGAAAACAAGAATTTGCGGATCTGGTCCTCCGGCTAACATCACATCTCTCTCCATGACCAATCCACGAGTGTCGAATCCTCCCAGATTGATCGTACCGTAATACCCATCATGCCACACCCCGTAATGCGGGTAGTCTGGCAAGGCGCTATAGTCATAGGAATAGACATTGTAAGCCCCCCCAGGATCGTTGGTTTCAGAAACTCCAAAAAGCAAAGTATTACCTTGGTTCAAGTTACCAAATCCACTTACTACCCAGCGATCGGCCAATTGATCGTACATGACGATAGGGTCCCCAAAACTGGTGCCACCGAGAAAAGCTCCCAGGTCTACCGGACCTACTTGCAAGTTTCCGGTTTTGTCGAAGATTTTCACCAGGATATTCACAGAATGTACATAGTGATTTGGCCCCACAGCTCCTGTTGGATCCGGAGGGAATACTCCTCCCGCTTCGGAGGCAGAGGCCCCAACAAAGTTTTGATCGATAGGTAAGGTTTCAATCTGTCCCATTTCTGTCTGAAGGTTTGGGATTACCGTAGGAGCACCTTCATGCTCAACAATCTCTGTTGTAGACTCGTTCAATGCAAGTACTCGAGGGCGATTGTCGCCTTGGGTTCCGTCATAGGTAGGGAAATCGCGCATCGGCACGGTTTTACCTAAATAAGTACCAGTAATTACTTCTATAGGCGGAAAGGTTTCCTGCGCAAATAGACCGCTACACAGGATAGCAGCTACCGCAAAAAGTAGATTTCTAAGTTTCATAAGTTCGTTTTTAGTTCCTTAATTTTTTTTAAAAGTCCACTAATATAAGGCTTAATAATGAATAAGGATGTCTAACTAGTAAAGGAATTAACTAAACAAAATCAAATCCAGATGATTTTGTTCTCACTTGGGGTAACTTTAGTTCAGAAATCGCATAAAATTAGTTACCTTTGCGCTTTAAAAATTCGTTCAAAAACAGACAGGGATGATTCATTTTTTTGGAGACCTCAAAAGCACCGTTTTTGCCGTCCAAACCAGCGGCGAAATTTCCGACGAGAACAATCAAAAATTACAGTGGTTATTTGGCAACCAACCTAAGATAGACAAGTCCGCAATTGCGGATTTTTTTATTGGCCCAAGAGCTGCTATGATCACCCCCTGGAGTACAAATGCGGTTGAGATTACCCAAAATATGGGAATCCATGGTATCCAAAGAATTGAAGAGTTCTATCATGTTGCCGAGGACTATACGGACTTTGATCCTATGCTGTCTCAAAAATACAGTGTATTAGACCAAATGATATACCATATCGACATCGAGCCGGAATCAATTTTAGAGATCGATGATATTGCCGCCTACAATGAACAAGAAGGTCTGGCCTTGAACCCTGAGGAAATTGAATACCTGGAAAAACTTTCAGAAAAGCTGAATCGCAAACTAACGGATAGTGAAGTATTTGGTTTTAGCCAAGTAAACAGTGAACACTGTCGCCATAAGATATTCAATGGAGCCTTCGTAATCGATGGCGAAGAAAAGCCTTCCTCCCTATTTAAGCTTATCAAGAAAACCTCTAGTGAAAATCCAAACGGAATTGTATCTGCTTACAAAGACAATGTTGCTTTTATAAAAGGCCCTAAAGCGATGCAGTTTGCTCCCAAAACTGCGGATAAACCCGATTTTTATGAAAAGTCCAACTATAACAGTGTCATTTCATTAAAAGCAGAAACACATAACTTTCCCACCACAGTGGAGCCTTTTAATGGAGCTGCAACCGGTAGCGGAGGTGAAATTAGGGACCGATTGGCAGGAGGAAAAGGATCCTTGCCACTTGCGGGTACAGCAGTGTATATGACTTCCTATTCCAGATTGGAAGAGAACAGACCCTGGGAAAAAGGAATGAACGAACGAGAGTGGCTCTACCAAACTCCTATCGATATTCTTATCAAGGCAAGTAACGGAGCTTCAGACTTTGGAAATAAATTTGGACAACCTTTGATCACTGGCTCAGTGCTCACTTTTGAACATGAAGAGGATGCTCGTAAACTGGGTTTCGATAAGGTGATCATGCTTGCCGGAGGGATAGGATATGGAAAAGAAGAACAGGCGTTGAAAGACATACCCGAAAAGGGCGACAAGGTGGTTATCCTGGGAGGTGACAATTACAGAATTGGCATGGGAGGTGCTGCCGTATCGTCCGCAGATACTGGTGAATTCTCTAGTGGTATCGAATTAAATGCCATACAACGCTCAAATCCTGAAATGCAGAAACGGGCTGCCAATGCTATTCGAGCGATGGTAGAAAGCAAAGACAACCCCATTGTATCCATTCATGACCACGGTGCCGGAGGGCATCTCAATTGCCTGAGTGAGCTGGTCGAAGAAACGGGAGGCCATATCGATCTAGACAAATTACCGGTAGGGGATCCCACCCTATCCGCCAAAGAGATCATAGGAAACGAATCTCAAGAGCGTATGGGTCTCGTCATTGGAGGTGATAACCTCGATACCCTAAAGAAAATAGCGGACAGGGAACGGTCTCCCATGTATAAAGTGGGCGAGGTTACTGGGGATCACCGATTCTGCTTCGAAAGTGGGGCCACCGGAGACAAACCCATGGATTTTGCCCTTGAAGATATGTTCGGTAGTTCTCCCAAGACCATCATGACCGATCATACGGTGGTGAGAAATTATAAAACCGCGACCTACGATGTGTCTAAGTTTAAAGACTATCTGGAACAAGTATTGCAACTGGAGGCCGTGGCCTGTAAGGACTGGCTAACCAACAAGGTAGATCGTTGTGTTGGAGGGTTGGTAGCAAAACAACAATGTACCGGAACCTTACAACTTCCCCTGAACAATTGCGGGGTAATGGCGATAGACTACAATGGGAAGAACGGTATTGCAACATCCATAGGTCATTCTCCTGTAAGCGCCTTGGTGGATCCTACAGCAGGTTCAAGAAATTCTATTACCGAAGCCCTCACCAATATTGTTTGGGCTCCATTGGAAGATCAACTATCGAGTGTTTCCCTATCTGCCAATTGGATGTGGCCCTGCAACAATGAAGGGGAAGATGCTCGCTTATATGAAGCCGTCAAGGGAATTAGCGACTTCGCTATCGACCTCGGGATTAACGTTCCCACAGGAAAGGATTCGCTATCTATGAAACAAAAATACAAGGATGAAGAAGTGATCGCCCCAGGTACGGTTATTATATCTGCAGCCGCTCATTGTAATGATATTCGGAAGGTGGTAGAACCCACACTGCACAAGGATGCGGGCAGTATCTATTATATCAACATCTCCCAAGATAAATTCAACATAGGGGGTTCTTCTTTTGCTCAAATTCATAACACCATAGGGAATGAAGTGCCCACAGTAAAAAGCGCAACCTATGTAAGAACCGTATTCAATGGATTACAGCAGTTAATTGGTAAGGAACTGGTCGCAGCAGGGCATGATGTGGCTTCCGGAGGTTTGATCACTACCTTGTTGGAAATGTGTTTTGCCGATGTAGACCTTGGTGCGCAATTAGATCTCTCCGATCTGGGTGAAGCAGACACTGTAAAAGTCTTGTTCTCGGAGAACTGTGGAGTGGTATTTCAGGCTTCAGACGATGCGATTGTGGAAAAATTATTATCAGAGCTGCAGATAGATTTCAAAAGAATTGGGCAAGTAATACGGGAAGGTTCTCTTCAGATTAAAAATGGAACAGACACCCTTCATTTCGATATAGAGGAGACCAGAGACCATTGGTATAAAACCTCTTACCTACTGGACCAAAAACAGACCGCTGGAAATCTTTCAAAAGACCGTTATAATAACTACAAGTCTCAACCTCTTCAATACAATTTTCCAGAACAGTTTGAAGGTAAATTGCCCATCTCAGCCCAATGGAATAAGGAGGAACGTAAAATAAAGGCTGCCATCATTCGCGAAAAGGGAAGTAACAGCGAACGTGAAATGGCCCATGCCATGTACCTAGCGGGCTTCGATGTGAAAGATGTTCATATGACCGACCTTATTGAAGGGCGCGAAACTCTAGAGGACATACAATTTATTGGTGCCGTGGGAGGATTCTCCAATAGTGACGTCCTGGGATCTGCCAAAGGTTGGGCAGGCGCTTTTCTCTATAATGAAAAAGCGAACACTGCGCTGAAAAGATTTTTTGAACGAAACGATACACTATCGGTTGGGATCTGTAATGGATGTCAGTTATTCCTGGAATTGGACCTCATCAATCCGGAACATGAGCAACTTTCGAAAATGCATCACAACAACTCCAGAAAACATGAGAGTGCCTTTACCAGTGTTAAAATTCAGGAAAATAATAGCGTTATGCTCGGTTCCCTCGCAGGAACAACTTTAGGTGTTTGGATAAGTCATGGGGAAGGAAAGTTCCATTTACCTATGCCGGAGGATCGTTACCATATTGTGGCCAAATATGGCTATGAAGGCTATCCGTCTAATCCAAATGGCAGCGATTATAATACAGCCATGTTGACTGACAAGACGGGACGCCATTTGGTGACCATGCCCCATATAGAGCGATCTATCTTTCAATGGAACTGGGCAAATTACCCAAACCAAAGGAAAGACGAAGTTTCACCTTGGCTGGAAGCGTTTGTAAACGCCCGAAAATGGCTGGAAAACAACTGAAACTTGCAGTAGCTTTTCATATCATTAAAATCTCATAAAAGTGGGATTTAAGAATATGTAAGGTATCTTTGTATAGTTTGACAGAAGTTGTTGGATACCTAAAACCCCATTTATGAAACAATTGTTATTTGTCGTATTCCTACTATCTACGACCCTAAGCATGGCTCAAGAGGCTCAAGAGATCTATCAACGGGCTAAAATTCACTATAACAGCAAGGAAGATCTTAGAAAACTTAGTAGTATTGGAATTGCTTTGGATCACGGTATCCATAAAAAGAATCATTTCTTTATTTCGGAGTTCTCTGTTTCAGAAATCGCCCAAGCCCGACAAAATGGTTTTGAAGTAGAAGTACTTATTGAAAACGCCAAAGAATTTTTCCTTGAACAGAATAGAAGGAACTTACCAGTAAAACAATACAATCCTTCTTGCAACGGAAATGGCAACACCTACGAAACACCCAATAATTTCTCATTGGGCTCCATGGGAGGATAT
>JBCBDM010000218.1:0-5481 GCA_038529705.1 Bacteroidota bacterium
TAGCCACTGTAGGTGTGCTATCCGTCACTAGCCACTGTAGGTGTGCTATTGGCCGTATTTGGCTATGCCGTTGGTACCCTTGGAGCTGTACTGTGCACTGTACTCATGCAAGCTGCCGCAGCGGCTTAATTTCTTTTTGCGCCCCGCAATTAATTTCGCATATTTGCGGCCTTAATACCGATATTATGAAGTCCATACTTTCTGTTTCTATACTATTTTTGATCTTATCTGGCTGTAGTAGCTCTTCTGAAGACACGATGTTGGTTACAGGGGAAGTAAAGGGATTGAAAAAAGGAACTTTGTATTTAGATAAGATGGAGGATACTCTTATAGTTTCAAGGGATTCCCTCCTTATCGATGGAGATGCTATTTTTAGTTTTACTGAAGAAATTTCCGCTCCGGAAGTCTATTATCTTACAATGACCTTTCAGGATAGCTCGAATGTTGTTAAGAGATTGCCATTCTTTGCAGAATCGGGAACCATTACCATCCATACCACTTTAGAGAACTACGAACGGGATGCTGTGATAAGCGGTTCTGAAAATCAACTCATAATGGATCAATACAGCTTGCTGATGCAACGATATAAGGATCAGAATTTGGAGTTGATCGAGGAGAATCTCATCGCCTTGAAAGAAGGGAATGATTCCATCCTTCAGGCCGTTCAAAAGAAGCAAAGTAATTTGGTAAAAGGGTCCTATTTGGCCACAGTTAACTTTGCCAAAAACAATGGAGATAAGGAAGCGGCACCCTACCTTATGCTTACGGAAGCATTCGATGTCCAGACCAAATATCTGGACACTGTGTATAGCTCGCTTACGCCAAAAATAAAAGACTCCAAATACGGTAAAGCATTGGAGTCTTTTATTAAGGATCGTAAAAACTAAAGTTTTACAGAGCGTTTATTTTATCGATCAATCCACGTCCTTTGGTCTCAAGTTCTTCATTAATGGCCTTAAAATGTTGTTTTTTATTCTCTACACTTCGGTCATTAACCTTCGCAATTAAAACGTCAAAGGTCTCTATTGCTTCATCGATAATTTTTTCCGATTTCTTAGTGTCTTTACCAGGATTGGTAAGTTCCCAAATATATACGGCCTCGATAATATCACCAAGTACGTAATTAATATCTTTCTTTAGATCTCGCTTATTTGCCATAATCTTTTTCCGCACAGGCGGAAATCTTTTTATTAATACTTTGTTTTATAATTCTGTTGCAAAAGTACTACTTTATATCATTTCCGGGTATATAAACCTCTAAAAGTGTGGCACCTTGAGTATGTATATCCACCCTTTCCGTGCAGGCAGGTATGAGAATGGTTTCTCCATTTTTCAGGAGAACATCATTGAGCTGTGCTTCTCCATCCACGCACATATAGACTAGGAACGAATCGATTCGGGAAACATCCCTCTTCATATCCCTACTTAGTTTCAGGAATTGGGTCACAAAATACGGAGATTCGCATATCAGGGTTTCTTCGTCCTCCTTTTGGGTGAACTTCAATTGCGAATCGGTTCTTGAAAAATCGATAACATCCAGGGCAAGGTCTGTATGCAATTCCCGCATCTTCCCATCCATTCCCGGACGGTCCCAATCGTAAATCCGGTAGGTGATATCCGAGGTTTGTTGAATCTCTGCCAACATGACTCCGGCTCCTATAGCATGAACCGTGCCTGGTGCAATAAAAAAAGCGTCTCCCCTGCTCACGTGTACCTCGTTCAATATTTGTGTAATTTTTCCTTTGGACAGATAGTTTACATAGGTTTCTTTATCCATCTCTTGATTGAAACCCAGGATCAACCGGGCATTTTCCTCCGCATGAAGGACATACCACATTTCGGTTTTACCAAAGCTATTATGTCGTTCACCAGCTACGGTATCGTCTGGGTGCAATTGCACCGAAAGGTCTTCTTTAGCATCGATAAACTTAAAAAGTAAGGGAAACTCGTTGCCAAACTGCCTGGCTACATCCTTTCCAAGAAGGTCTGAACCAAAACGATGGATCAATTCTGTAAGTGACTTCCCTGCCAGAACTCCATTGGAAACCAGAGATACACTGTCTTGAACTCCGGATATCTCCCAACTCTCGCCAATCTTTCCTTCTGCTTTTTTTTCAAATTGTTCAGACAATTGGGTACCTCCCCATACCTTTTCTTTGAGTTGGGGTTCGAACTTTAAGGGATATAAGTTCGAAGTTTTCATTCCGTAGTTTTCTTCAAATGTTTCAATGCCTTTTTAATATGAGGATCCGCCCCTATCGCCGAAAACTTAAAGGTGAGTTTTCCATCCTTGTCAAAAACAAAGGTTTCGCGTCCGGGAAGCATCCCTAACAAGCCTTTTTTTACACCAAAAAGTCCGCGTACTTTACCTCCGGAATCGGCCAATAAAGTAAACGGCAGTCTATATCTTTTGGCAAACTTTTGATGGGAAGCCTCACTATCTGAGCTAATACCTATGACCTTTGCTCCCAGGTCTGTAAAGTCTTCATAACTATCTCGAAATCCACAAGCTTCTCTATTGCAACCGGGGGTAAAGTTCTTTGGATAGAAGTAAATAACTGAGGGGCTTCCCAGGCTATCAACCGATGAAAATTCTCTTCCCTGTTGATCTTTTAATGTGAACTCCGGTATACGGTCTCCAATATTCAATTCCATACCTAGCCTCTATAGATCACAAAGTTTCTGGGAGTCTCATAAAGCTTTACACTCACATCAAATTCTGGGTCTAAACGTTCTCTTAACTTCTCCCATATCACTTTGGCAATATTTTCTGCTGTAGGGATCAAATCTTTAAATTCGGGAACATCCACATTCAGGTTTTTATGATCAAAAGGGTTTTCAACCTCCTCTTTGATTATTTGTTTCAACAACCCCAAATCTATAACGTAGCCCGTTTGCGGGTCAATATCTCCGGTTATTCCCACCTCCAATTCATAATTGTGTCCATGGTAATTGGGGTTACTACACTTTCCAAAAACTTCAAAATTCTTTTCATCGCTCCAATCTGCACGAAACAAACGGTGGGCTGCATTAAAATGGGCTTTCCTGTAGACGGTTAAACTCATGCGCTAAGGTGTTGATAAAATTTGTCAAATATAATCTTAAACCATGCCGTGTAATGGTCTGGGTTTACGGCGATATCATCTTTTACTTCCTCAAGATGCATCCATTTCCATGAAGCCACTTCTGCTTCATTGATATTGGGCTCTCCCTCAAAATTACCCACCAGAATATGATCGAGTTCATGTTCGGTCAGGCCATTATCAAAAGGTGCTTTATAAATAAAGGAAGTCGTTTCTTTCAAAGGAGCTACAAACCCCATTTCCTCCTGCAATCTTCTGGTCCCAGCTTCCACATTGGTTTCACCTTCTCTTTGATGACTGCAACAAGTGTTAGTCCATAGGCCTGGCGAATGGTACTTACTTAGTGCCCGTTGTTGCAGCATTAATTCATTTTCACTATTGAAAATGAATACGGAAAAGGCTCGATGTAATACTCCCTTTTCATGTGCTTCCATTTTTGGCATGAGGCCAACCTGTTCATCATTCTCATTAACAAGTATCACTTGTTCTTCCATAGATTTTTGCAATTTTCCTCAAAAATACGAAATGCGATGTTAACAAAAACAAAAAGCGTCCTATGAAACACAGAACGCCTTTTGAGAATTGAAGTGGTGGCTAGTTTTGAATCATAAACATAGATCTTCGATTGAGCTGATGCTCCACTTCCGTGCATTCCACATCGTTAGAACATCGATTTTGAAGTTGGGTCTCCCCATACCCCTTAGAACTCAACCGAGTCCCTTCAATTCCTTTCGTCACCAACCAATCTAAAGTAGATTTGGCTCTCTTCCCAGATAATTTTTCGTTATATCTATCATTTCCCCTGGAGTCGGTATGCGACTCTATATGAATTACCAGTTGTGGATAGGCCTTCAACGCGGAGAGTATCTTAGCCAGTTCAATCTCTGCATCCGGACGGATATTAGCTTTATCGTAGTCGAAATAAATGGGTTGCAGGCTCAACCGACATCCCAGATCATCCGGAGGGCAAGGATCTTTCAATTTCAGTTCCAGGTCGATCTCTACCACTCCGCCATACTCAGGAGTTTCTGCAATCTTTTCTTGAGGGTAGTATTCATCTTTCGTTCCCCTTAACATATAAGCAGAATCGCATTCCACCGTAAATGAATAACTGGCATCCTCCCCAACCTCGACCGTCTCCAATAACTTATTGTTGGCATCCATCAAAGCAACCGTTGCTCCAGGGATCAATTCCTTAGTATCCATATCTACTACCTTTCCTCTAATGGTCATAACACAAACTTCCTTGAAACGGTAGATCTCATCGTCGATACTTCCCCGGCCACCCCCGGCATTAGAGGTAAAATAACCTATCTTTTTACTTTCCTGAATAATGAATCCAAAATCATCTTGCCGGGTATTCACCGGAGGCCCAAAATTTGAGATATCATTAACTGCACCCAACGAATCCAGGGTGGCAATATATACATCAAGCCCTCCTTTTCCGCCACGGCGATTGGAGGCAAAATACAAGTTATTATTCTCGCTAATAAATGGAAAAGTCTCCTTCCCCCGAGTATTGATCTTTGCTCCCAGATTAACCGGTTCTCCATATACATTGTTTTCCATGATATCAACGTACCATAAATCTGAACGACCAAAGGTACCCGGCATATCGGAAGCAAAATACAACCGTTTTTCATCCTTACTCAAGGTAGGGTGCGAAACCGAGTACTCATCATTATTAAAAGGAAGTTCGGTTACGTTTACCCATGTATTCCCTGCTCCTTTGGTAGCTTTATAGAGTTTTAGTTTAATGGTCCTATCCTTTGCCGCCCCTACCTTCCCCTGAAGAAAGTTGTTTCGGGTAAAATAAACGGTACGACCGTCTTTTGTAAAGGCGGGCGTTGATTCGTGATAATCTGAATTGATCTCTCCCTCCAGTTTCTGTGGATTGGACAATATTCCCTCTTCATCCATATCTGCCATATACAGGTCCAGATAGGGAAGGTTATTCCAATTGTGTGTTTTGAAATTGCTCAAATCTTTGGTGGATGCCGAAAAGACAAACTTGTCCAGGTAGTAAGCTGATCCGAAATCCGAATACTTGGAATTGATCTCCACCGGTTCCACAACAAATTTGGAAGGTTGGATCCCCAGCTTCTTGAGATACTCCGGATCACTTTCGAATGTCTGGGTTATAGGCAATTCGCCGCCTAATTCCAGATACTTGTCCATCATTTGTTTGGAATCCTCTTGTCTATCGGCACTTTTAAGCGATTGAGCCGTTCGGTAATAATAGTCCAGTTCTACGTCATCCGGATAGCTATGGATAAGTTTCTCATACCATTTAACAGCAGATATATAGTCGCTGTTGTAGTAATAAGTATCTCCAAGCTTCTTGTAGATCTCAGCGGAGTGGTATCCATCCTGGACCACCATGAGATAGATCTTCTGG
>JBCBDM010000219.1:0-5438 GCA_038529705.1 Bacteroidota bacterium
AAGGAAGTAATAGTGCTCCACCCGGCAGCATGAAAATGGTGAGAGAAGGGACTGTTTTGAAAATGTCCAGTAGTTGGGATTTTACCTTGGTTTTTTCCTCCTGTGTTAATTCCCGTCCGGTAGACTGCCCCAGAAGCACCAGCAATTCTCCGCTTTCATTGAGTTCCGTTAACAAACGTCTTTTATTCCTTAGGATTAATAATTTAACCATTTCGGAGGATTGCTTATAGAACTGTTGGACGGGATGTGAATATTCAAATAACTTTATTTCTTTGGCGTGTTCTTCCGAAAATTGGATGAGCGTTTGAATATGCTCTTCCAACTCCCCTTCAGAAAAAGACAGCCTTTCACCCAGTTGCCTCAAAAACTCAAGTTCGGAACTATCCAACTCCCTATCGTCCCAAACAGCCAAACAACAAATGTCCATGAGGAACTTTTTTTCCAGTACAGTGTAATTTTCAGCCGAATCCGGAGAAGCGATCGGGTAAAACTCCGAGGAAGAAGTAACTAGTTCAATAACGAGATGATCGTATTTATTCTTTTCTTTTTTCGACTGAAGAGCTACTGCGCTGTGTTCGATCAATGTGGTCTCCAGGCTGTCCAGGTAATTTTTTAGGCCGTCGGGATTTTCCAGATAATAGGTAAAGGCCAATACATCTACATACAGAAGAGCATAGGTGAGGAGGGAAGTGGCATCCGTCTTTAACACGCTATTGGTCTCTTGCAACCGGGCAGAAATAATCTTTTCCAGATTCTCGGAAGGGCTGGTAGAGAAACTCAATTTCTGGAAAAAACTTCGCTTACCTCGTTCGATCGATTTATAAAAATCGATCATCGATTCGATGGCATCCTGAGGTTCGTAAGTGTTTTTGTTGTTAAAATACGTATACCATAAGGCATGGAAGAGGTTTACTTTGGTGTATTCTTCTTTGGTGAGTTTTAACTCACTTACGGGTTCGTTGAGTACAGCTCCCACCGAAACGCCATAGATGAAGCCCGTTTTTTTGAGCTCCTTATAAAATACAATGGAGGATGAGTAGTTATCAATTAATAGTTCTTTGGGAAACTCGTTAATAAATTTACGTATCCAGCCGGCAGATGAGGGGTTCATTGTTTAAATTTGTAGCGTTCTAAATTTTAAGATCATTAACAAAATATTAACATTTTACCAAAAACCATAAACGTACTTTCGACGTAAGTAGTTGGAAAGTAAATTTAACCATTCTAACATTCTAATGATGAAAAAAACAAAAATTTTTGCTGCCATTGGAGGATTGAGCCTAGCGGCCCTGTCGATCTTTTTGATCTCGGCAGACCACATTGACTCGCCTGCAGTAGCGGGGACAAAAGTAGACATCGCCGATCTCTACGCCTTTGAAGCTGATAACCCGAACAATACCGTGTTTATCGCAACCCTTCAAGGCCCTTTGGTGCCGGGTCAGGTAACCGAAAATGCTGTCTTTGACGAAGACGTTTTGGTAGAATTCAATATTGATAACACGGGTGACTTCGTGGAAGATCTGGTGATTCAAGCGATACGAAGAGATAGCATTATGTATTTCTTCGGTCCTTCGGAAGTAGAGGCTGCGGATGCCGGCACCTCCAGTACGGTTTATGTGAACGATGGCATTGGTCAGGTAGAGATTTCAGGCGTTGATGAGACGATCACCGCCACCAATAATGGGATTAGTTTTTTTGCCGGTCCTAGACGAGATTATTTCTTTTTCGATTTTAACCAATTCAATGCTGTTGCGGATGGAGATGCTGCGCCGGATGGATTTTTACCACCAGGTCAGGCGTCAGACTTCTTTGAGAGTCTCAATGTACTTACCATCGCGATTGAAATTCCTAATTTCCTTTTAGGGACTCCTCCGGATCACGTGGGTGGTCTTGTTGGAATACAGGGGTTGCCCAGATCCTACAATGTTTGGGTAGAAACAAAAAGGAAACAATAATTAAAATAGAAGAAAAAGATGAAAATATATAATATAAAAATAGTTGTATTAGCCCTTTGCACGGCCGTATTATTTGTGCAATGCGCAGACGATGACGATAATGGAAATGTGATCGAACAGGAATTGTGTAGCGATGGCATCCAGAATGGAGATGAAGAAGGAGTGGATTGTGGAGGAAGTGCCTGTGATCCATGTATAGCCGGTGTGGTAGATTTTAGTGGGGTGTATGTTCAGGAAGATATCATGGGTAGGCCCGCGGTGAATACCGCCTTTGGAGGATCGGATCCGGTTAAGAATGATTTCAATGTGAGTCTGGTAAGTGACAGAGCTGCCTTCCAGCCAATATTTCAGGAAACATTAGAAGCATATCATGATGTTTATGCCATTGCGTTGGGCATTCCGGTAGAGGATCTGGATTATGAAACCAATATTCTTGGATTGGACGCTGCGACGTTTACCACAGTTTTAGCCCAATTCGATGCTTTACAGGTGGCGCCTAATGCACCAACTACCTACTTCGATGGAACCAATGTGTTGACAGGACGTACTTTGGGCGACGATGTGATTGACATTTCGCTAACGCTTATGTTTGGTGGTACAACGGGTACTCGTTTCGATGGAAACAATGGGACTCCGCAACTTACGAGTGATGGGGTAGATATAGGTGATAGAGACCTCACCCTGCCATTTCCTCACATGGAGTCGCCACTTACTCAGTAAATACAATCTACAAATGAGAAAAGAGCAACATGGTTTGCTCTTTTCTTTTTAAACATATTATAATGCAACGAATATTCATATTGGGGTTCGCCTTGCTTACTATTGCCTGTAAGCAGGATCCCGAATCCAAACCAATAACAAAGGTGGATGATTACAATGCGTATTTGTCGACCCTGGATAGAAGTTCCTATGAAGAAGCGCAGTCCCTAGTGGAATTTTGGTCGAAACGTCTTCGCCCGGATAGCAGCGGGGTAGGAGAACTAGGACCATTGGCCGCCGCTTATGAACAACTGTTCGAACAAACCGGAAACCCAAAATATTTAAAAGACGCAGAAGCATTGTACAGTAAGGGCGCAGATATTTCTGCCCATAACAAAGACGGTTATTTGCGAAGCTTAGCTCATAATTTCATATCCCAACACCGATTTAAGGAGGCATATGATACGCTCACCCATCTCCTGAGCGAACCAACAAATAAACATGAGACAAACTTGATCTTATTTGATGCGGCTATGGAGGTTGGCAAATATGAAAAGGCCTACGAATATCTGGGTGCTGTTAAAAATATAAAGGACTATCACTATTTGATACGCCTTTCCAAATGGAGTGATTATCGAGGCGACTTGGATAGCGCCATTACCTATATGGAACAAGCCATGGCCATTGCAGAATCCAGGGATAGTAGAGCATTGAAGATCTGGACCTATAGTAATCTAGGGGATTATTATGGTCATGCGGGAAGAATAGCCGAATCCTATGAATACTACCTCAAGACCTTGTCATTACAGCCCGATAACTCCTATGTGAAGAAGGGCATCGCCTGGATAGTGTATTCAGAAGAAAAGAATACGAAAGAAGCTATCAGGATACTGGATTCGGCGATGAAACACCATTCCATACCGGATTATCATCTCCTTAAGTCGGAACTATACGAATTTGAAGGAGATATCGCTCAGGCCGAACTTCAGAAAAAACACTTTTTAAGGTCTGTTGAATCCGGCGCCTATGGCGATATGTATAATGGATATCTTATTGAACTATATGGGGACACCAAGCCTCAACTGGCCTTAGAGATTGCCAAAAAGGAAGTGGAGAGCAGAGCGACGCCAGAGACCTATCACCTTCTGGCTTTAGCTCAAATGCAGGCGGGTATGCCAGGGGAAGCCCTAAAGACCATACAAGACCATGTGGTTGGAAAGACATTTGAACCCATAGCGTTGTACCATACAGCTCAGGTGTATAAAGCCAATAAGATGGAAAAGGAAATACTTCCTATTAAGGAAGAACTGTTGGAAGCAAACTTTGAACTGGGTCCTCTATTGACACAAAAGATAAAAGCCCTCTAGGCAAGCGCTTTTTTATCGTTTTAAAAACCTCATGACTGAGGTTTTTTTTATGGGCTAACCATTCCTAATGTATAGAGTTGATCCAGGGTTGGGCTTTCACTTCCCCCTTCAGGTTCGAGGGTTATACCAAAAGCTTCGGGAGAAGGAACATTTTCTACTTTAAAGAATGCGCGTTCGGAGGTTTCCATGTCTTCCAACAATCCTATACTACTTGGGGTCAAAGGATTCATTTTTAAAGACCAAACCTGATATACTTTGCCAGCAGGAGGCGATGGAAGCCCCTTGGCATCTATATAGGCAACATGGGTATCTTCATTGTAGTAAACTGTAGCGTAGGCTTCCGGAGCAACGGCCTGGTTTCCGGGTAAGGTAACAGATTTATAGTCTTTAGACCGAACTATCTCTAACAGATCCGTGGCTTCAGCAAGTTCAATTTCGGAGTTGAGCACTCTTTCCTTCAATACCACATTCTTTGTATTGATATTTCGAATTTTCCCTTTGAGGTCACTGTTTTGTTTGATCATAAAACCTAACCCCATCATAAAGATAACGGCTGCCGCCCACCCGGTAATTGAACTCCAGTTTCGTGTCTTAGGCGCAGTGTGTAGGGTTCGTATATTTTCGGTGGCCAGGGAAATATTTTTCCATACAGACTCAGAAGCCTCTTGTCCTCCGGCTTCAGATAACCCTATAAGAGTGGCCTCAATCTTCTCAATCTCCTCTTTTATTGAAGGAAATTGCGCCATAGCCTTTTCAACCTCCATGGAATCTTCCGCAGAGAGGGAACCGGTAACATACAACTCCAGTAATCCGGACGCTATGATCTCTTCTTCTGTCATACTATTCGTTCAATACAATTTTCCGAAGCTCTTTTATACAATTTCGAGCCCTGGTTTTAATGGTGCCTAATGGGGTTTCCAATGCTTCTGAAGCTTCCGCTTGCGTAAAGCCTTTGAAATAGAGCAAATCTATGATCTTTACACAAACCGGTTGTAACGCATCAACAAACCTTTGAATCCCAATGGCATCTGTTTTTCTGGACAAGTTATCATGCCCTGCTAATATATCTACGAAATTTTCGGTAGTTAAGTTTTTTGAGGTATTCTTAAATGCCTTCGATCGGGTGGCATCTATGGCCGTATTTCGCGCAATATTAAGAAGCCAAGTGTAAAATCTACCTTTCTCAATGTTGTAGGAACCAGCCTTATTCCAAACCTTGACAAATACATCCTGCAAAATCTCTTCGGCCAATTCAGAATCCCGAACTATGGTAAGGATCACGCCTAGGATCGCTCTGGAATACATCTCATATAATTTAGAAAAAGCAGCATGGTTTCCTTGCTGCATTGCCAAAATAAGATCGTTCGGTTGTTTCATCTAAGGATTGATTTTCCTAGTTACTAAAATACTTAAATTT
>JBCBDM010000220.1:0-5236 GCA_038529705.1 Bacteroidota bacterium
TTTATCAATTCCTCCTTGGTGAAATCCTCCAATACTTCGTTGAGTTTTGGAAGGTATCCATCGATCTCATGATTTACCTCCGTGTTTTTCACCTTGTTGGCCAAATGGAACAGTTGGATCTCACAGATTTCCATCCCACCGGGTACATCTTTCTTGATAAATTCCTTTTGGATCTTCTTTTCAATGGATCGGATCTTTCTCACCTCACTTTTGGAAACGATCACCATGGATACACCGGTCTTTCCGGCACGTCCGGTACGGCCACTTCGGTGGGTATAGGTCTCGATCTCGTCCGGCAATTGATAATTGATCACATGGGTAATATCATCCACATCGATCCCTCGTGCCGCCACATCGGTGGCTACTAGCATCTGTATCTGGCGAGTACGAAAGGATTTCATCACCAGGTCACGCTGATTCTGACTCAGATCTCCGTGCAAAGCCGCAGCATTGTATCCATCCTCGATCAATAGTTCCGCAACTTTTTGGGTATCTCTTTTGGTTCTACAGAATACCACAGAAAAGATATCGGGATTGGTATCGGCCAGACGCTTTAACGCCTGATAACGATCTCTAGCACCCACCAAATAATATTCGTGGGTTACGTTCTTTGATCCGGTATTTTTTGTTCCTACGGTGATCTCAATAGGATCATGCATGAATTTCTTGGCAATGATAGAAACCTCCTTCGGCATGGTAGCACTGAACAACCAGGTACTTTTATCCTCAGGGGAATGAGAAAGGATCTCTGTAATATCCTCATAGAAGCCCATGTTCAACATCTCATCCGCTTCGTCCAGCACGCAATATTCGATCTTAGAAATATCGATCATTCCCCGACCAATCATATCCTTCATCCTCCCCGGAGTAGCTACAATGATCTGTGCTCCTTTTTTGATCTTGGAAGCTTGGTCTGTGATACTCGCCCCACCGTAGATAGCCACTACATTGAGGCCTTTAACGTATTTTCCATAATTTTTTAATTCTGAAGTGATCTGCAGACAAAGCTCGCGTGTGGGAGATAGAATAAGTCCTTGCGTAGTGCGACTTTCTGCATTGATCTTTTGAAGCATGGGAAAACCGAAAGCAGCTGTTTTCCCGGTTCCGGTCTGTGCCAGGGAAACAATATCTGTTTCTTCTTCTAAAAGGATGGGAATGGTTTTTTCCTGAACCTCACTGGGCGTTTCAAAGCCCATGTCGGTAATGGCCTGAAGCAAATGCTCCTCAAGGCCTAAGTCTTGAAATTTAGACATATTATGTGTTTAATCGTTAGTGTGTTGCTTGGAAGACGACGACGATTAAACCCAACAGTCTTGCTACAACACTTCCTCACCCTGAGGAATTTGCGGCAAAGATAGGTTTTAATTTACGAAGTTGGATAGACGATGGACGATTTGTGATGCGAAGGTTAAAGGAGAGTTCGAGGTTGGAGCGTGAAGCTCGGGGCGGGAAGCACGAAGCACGAAGCACGAAGCAGGAAGTGGGAAGTGGGAAGCGCGAAGCTGGAAGCATGAAGATGGAAGCGGGAAGCACGAAGCGCGAAGTCAAAAGTCAGAAGTCGGAAGTCAGAAGCTAGAAGTTGGAAGTGCGAAGCGGGAAGCGGGAAGTCGGAAGTCAGAAGTGGGAAGCACGAAGATGGAAGGGGGAAGCACGAAGTGCGAAGTGAGAAGTTGGAAGTCATCACGTCAATATGTTTGCCGGTGACTGAGTGTTTGCGCTAGCAAATGTATCGAAGTCACATAAGTCAGAAGCGGGAAGCACGAAGTTGGAAGTTGGAAGTTGGAAGTGCGAAGCGGGAAGCGCGAAGTCGGAAGTCAGAAGTGGAAGTCAGAAGTCAGAAGCACGAAGTTAGAAGTAAGAAGTCATCACGTCAATATATTTGCCGGTGACTGAGTGTTTGCGCTAGCAAATGTATCGAAGTCACATAAGTGGGAAGTCGGAAGTCAGAAGTCAGAAGTGAGAAGTTGGGTAATAGGAATCTGGAATCAAGAATTGAGTATAGAAAATAGCTCACATTTAATCATTAATTCATTCAATCATTAATTCCTTGTCTCATTGGGATTTCAGCCAATGTGTTGCAGATATAATGACTATAGCGTAAAAGATCCACCCTAGGAACTGCATCCAACCGGCTTGCCGTATTTTTCGCTCAAAACCGTGTCGCTCAAACCGCTCCATTTCATCACTGGTTGGGCCTTTATAAGTTCCAAAAATATTGCGTTGCCAATAAGTGAAGGGGAAAAAGAAAAAGGTTAATCTCTCCTCCAAAGTAAGTGACTGTGTTTTTCTCTTTTCTTTATTTTTTTCTTCAAGACTCAAAAGATTTTAGCCTTACTTAAAATTCTAATAATTTTAATTCCTTCAATCTTATTGCCATGGTTTGCTCAGAAACCATAAAAGTTTCGGCCATTGAAGGAAATACCCGGCGCTTGTAGAATCTTATAGAAGCCATAAATCTTGCAAATTCGTCAATATTTTTGAAACGATCCCTTAAATGAGTAACACTTCCCTTGTTTAGTGAAAAGGCCGTGTCTTCATTGATCTTAAATCTGTCGGTGTGAAAATAACCTCTAAAAACTGTACGAACTAGCTTTTCAGGCATTAGAAGATGTGTTCCAAATCTATCAGCCTCCCACTCAGGTTGCGTTCTATAAATTTTCGAACCGTTAATTGGCAGGTCGCGATGCAAAGCAACATTTCGGAATCTATAGTAATGCATCACATAATGTCCCAGTTCATGCGCAAGAGTAAAACGCCGTTGACTAGGTCTCATTTGTTCGGAGAAAACAACAACCTTATTTTTTATGTCTAGCAGTGCTCCTATATTTATTTGGTTACCCTCTTTGTCATAATCCCCTAGAGAGATTTCTGAGCGCACCTCACACCCTAATAGTCTTAAAATACTAGCGGGATTCAAGAGCGAAATTAGATCGATATTTTCTGTTCCATTCGTTGACTGCTCTTTATTTCTCAGGAGCTTACCTAGCAAATTTCTGGTAATAGCCTTGATTTCATTATCAAAAAGCTTTTGCTTTTTGGATAGACCCAAAGAGAGTGAATTCAAATCAAAGCCAATAGGCTCCGTCGTCGTATCATCTGCTATCCATTGCGGCAATTGCTGCATCAATGGCAACAGTGAGATGTCATCTTCGGTTCCGCCAGGGTTTTCAGGAGAGGTTTTCCGAGCGGCTCCTTTTCGGTTTTTTCCCAAATCTTTCATGTCATAATCTATTTAATTCAACTTAATTCGTTGATCAAATGTAATTTAGCCAAGAAATTTCTATTTAAAACCGGGTCCTATTTTTTATTATGAACTTACTTATTAACAACCTTGAAGTAGGAATTAGGTATGTTTACATCATCCTGTAAGGCGTATACTTGTAGTATTTCGGTCGGGAATCGATTCGAATATGCAACCAATTCACCCCCAGCCCGGCCGTGCTCAACCATTTCTTTCCCAGATGAACCTCCTCCAGGGTTTGTTCGCCAACCATCTTCCAAAAGGCATGGAGTTGATCCTTAGGCGCCGAACGCACAAATTTAGCCAAATGGGCGAAATCGGTCTGGTTCGATTCGGGGATGGGAACCACCAACTTCGCATCTTTTCCCAGGTTGTAAAAGGAAACCACTTTTTCTGAACCTTCAAAATGACCGGCAAAACGGCTCCAATTGGGCTGAATTCCATCCAATATACCTCCTCCTCTCACCAAAACGAATTCATAAGGGCGGACCAACTCCTCAGTTGTTATAGGAGGATGCTCCCAGTAAAAGGATTCGAACGGAGCATGAGAAAGTAGGTCGTTATAGCATTGAACAAAGGTTTCGTCTTGCGTCCATAGGTTTAATACTTCCCGCCAGGATAAACGATTTTGGGAATGGTCATGCAGACTGAACTTCACCACCTTTCCCCCATCCATTACCATCTGATTGACATGAAACTTCGTCATTTTTTGATAAACCTAAACGTTTCTTGAGTTTGTGCTGTTTTGACTTTCACGACATATATTCCATTACTAAGACTGGTTACGTCAATCGCTGTATTCGAAGATGTTAAAACCAATTGACCACTAACCGTATAGAATTCTATACTTTCAACAGTATCGGGTTGAATGGTATTCAAAAAGACCCAGGAATTACCGGGATTTGGATAGAGCACGATTCTCTCTACAGTAGCATCGGTAGTAGACAAGGGAAGTTGATACTCAAAAGCACCTATATCCAATTCATTGATTATTTGTTTCGCAGTTCCTGTAGTATGCTTTACATATTCGTTCAACAGATCGTGATCCGGAAGATGAATCGCTGGAATTGCCGTACCTGCATCCACTAAGGGCGAAGTGTCCAGCAAGTTAAATTCCTGGTTGGCAAAATCCACAAACAATGGATCAGCGCCGGTAAGATTATTCCCCTGATCATTTACGGTGCCTGACCCGCTATGGGAATCCACCCAATTGGATTTGATCCAGTTGTACTGCAGATTTAGGGTGCCATCACCATTCATCATTGCCAGGGTACTTCCACTATTCGTAGCGTAGATCACATTGTTGAAGGCCTCCATGGTTTCGTCCCCAGTGGATAAGCGTGCCAGGGTTGTATTTGAGTTTCTCGTGGAAATGACCGTATTATTATAGAAATAGAGATTTCCTTTTCTGTATTCTGAAGTACTTCCGGAATCGCCCCCATAATGAAGGATTTGAGAGTTTCCGGCTCCATCGGGCTCGATGAGAATGTTCCCGTACGCATAGGTGGTTCGATAAGTGGGATCATTATACAAGGCCGAAGTACCTGCGTCCACGAGGTCCAGCTGCCTGTTTCCACTTTCAATCCAATTATAGCGAACTACCAGTCCGGCCGACCGGTCCTTCAGGTTGTTTCCTAAGGCTCCGTTTCTCAACGGGCCAAATCTATTGTATTCGTAGGTGATTCCAAGCGCTTCCGTGTAGGTGTTATGCTCAAAAATACTCCCCTCAATTCCGTTGTCATAGATGTAATTATTGGCGATGAGGATATCTTTTGTTTCCCCGTTAAATGCCCCTATAAAGATGCCATTTCCCGAATCGTGAATGATGCAATCTTTAATGATGATATGTTCTCCCTTTTCAATGTAAATGGAAGCCGCATTACTGGCATAGGTGTCCGTCTGACCGTTGTCTGAGGTGAAACTATAGGGGGGTCTCGCCGATCTTAGCTCCAAATTCTCAATGGTAATATAGCTTGGCAGGCCGTCGGCAGGAAT
>JBCBDM010000221.1:0-5198 GCA_038529705.1 Bacteroidota bacterium
ATTGATCCCATATCATGTAAAGAAGATATTATCCTCCTCCACCATTTAAGAAAAGATCCTTCCTTGAAACAGGCGGATGGTGGTACCGGTCCAATAATAGACCTTGCCAAATTTTTTGGATTCCATCACTTCCTTCACGTTAGATGCCACCAATTCGGTTTCGAATCTTTTCTTTACAGGGTTATTGGTAAACACGAGCAGTCCTAACCCCAACACTAGGATAGGAGCGAGTTTAAGAATAGTACTACGTTTAAATGTTCTGAAAATTCCGAACAGGACCAACAAGGCAGTACCCACTATGATGATCTTGGAAGATAGCAGTACCAGAAAGCTTCCCAACAAGACCAGTGCAATTAAGACCATAGGTGTTTTTCTTCGTTTAAACAGTAAGAACACTATGGAGAGTGAAACAAAGACCGAAACATAAATGGCGTTCAAATCCAATGGTGCAACCAGGGTATGATAGAAAAAACGGCCTGGTTCTCCAGAGTTCCAATAATCCAATAGGGCCATCCCTTCAAAAAGGAATGCAAACAAGGCCATTGCCAGGGAAAACCAATACCAAATAGTATCCCGGGTTTCTTCCAGGAGCACCGGCATAAAAACAAAGGTTAGAGGGATCAATACCAGGGCCATCTGCCGTTCTAATCCTCTAGAAGATGCCTTTATATCATCACTCCAAACTAATGAAAGACATACCAAACCGTATAGTAGTATAGGTAGGAGATATTCTTTTTTAAACTCCCATCTGTGAAACTTCAAGGAAAAAAGTGATACGGCTAATAACACTATCAATACTCCTGTGCTAAATGCATATGGCAAAGGCAAGCAGACCAAGAGTGCTGCAATAAGCACTGCATAGATTTGTTGCGAATTGACGATGTTACCTATTTTTTGCATGCACTTCTTCCATAAACTCCAAATAGGAATTATTTATAATCTCCCAGGAAAATTGAGACGCTATCTTCTTGCTATTATTTACAAGTTTTTGCGAATGAAATTCCTTGTCTCTCATATTTCTAAGAACATGGGCGACATCGGTATGATTCTTAAAATAAAACGCGTCCTCTCCTAATATAGCTTTATTGAACTCATTTTCATGGGCGACGATCAAAGAATTGCTCGCCATAGCTTCCAGAAGAGAAGGATTGGTTCCTCCTACCGTATGGCCATGAAAGTATAACTTTGAGAAGTATCTTAAATTGTTCAAATGGTTCTGATTGTAGATTCCTCCCATGAAGCGAATCGCAGGGTTATCCCTAAACTTTTCTTTTAAATAAGCACCAAACTTATTGGTATCATGCTTTCCAACCACTAGGAAAGGTGTATCATCATATATCTGAGCTACGCCATCTAAAATGGTTTCGATACTATTTTCGGGCTCCATTCTGGCAATGAGCATATGATATTGCTGAGGCCTGAGGTCATATTCTGAAAGGATCGACATATCCGGTTGGGTAAACAAGCTGGAACCATAAGCAATGTATCGGGAAGGTGCATTGTAGGCAGTCTTAAGATAATTCTGAATCCCTATGGAATCCGCGATTAAGTAGTCACTGCTCTTCACGGCTAACCTCTCTGCATATTTAAGAAACCGCCTTACCTTCTTACTGTACTTGGTTCGTTTCCATTCCAAACCATCCATATTGGTAATGATAACGGGCTTTTTGGGAAGCCAGCGATGCCAAATAGAATTGCTGGTATAGCCTAATTGCAGGAGGATATCGAAATCTCTTTTTCGTGCATCCCGAATACAGTTGAAGTCATATATAAACTGCCCGGCCGTACCTATCTTATCCTCGGGGTCTTTGCAATGAATAAGGCGCACGCCTTGAAATTCCTTTTCCTGGTACGGATGATTTCCTGAAGAATACACATACACCTCATGTCCTTTTTGATTCAGAAATACAGAAAAGAATTCCGCAAACTGTTCAAAGCCCCCATGATAGTTGGGTACACCTCTTGTCCCTAGTATTCCAATTCTCATAGGTCCGTTGCCTTTTTTCGATGATAGTGCTTCAAGCAAATAAACGCTCCCAGGGTAATGGCTATCACATCTCCCTGATTATAAATTCCTGTAATGATCAAAGTTGTAAAAAAATAATATAACGCCAGACCGGAAAGCATGTTATTGAAAAAATCGGAATAATCTCCCAGCTTCTTTTGATAGGCCTGCAAGTAAAGATAGAGTAGAAACAGCAAATAAATGAACATTCCCACAAAGCCAGCTTTGAACATGATATAAGCAAAGCCGTTGTGCAAGACCGGAATATATCGAATCTTATCCCGATTAAGAGGAGCGTAGAACTCCAGGTCGACCAGAGCACCTAAACCCTTGCCGAACATATAACCCGTACCATTTTTAGTTTCTCCCAATTGTTCAAAGGCTTTGTTCGCCTCATATCCTCTCCAGTGATCCCACAAATCTGCATGATTGCTCCTATCGATCTTGGTCGTTACTATTTCGGAAGGCGCGTTCTTTATCTTATATAGAAACCCTTCGAAACCCAAGCTTGACCTGTCTAAATCCATCGTCTGAAGAAAGGCAAACATCCCAATAAGTAACCCGGCGATTATTGAAATATAGATGATTCCCTTTCGGGTAAGCTTAGCATATCCATGAATGGCAAAATAGAGAATAAAAAAAGTAAAGAGCATCGTTCGCGAAAAATAGAGCGCAAACGACACATACAAAATGAGTCGAATAATGAGTTTCCATTTCTTCGGAATCTTGAACGGGCGATAACTTTCTTTTATGTGCAAAAAGACCAGGGCCATAAGTTCAATATAATTGGCCTTTCCACCTACAGAACGTATGCGGTTGATGCTAAATTGAAACCCCATCAGGAATTTGGTGACCCTATAGATGTGATAAATAGCAAATGCTACCCCTACATAAAGGATCACTCTAAAAATATAGTCCTTACTCTTGATCTTTCCAACGAGATAATATCCCAGAACGATCATTAAAACCGGCTTAATAAGATATACAAGGTCCTTGATGATATCGTATTGTTCGTGGTCATAGAACAATGCACTAATGCCTGCTATCACCAGGATAAGAAGGAGAGGCGTTATGGTATTAACAAAGGTGTTAGAATATCTAAACCTCAAATCCAAAAGTAAGAAACCGCTCAAGAAGAAACACATAATGATCGTTACCTCTACCGACGAGATCACGGTGGGGATAAAAAATAAAATGATTAAGAAAACCTTATAAAATATGTCCTTTTGTACGATCAATTCAATTCAAATTTTGGCTAAAAACCTGCTTTTCTATAAGCATCCAGCGTCTTCCTGGCAGTGATTTCCCAGGTATACTTTTGTTCAATTTCGTTCTTCAATTCCGATCTAAAATCAGACTGGTGAGCTTGTTTCACCGCCTCCAAAATCGATTCGGGCCGCTCAGGATCACAATAAAAGGCGTGATTCTTGAAATATTCTTTCTGGTCACCTCTGTCTGTGACCACAACATTGCACCCCATATAGGCTGCTTCCAATGACACCAATCCTGTAGTTTCAAACCAACTCGCCAGAGCGTGAACCTTTGCTTTTCTGTATACATTTACAAGGTCTCCCTGCTCCATAAAAGGGACAAAGACAATATTTTTGGTTGCTTCTTCCCTACATTTTTCAAAATAGGGGCCGGCGTTTGAAGAAGGCGAACCGATAATGAAAACCTTAAACTCTGTGTCTTTCAATGCTCTAATCAGGCTTAAATGGTTCTTAACCGGAGTGATTTGTCCCACTGAAATTACAGCGCCCTCAAAAGTATCAAAACTATGATCAACTTCGGTATGTTCTGAAAAAGTATTGATATCGATAGCATTGGGAATTACCCGATACTCTTGTGGAGCTCCATAGGCTTTCAGCAACCTATTGTACTCGCTTTGAGAGTTTGGCAGTAACATCCTGGAATTTTTTATAACCTTAAGCACGGATTTTTTTTGTCCACGCCATAGATAACTCCGGTCTGTTAGTATATCCTGTCCTTTGAGAATCCTTGCAATCGTCTTGAGGTACTCTACTTGATCTGTACTGAAAATCCTATTGAGCAAAGACCTGAATGCGCTATGATGATTCTTCTCTGCCTCCGTGAAATCCACAAATATGGTAGAAATAACATAGGGTAACCTCGACTTTTTGATAACGCCTAACAGGTCCGCAGGACGGGAAATATTGAACAGGTGCAATAAGTCATATTGGGAATAGTCCACTTCCTGATCCACGGTCTTGATATCCACAGAAACTCCTTCCAGCTTATTGAGATATGCGGCAGTCTTTCGTATTTGCATGGTATCGCCTCCGGGATGTGAAAACAAGGTCGCCCTACTTACCATTAAAACATTTAGTTCTTTCATGCGTCGTTTATGAGGGTTTGGCATTTTTCCAGGAACTTAAGTCCTTTTCAATGAGTGCCTCTAGACCCTCAAGTTCTGTTTTGTACATCTCCAATAAAAGGGATCTCTCCTCTTCCAACAAAGGTTTATCTACCTGAGTATCGAACGCTGCCCGAGTTACGATTTTTTTGAAACCTCCGGGAAGACTATCGAAAATACGCTTTACCCCTCTTGAATTCTTTAGTCTATTTATGAATGGAAACCTAGGTTCCTTAAACTGATTGTACCTCTTATTCAAATCTGGCATAAAGCTCTTATCTACTCCAAGAAAGTGAAACAGTTTGGTTAGAGTGTTAGGTGTATCTTCAAAAAGCTCATCACTCAATAGAATCAATATTCGATCTCTTTTGAAGCAATCCAGATATCGCTTTATCTGGGCTTCATAATGACCCAATTCAACATATTGCTCATAAAATACCCGATTTTCCTCGGGCTTCTCCATCACATCCCGCAAGGGTTTTTGTATAAGTCCAAGGTTACGGTCCATCAAATAATGAGATACTGCTCTTTCCACAGGGTTGCGCAGGATCATTACAATCTTTGCCTTGGGGTTATAGTCCCAAATCCTGCCTGCACTTCTTGGATTAAAAAGATAAGAACTACTAAGATCACCTACAGCCTTAAAGGAAGCCGCTTTTTCATACAAGCTTTCATATGCTGCCATCGTCCCTATGAGCGTAGTTTTATAATAAGTAGACGCTACTTCAGGATGTGAAAAGAAATGGGGTTCTTTGATCTTCGGGACAAAGACTTCAGGGTGCTCTTCCAAATAATTAAAAAGGGATGTGGTTCCACTCT
>JBCBDM010000222.1:0-5193 GCA_038529705.1 Bacteroidota bacterium
AGAAGTGCAGCGATATTGATCTGTGCCAAGGCGTAATTCGGCTTTAACTCCAGAGCCTTTTTATAATATTCCATGGCCTTTTCAGAATTTCCTGAGGATCCGGCACCAACCCCCAAGTTAAAATACAACTCGGGATTGTTAGGGTCTGATTTGATCACCTCACTCATCAAAGTTTCGTACTTGGCCATATCCCCCATTTTATAGGCAAGATCGGCCTCGGAGCGAATAAGGGCAACATCATTTGGATTGGCAGCTCTTGCCTCTTTCATAAAAGCAAGTGCCTCTTCATTTTTACCTTGACTTATGTAGATAAGTGTTACCTTCTGCAGGAGGTCTGCCCTTACAGATTCGGTAACGCGCTCATCCGGGTTTGTATAGTTTCCGCTGAGCAACGCGACATCTCTTTCATTTTTGTCCGCGAACGGGACCACCTTATTAGTCTCCAACTCTGTAGCTACGAATTCTTTTCGTATTCCAGTGTATCCCATGTCCAATAACTGTTTGTAGTAGTTAAGTGCCGTATCATAATCCTTTCCGTTCACAGCATTTCCAGCGGCATAATACAAATCGGACGTATCTTTCTTGCTCGACATATAGCTGGTGTATAATTTTTCCGCTGCTCTGGCATAATTCTTAGCATTTTGATCGTTAATGGCACTATTCACTAAGGCCACACGCAGATTTTGTCTTCCAATGTCCAGGCGTTTCTGAAAACTTCCTGCTCCAATCTCCTCCACTTTGGCAAATGCCTCCGCTGCGGTTTTCATCTTTTTGAAACCATCTGTACCGGCATCGGCCAAATACGCTTCACCTTTGACCACGTAATATTGAGTTTTCATGCTATTATCGGCAGAACCCAGAAGAGCTTCGGCCTGGCTTAAGTATCCAATAGCCTCAGTTATGTCTCCATTTTTCACAGCTTTCTCGGCTTTTTTAATTTCCTTCTTCTGTGCAAACGTTATGGCAGTAAACATGAAGAGTCCTGCCAACAGTATCTGTTTTTTCATTTTAGGGATTTTAGTGTTAATCGTTGTTTTCTGTTTGTGTTTCGTCTGTATCAAGAGCTGTGCCATTCTCTCCTTCCCCTGTGTTTTCTAGCTCCGAACTGATTACATTTCCATCTTCATCCAGTTCCACCTCGTCTTCATCGTGCATCACTTTGGCAACGGCTGCGATGGAATCCTCATCTCGCACTTTGATCAAACGGACTCCTTGAGTAGCCCGACCCATAACACGTAGATCTTCCACTGCCATACGGATGGCGATTCCCGACTTGTTTATGATCATGAGATCATCGTTGTCGGTTACATTCTTAATGGCGACTAATTTACCGGTTTTTTCGGTAACATTGATGGTTTTGACTCCTTTTCCACCTCTATTGGTTATTCGGTAATCCTCTATGTCTGAACGCTTTCCGTAGCCATTTTCTGACACTACCAGGATATTGGATTCTGGGTCGTCTACCGCAATCATTCCAATAACCTCATCATCAGGACCTCCCAGGGTTATACCACGGACACCAGAGGCATTCCTACCCATAGGACGGGTCTTCTCTTCTTCGAAACGAATGGCCTTTCCGGATTTTACCGCTAGCATTACCTGGCTATCCCCGGTAGTGAGCTTGGCTTCAAGTAGTTCATCTTCATCTTTAATGGTAATGGCGTTGATACCATTGGTTCTAGGTCTGGAATATTGCTCCAACGGAGTTTTCTTTACCTGTCCCTTTTTGGTGGCCATGATCACAAAATGATTATTGATATATTCTTCATCCTTCAGATCCTGTGTGCAGATGAAAGCTTTTACTTTATCTCCCGGCTCAATATTGATTAGATTTTGAATGGCTCTTCCTTTTGAAGTCCTGCTTCCCTCTGGGATTTCGAATACCCGCATCCAGAAACATTTTCCCTTCTGGGTGAAGAACAGCATATATTGGTGGTTGGTACCAACAAACAGGTGTTCCAGGAAGTCCTCATTGCGGGTCGCGGAAGCCTTTTGTCCCACTCCTCCTCTATTTTGTTTCTTGTATTCGGTAAGAGAGGTACGCTTGATGTATCCGGCGTGAGAGATCGTTATAACCACTTTCTCGTCTGCAATGAGATCTGTAATACTAACATCTCCTCCGGCATACTCGATAATAGACCGACGTTCGTCTCCATATTTTTCTTTGATCTCGGCCAACTCTTCCTTGATGATCGCCATTCTGCGCTCGACATTCGCGAGAATATCTTTGTAGTCACTGATGGTCTTCATCAATTCATCGTACTCATTGCGCAATTTGTCTTGCTCCAGTCCGGTTAACTGACGTAGTCGCATCTCGACGATCGCCTTTGCCTGGATCTCCGACAGCTCGAAGGTCTTCATTAAAACCTCTCTAGCTTCATCGGCATTGGCGGAAGCTCTAATGAGTTTGATCACTTCATCTATATTATCCGAGGCAATGATCAACCCTTCTAAGATATGCGCCCGTTCTTCTGCCTTTCGGAGCAAGTACTCCGTCCGTCGTGTTACCACTTCATGACGGTGTTCCACGAAATAGTGGATCATCTCCTTGAGGTTTAATAAACGGGGCCTTCCGTTAACAAGGGCAATATTGTTCACACTGAAACTGGATTGTAGTTCCGTGTATTTATAGAGCATATTCAGTACAATGTTCGGAATGGCGTCGCGTTTCAAGATATAGACGATACGCATCCCTTTCCGGTCACTTTCATCCCGAATATTGGAGATACCCTCAATTTTTTTGTCGTTTACAAGATCGGCGGTTTTTTTGATCATGTTCGCCTTGTTCACCTGATACGGGATCTCACTCACTACGATACACTCTCTTCCGTTGACTTCCTCGAAAGACGCTTTTCCGCGCATCACCACACGACCACGTCCGGTATGGAAGGCATCTTTTACGCCTTCATATCCATAAATAACACCACCGGTGGGAAAGTCGGGGGCCTTCACATGCTGCATGAGCTCGTCGATTTCAATATCGTTGTTATCGATATAAGCAATGGTGCCATCTACCACTTCAGACAAATTATGAGGAGGCATATTGGTTGCCATACCTACCGCAATCCCGGAAGCTCCGTTAATGAGCAATCCCGGTACCCTGGTTGGCAGCACTGTGGGCTCCTTTAAGGTGTCATCGAAGTTTAGCTGGTGGTCTACAGTCTCTTTGTCGATATCGGCCAGCATATCTTCGGATATCTTCTGCATACGTGCTTCTGTGTATCGCATTGCGGCCGGACTATCACCATCTATGGAACCAAAGTTACCCTGACCATCCACCAACATATATCGTAAACTCCATTCCTGAGCCATACGAACCATGGCGTCGTAAACAGACGTATCTCCATGTGGGTGATACTTACCCAGTACTTCTCCAACAATTCTAGCCGATTTCTTGTGAGCGCTATTGGCTCTTACTCCCAATTCATGCATCCCGTACAACACTCTTCGGTGGACAGGTTTCATCCCATCCCGAACATCTGGCAGTGCACGTGACACAATGACCGACATCGAGTAATCGATGTAAGCCGATTTCATTTCATCTTCAATATTTATGGGAATTAATTTTTCGCCTTCAGCCATATATATTTAATGTTATTTTGGTTATTAAAATCTAAGAAAGCAAGATACACTAATTTGCCAGTTTTAACAGGCATTTATAGGGGTAATATTCACTATTTTATTAACAAAAATTTAGGTGAAAATCGTTAATAACTATCGTACTTTCCACTTTGATTTTAGTAAGAATTTTGTTCGTTTTACTACTACCCCTTACATTGAGGTACAATTTTTGCCATTAACTAATTTTATTTATTTATTTTAGACACATAGGAGAACGATTTATGGATGATAATTTTTCACCAAGAGTAAAAGATGTAATTGCATATAGCAAGGAAGAAGCATTGCGCCTGGGTCACGACTTTATTGGCACCGAGCACCTTATGCTTGGCTTGCTTCGTGATGGCAATGGCAAGGCTGTGAATATTCTAAATGCCCTGGATATAGATTTAAATCATTTGAGACGTAAAGTTGAGATTTTAAGTCCCGCCAATCCCAATCCCGGGACGAGCGCAAATGATAAGAAAAACCTGCATTTAACGCGACAGGCGGAACGTGCTTTGAAGACCACGTTCTTAGAGGCGAAATTGTTTCAGAGTTCTTCGATCAATACGGCCCACTTACTACTTTGTATTTTACGAAATGAGAATGACCCCACGACCAAGTTATTACACAAAATGAAGGTGGATTACGATGGGGTAAAAGACCAATTCAAACTTATGATTACCAACGACGAAGATTATATAGAACCCACAGCGTCTGATTCTTTTCCAAATGACGATGACGAATCCACTGCCAGTGACGGCGATAAAGAAAACCTCTTTACGGGTTCGGGTGCCTCCAAAGGGAGCAAGAAGTCCAAGACACCGGTTTTGGACAACTTTGGGAGAGACCTAACGGCTCAGGCTGAAGAAGGTAAGCTGGATCCGGTAGTAGGCCGTGAAGCGGAGATACAGCGCGTATCTCAAGTTTTGAGCCGAAGAAAGAAAAACAACCCGCTGCTTATCGGAGAACCGGGTGTTGGAAAAAGTGCCATAGCCGAAGGGTTGGCGTTACGTATTGTACAACGAAAGGTTTCCAGAATTCTTTATGACAAGAGAGTGGTTACTTTGGATCTGGCCAGTTTGGTGGCAGGCACCAAATATCGAGGTCAGTTTGAAGAGCGAATGAAAGCGGTTATGAACGAACTTGAAAAGAATGATGACATCATTTTGTTCATTGATGAAATCCACACGATTGTAGGTGCCGGAGGAGCTACGGGCTCATTGGATGCTTCCAATATGTTCAAGCCTGCCTTGGCGAGAGGGGAAATCCAATGTATTGGTGCCACCACCCTGGATGAATACCGACAGTACATAGAAAAAGACGGTGCCCTGGAACGTCGTTTTCAAAAGGTGCTGGTTGAACCCACCTCTGTGGAAGAAACGGTTGAGATCCTTCAGAATATCAAAGAAAAGTATGAATCACATCATAATGTAAGTTACACGGATGATGCTCTTACCGCTTGTGTGAAACTTACCAATCGGTATATGACAGAACGTTTTCTTCCGGATAAAGCCATCGATGCATTGGATGAAGCAGGTTCTCGTGTTCATATTACCAATATCAATGTCCCGGAGAAGATCCTTAATATTG
>JBCBDM010000223.1:0-5134 GCA_038529705.1 Bacteroidota bacterium
GTTGCGAGCCAATATTATCATGGAGATCTCTTGAAATGCGCAAACGTTGTTCCTGGAGTTTATTTTGGGTTTCGATTTTGGCCAAGGCTGTCTTAAGTTCCCCTTCTTTTTTTAATTGTCGATTTTTTAGCTTTTGTTGATTATAAAAGAGATAGCCTAATAACCCGAGAACTAAGGCCAGTCCAAAGCTCCCATAAAGCAGTGTATTTTTTTTTCTAACCTCCAGATCTTTTTCGGCTATTAGCGCACGTTGCTCCAATATTTGTTTTTCCCGTTTTTCGGCATCATATTTTTCCTGGATCTCGGCTACTTCTCGGGTAACCCGACTACTAAAAATGGAATCGTTAACCATCCGATACCTATCTTGATAATACAGCACACTGTCCGATTTCCCCTTTAATGCAAAATAGGATATGAGTTTATCATAACCGTCTGCCATTTGGTCTTGAGCGTTAAGGGATTCGGATAGGCGTGTTCCTCTTCTGAGATAGGTAAAAGCCCGATCCACCTGACCTAAGCGCAGGTAACTGGTTCCGAGGTTGATCGCACTGGAGGCAACTCCCATTTTATCACCTATGGAATCCCGAATAGCTAGAGCTTTACGGAAATTATCTACGGCGCCCAGGTAATCTTTATCGCCTTGAAGAATACTCCCATAATTATTATAAAGGGTGGCTAATTCCTTTATCAAATCCTGTTGTTGGGCCAAAGCAATTCCTTTTTTATAATATGCACTTGCCTTAAGAGTATCCTTTTTATCCAGATAGGTATTCCCAATATTATTATAGGCTCTGGTGAGCAACAGGTATTCTTGGGTATCTTTCAACAATTCCTCTATTTCCAGATGCTCATTTAGGGCACGATCGAATTGCTTTAAATTGCGATGAATATTGGCCCGATTATTCCTCATAATAATGGTGTTGCGAAGATTCCCCTGGGCTTCATATATCTTTAACGCCTGGGTAGCGTAGTACAATGCGGAATCCATCTTGAAGGTATTTTGATATACCAGGCCCATTTTGTTGTAAAGGCCAGCAATTCCGGCACTGTCCATTAATTTTTCCCGCTGTTTCAACGACTTTCTATAATGGTCCAAAGCACTCGGATAAGCTCCTTGCGTGTAATGTAGAATCCCGAGGTCGTTATAGGCTTGAGCCATGCCTTTTTCAAAATTGATGCGCTTTGAGAGCGAAAGGGCTTCATTTCCGAAGTGAAATGCAGAATCCATCGAGACAGATCGGTAATACCAGCATAGATCGGACATGATGGTCACCTTCACAGAATCCTGAGGATTTTGTTCGAGTGAAGCTCTCAATTGGGTTATCTTCTCAGTTACCTGAGCTTGCGCCATACACAAGCCCAGAACAAGACAAAGCAATGTGAAATACAATTGGGTTCTCATGGGTTCGTTCGTTGGTGGAAATTTCGTTCCTTTTCTTTTACAATACCTATTACATCCTGAGATATCAACACCTCCTTTAAATTGTATTTTAAAAAATCATAGCCGTTTAACATTTCAGTCCTCGCGAAAATTTGGCATTTATGAACTTCTATTTTATTGCCCAATCCTTCTATTCTTTTTTCGAAATGAATTCGATGCTGTTGATTCCGAATCTTAAATATCCAAAGGAGTGTTCCTACAACGCCTGTAATAGAAGCTGATAAAATCCACAAAGAACTCATATTGGCCATATCAGTTCTTTAGAGAACGGATCAAGGTCCCGTTTTCCCAAACACCTATTTGTTGTTCTAGATCTTTGTTATGATAATAGCCTCGTCCATGGTATTTTCCATTCTTCCATTGTCCTCCGTAATAGGCGTCATCTTCGAAAAAATATCGTCCCATTCCGTGGAACTGATTATCACTGTTGAACATTCCGGAATATTTTCCACCATTGGCGAACGTATAGGTCCCCAAGTATAGATTTCCATTTTTGAAAAACCCGGTGAAACTATCTCCGTTGTCCCACTTAAAACGACCGTATTTATTTTGGCAATCTCCGGCAGTGCAACCAGTGCTTACCTCATTGGTAATGAATTCATAGCTGGTAACAATGCTTCCATCGGAGAAGATCCCCTGCTCCCACTTATCTCCGGTCACTGTAATTCCCAGCCCATTCAACTGCCCATTTTGATACTGACCAATGATGTTGTCCTCATTGGCAGCTATATAGACTCCATAGCCTTCCATGGTATCATTATTCCAATCACCTATATACTTCCCAGTATCGTCCCATTTATAGAGCCCATAACCCTGTTTCTTGCCATCTTGCCAAAACCCATCATAATAACCTCCGTTATATTCATACTTGCCCCATCCATTTTCACAATCCCCTTTAACACAACCTCCGGGAGATGAAACACTTGCTTCTCCGGAGCTACCCTCATACATCTTTATGGGCTTAAACACAAAGGAAGCCGTGGTATAATACCCTTCCAATACATATTTTTTATTTCCATCCCAGCTAATCACCAGATCGTTCCCGTCTTTATCACTGCTCACCCGGTCATAATCCAAGGTTTCCCCCTTTTCTATAATCCCATATTCACCGCCTTCCACATCCCTATACCAATAGGTATGCGATGGAGAATAATCCAGTTTGATCGTGCTATCCGCTCCCCAATTCTCATATTTTCGAATATCTTTGAGCAGGAAAGTGGTATTTTCCTCAGCGACGTAGTAGACATAACTGCCTTCTATATTACAGAAAGGACCGCTTACATATTGGTCGTTTACAAAATGTCCAAACGAATTCGGGTTAGTGATAAAGAAATTCTTTTTTAGGTTCTTACGGAGTATTCTAGCAGATCCGGTGGCACCCGTAGCGGCCTCCTTGAAATTTTCCAGAAGATAAATATCTCTGCTGTTCATATCCATAACCGAAAGCGTTTCGGTGTCCAGATATAAAAGATCTTGCACATTACTTATTATTTTCCCGGAGGCATCCCTTAGAGTATAGTCTAATTCTGACGTTTTCTTCCAACTAGGGCCATTGGTTGTAGAACGTGTGCTTTGTGGCGTAGGTACTTGAGCTACCAAAATTGTTGTACTCAAAAAGAGCGCACAACAAAGGACGTTTAAAGGTTTCATAATTACAATTTGGTTTAGTGTTAAACAAATTACTAAATAATAATTAGAGGCGCAATTCTAGTGGTACTTAAAAACCCCATATTGCTATGGGGTTCAGACAAAAAGGACTCCTCATTCCTCTTCACCTGTGTTGCCAATCATGCGATTATTTGTTCAGATCATAGGCATAAATGGACGAATTACTGGCTTTATAGTAAAGAATTCCTCCAAAATCGTCCACCTGATATTCTGGTTTTTTATCTTTAAGGATAATCTCCTTCTCCTTAACTCCTGTGTCCTTATTCAGTTTAACCAACCCTACTCCATCGTCCAGTTTTGTCAATATAAAGCGGGCATCTTCCGTTGCTGAAGTCGCCTTAAAACGCTTCAACATTTCCGCAATCGACGCGCCACTGGCTGCTGCCAATCCATCACCCAGATCGGCATAGCTTTTACCACGAGTGGTATATTGCCCTAGACGATTCCTGTTCCTATTAGCTTCCATATAGGATGCCGTTGCAGCCGCTGCAGAGGCCACTGCTGTCACTCCGGCCAGAATCGCGCCGAACGCGCTTTTACCGGGAGCCCGATAGTATTCATGCCACCCCTGAGCCCCATTCCAATCCAACATCATCATATTCTGACTACTAGTGAGCAAAATGCCTCCATCTCTTACTTCCACTCCAGTGGGATCTTCCTTCCCATCGAACTTGCTCTCCGCCAAAGTGGATACTTCTCCTGTATGGGCATCTACCGAAAACAATTGATGATCCGCTCCAATAAGATAGCGTTGATTTTTAGCATCATAATCGCTACTAACGGCATCGGCTCTTTTATATTTTAGTGGCTTTTTCCAAACCTGCTCCCCGGTTTCAAGGTTCACGATATTGGCGTCCTCGGAAGTAATATAGATCAACCCTTGCGGTGTATTCGCCATGGTTAAAATATTCTCTCCTGTTTTCAATGGTTTTTTAAAAAGGGTCTTTCCTTCAAAGGAAATCTTATTGATACCCCCTTCATAAATTCCGAAGAGAATACCATCTTCCATAATATAGAAATGCTGCACATAGCCTTTCGTCTTGGGTGCTTTCTCCCAAAGATCTTCACCGTTCAAGGCACTTAGAAAGGCAATTTTCGATTCGGATCTGCCCCCGGCTAATTTGGCAATTCCCTTTTTTCCGCTATTATCGACGTTACTCACTACGGCCAATCCCTGTGGCAGTATTTCGAAGTTCGCAATGGTTCCCCTTACCTTTTGAGGATCTTCCCAAAGCAAATTTCCCGAACCAGCGTCTAATTTGTAGATCTTGGAGCTCTTACCTGCATTCGAGGTAAACGCATAAAACTCTGTCCTGCTCACATCCGTCGCCATCCAACCAACATTCTTTAGTTCGTTCTTCCAAAGGACGCTACCTGTTCCCAGATCGATCTTTAAAAGCCCCTTTGACGTTGGAACTACAACACTATCCTCCAATAGCAGTGGCCGTCCTACGACCACTTCGGAACCCTTGAATTTCACAAAACTAACTTGTTCTCCGGAGTCCAAATCATAGATAGCCAACGCTTGCGTATATTTCTCAGCCGCCCGACGTTGTCCAGATACGACTAATCTATTTTGGGGCATCATAACATCACATGACCCAATGGCCTTCCAACCCTTGTCTTCCGTACTGAAAATCTTTTTGCCGGACATATAGTCAATCACTGCCTTCTTTGTAGTTAGGGCTCCAAAACCTGTTTGTCCCACCATAACGTAAGGCGCGTTGGGAACAAAGAAAAGTTCCTCCGGTTTTACCCTTCCGTAGTCGGTGAAGTTGAACAAGAGGTCGTTACTCCCTGGTTTAATACCCACCAGTCCGTCGTTAGTGGCTACCACCATGGTCCCTCCCTGAGTAATGGCCATCTCGTTGATCTTAGCTCCCACTTCGTATTTGTAATCCGGGTTTTCTGCCTTCTGAGCATGTAAAGATGATACCCAGAGTACTATCAACCCGCAAAGGATCATCTTAACTGTTGAGAATTTCATAATTGTGGTTTTTTTGGTTAATACCCCAAAAGTGCAAC
>JBCBDM010000224.1:0-5059 GCA_038529705.1 Bacteroidota bacterium
GAACTAAATCCCAAATAGTCATTTGAAGAGAAATCCACCAGGGCAGTGGCTTCCCCCAAGAATCTGAGAGAATCATTCTTCCTACGTTCCTGTAGCTTTTTCTGAAGTTTTACGGGTAGTTTGCTCACGCTTCAAATGTAACCATCTTTGCGCTAATAGGGCCAATCCATCAGTTAAAACCGCGGTACCATCTCTTAAAACTTAAAAGGTACGCAACCTCTGGACTTTTCCTGAATCCCTTGATAAATTAATGAGTTATGAAAAAGTTCCTTTTGCTATGGGTATTTTTTGGATTTCTGGGATGTAATAATGATGATTCTTCCAATTCCGAGCAATCCTTAGGTTTGATCACCGCAGTGGATAAAACCCTGTGTGCATGTTATTGTGGTGATTTCTATATCGATATTCAAGGTGAAACTTATCGCTTCCAAACTTATTTTCTTCCTGAGAATGATATAGATTTTTCCCAGATTCAACTTCCATTCTCCGTTCGTCTGGAATGGGAAGCCGTAGACCCAAATACTTCCTGCCCTGCCGAAGACCGAATCACTATTTACTCGATGCACCAAATAGCTCCGTTCTAAAAGAGTTTGTATCTTGCTTTTAAATGGCATCTACAATACGTTACAAACTTGTTTCTACTTCAGAAGAACTTCAGCAAATACTTTCCCTTCAGAAGGATAACCTGCCCATATCCCTTTCCGAAGGGGAAAAGAAGAAAGAGGGATTTCTTACCGTACATCACGATCTCGATCTTCTGCAACGAATGAATAATGCCTGTCCCCATATCATTGCCAAGGATGGAGATACCATAGTGGGATATGCGCTATCGATGCACCCCAAATTTGGGGATGAAATCGAAGTATTGATCCCCATGTTCGAACAACTTAATGTATGTAGAAAGCGACAACCCGAAAAGGAATTTTTAAACAACTTCCTCATTATGGGGCAAGTCTGTGTAGCCAAAACCCACAGAAAGCGCGGTGTTTTTAGGAGACTCTATCAAACTATGTTGAAAGAGCATATTCCTCCATTTTCTTGCATTGTCACAGAAGTAAACCATAAAAACACCCGTTCCATGGAGGCGCATTACGCCATTGGGTTCCAGCTTTTAACAGAACATAGATCCGGAGGACAAGATTGGGCCCTTATCTATCTAAAGTGATCCTACTAAAAGACAACCCACACAACGATACATCTATTCATTATCCAGAAGTTTCACATCGAACGGGTTCTGAGCATCTTGACCCAGGATGGTTTCGGCTTTAATTTGTTCGAAAGTAGTCCATCTCTCCTCATTCTGCGCAGAATCCAAAAGGTCTATCTCAAATTTAACTGCCAGCCGATATGATACGTCTTTTGCGGCATTGTAGTCGCCATACAGTCCCATATTGAAATGTCTGCTTTTATTGAACCAAAGATTCACTTCAAAGGCGTCCCAATCTAATTGACGAAGGGAAACATATTCAAACTGGCGTAGGATCTTCCATTTTCCATATTGGAAAGGCCCAATCCTATGAATCAACTTATAGTGATGATTCTTGAAGTCGAATAAATAACTCTTCCCCATGGATAGTTTAACCCCAGATCCCCCGGCCACAATACCCAGGATGATCAAGGCTTTTATGGCTTCCATATTATCAAGGCCACTTATTACAAATTGTCTTATTAAAAAGTACAAACAGAATGCAGACACCGTAAAGGATACTGCAGCCAAAATGCTCTGCCAGGCGGGTCGGTCTGCTTCAGACAAGTACGCGCTAATCTCCCTCTCTTCTGCAGAAATGGGAGGCGCATCCTTGTCTGCCCAGTAGTTATCTACAATGAGGTTGTTGACAGGTATAGACAGGGCGTCGGCAATATCATGCACCCGGCGGACTGCCTTCTCTTCTTTTTTAATTTCGAAAAGATTAAGGTATTGGTCTTCATCGTAGAACAGACGAGCTTCATGATATTCTGTGCTGGAATTTTTAAAAACGGAGACATAGTTTAGCTCCTTATAAGGCAAAGGATATCTGGAATAGACCACTGACCCAACGCTTTTTACAATAACCAACTGCTTTTTATACCTATTTACATGAATACTGCGACGGGTCCCTAAGGCCACTCCAAAAACAAATGGGATCAGCGCCGCAATAATTCCTGCCAAAGGATTATAAGTTTCAGGATCGAATTCAGAAGAAAACGGAACGATAAATATCAGTGAGAGTGTAAATAATGTAAGGGTAAGAAAAATAAACGAAAGTATTCTTCTTGTGTAGGAGAGTACTCCATGAATTTTATAGGGTCGATGCTGTAGTTGGGTCACCCCACAAGTATACAAAATCTATATCTTTCCCGATGAAATCTCCTACAAAAGCGCAAAATTGTTCCTTGACCGGCACATCAGCACTCGGACATAAAAAAAGCGCATTTAGAGAAATGCGCTTTTATTCTTGACAGTGTTTCGTCCTAATCTGCTAAGACGATCACTTTATTATCGCTCATTTGAACCGTTCCACTGTTGATCTCGAGAATCCACTTTCCATCGGTTTGCGTAAACTTATTTTCAAAGCCTTCGGCAATCGTTGGGTTCCCAGCAAATATCACTTTGCCTTCTCCCAATAAAGAAACTACGGCAGCGTGATTATTCAACATTTGGAATTCACCATTCACACCAGGTACCGTAACGCTTTCTACTTCGCCACTTACCAAAGATGCTTCCGGGGTTACTATTTCTAAATACATAATTTTAGTTGTTTGTTATAAGTTGTTGGTTGTTGGGTTACTACGAACCAGCAACTACCAACCATCAACTATTAAGCCTCAGCAAGCATTTTCTCACCGGCTTCGATCGCTTCCTCAATGGTACCCTTCAAGTTGAAGGCAGCCTCCGGAAGGTGATCCAATTCACCGTCCATGATCATGTTGAAACCTTTGATGGTATCTTTAATATCCACCAAACATCCTGGGATCCCGGTAAACTGCTCTGCCACATGGAATGGCTGAGATAGGAAACGCTGTACACGACGAGCACGTCCAACGGCCAGCTTATCCTCTTCAGAAAGTTCCTCCATACCAAGAATAGCAATGATATCTTGTAATTCCTTGTAACGCTGCAATAGCTCCTTTACACGTTGGGCACAATCATAGTGCTCATTTCCAAGGATATCTGCTGTAAGGATACGAGAGGTAGAATCCAATGGATCCACCGCCGGATAAATTCCTAACTCGGCAATTTTACGGGACAATACGGTTGTTGCATCCAGGTGGGCAAAGGTTGTTGCCGGTGCCGGATCCGTAAGGTCATCCGCTGGTACATACACCGCCTGAACCGAAGTAATAGATCCTTTCTTAGTAGAAGTAATACGTTCCTGCATAGCTCCCATCTCTGTGGCCAGTGTTGGCTGGTATCCTACCGCAGATGGCATACGACCCAAAAGTGCCGATACCTCAGAACCTGCCTGCGTAAAACGGAAAATGTTATCTACGAAGAAAAGTACGTCTTTCCCTTGTCCGTCTCCGGCTCCATCACGGAAGTATTCGGCAATAGTCAAACCAGACAAGGCCACACGGGCACGTGCTCCGGGAGGTTCGTTCATCTGTCCGAATACGAAAGTTGCTTTGGATTCTTTCATAGCAGCTTTGTCCACTTTGGTCAAATCCCATCCCCCTTCTTCCATAGAGTGCAAGAAGTCGTCACCATACTTGATAATTCCGGACTCTAACATCTCACGAAGTAAGTCGTTCCCTTCACGAGTACGTTCTCCTACTCCAGCGAACACAGATAAACCACCGTGTCCTTTTGCAATATTGTTAATCAACTCCTGGATCAATACCGTTTTACCTACCCCGGCACCACCAAATAATCCAATCTTACCCCCTTTAGCGTAAGGCTCGATCAAGTCGATTACTTTGATCCCGGTAAATAAAACTTCGGTAGAAGTTGATAGATCTTCAAACTTAGGTGCTTCCCGGTGAATGGGTAATCCGTCTGCTCCTGCTTTCGGAAGGTTTCCAATCCCGTCAATTGCATCTCCAATCACATTGAAAAGACGCCCGTATACATCCTCGCCAATGGGCATTTGGATTGGCGCTCCTGTTGCCACAGCATCCACACCACGGCTCAAACCATCGGTACTGTCCATAGAGATGGTACGTACGGTGTTTTCACCAATGTGCGACTGTACTTCAAGTACCAATGTAACTCCATTGTTGTTTACTTCAAGTGAATCGTAAATTTTCGGAAGTTCAGCTCCATTCGCAAACTCAACGTCTACTACCGGGCCGATAATCTGTGCAACTTTTCCTGTAACTTGTGACATTCTGTAAGTGTTTATTTTTTAGTACTGTTAGAGGCTTACAATACTACCCCTAAAAATCGGTGCAAAGATAGGTTTTTCTGTCACAAAACTGCAACCCATTTGAGTAAAATTTTAAGGGTATTTTCAGGGTGTAAATCGGTGCTTTATTTGGCGGGCTCCTCTTCGTCCTCCGAAGTTCGAAGAACGAAGGAGGACCGGGCTTTTCGCGCTACACGGTAGCTTGCTACAATCCCTGCCCGAATACTTCTCCTCCCAATGGGAGAGTTGTTCGTTCCACAGAACAAAACTCATCGTTAAGAACAACGAGGCCAACTTTATTTTAACAGGGGCCTGAAAATAAAATCCCCCCTCGAGGGGGGACATAGGGGGGGTGTGTTTTTTGGTGTTGAAATAATTCTGATCTACTCCACCGTAACCGACTTCGCCAGATTTCGTGGCTGATCCACATTTTTATCCAACATTACGGCTATGTGATAAGACAATAACTGCAATGGAATGGTTGTCACTAGCGGACTGAGACTTTCCGGAGTTTTAGGAACTTCCATAATGAAATCTGCCAATTCCTTCACCTGATGGTCTCCTTCGGTTACCACGGCAATGATCTTTCCTTTTCTGGCTTTGATCTCTTCTATATTACTCACCACCTTTTCGTAGTGATTGCTATTTACTGCAATAACAACAACGGGCATTTGCTCGTCGATCAACGCAATAGGAAAGATCATTGCCGTGGTAACCGAAGGAGACCATCAGGTGAA
>JBCBDM010000225.1:0-5046 GCA_038529705.1 Bacteroidota bacterium
GTTTTTTTCCTTGTAGACTTCTATACAAATAAATCATCGCATATAAAACCAATAGCGTCTGAGTGATAGTGATTCCCAAAGGAAAAAAACAATTTGTTATTGTAACTGTCGGGGTTTTTATATTCTTACTGCCCAGCACTTTAAATTTTGCATCGGGGAATTTGGTACTAGATTTGGACCTGACACTTGAAACCAAGAGATTATTTCATCATATTAATAGAATCTTGTCTTTGGCATTTCAGATATTGATCGTGGTTGAATGGTATCGAAATTACAGAAAACCCAAAGCCCTTTCCAACTAGTCCCGCAAATTAGTATCTTCGTTCTGTGGAAGAATTAATGACTAATGAAAGTCAGATCATCAACCTGATCCTCATTGCCATCGGACTATTATTATTGATGTCCATGGCCATCATTCTATTCTTTTACTTTTCCCGGCGGCGGATCAATAAGACCCTTTTGGAAAAAGCCAACCTGGAGATCGAACATCAGAAAGAACTACTTCAGTCTACCATTATTACACAAGAAGAGGAGCGCAAGAGGATTGCGCAGGATTTACATGATGCCATTAGCTCCAAACTCAATGTGGTTTCACTTAATGCCAACATTCTTTCAGAAAAGGATATAACCGCAGAGGAAGCGAACAAGATTGGGGATAGTATTCACAAGGTAACTTCTACCGTACTGGAAAACTCCCGCCGTATCGCTCATGACCTGCTGCCTCCTGCTTTACAGAAATTCGGACTCCATGCCGCGCTGGAGGAACTGTGCGAAGAATTATTAGACACCCAACGATTTAATTTAAATTATGAGATCGACTATCCCAGTGGTTTTTTGAAATCTGCAGACGAACTTCACGTCTTCAGGATCGTACAGGAATTGATGAATAATTCTATTAAACATTCCGGTGCAACCGTTATTACTTTACGGGTTAATTGTGAAGAAAACCATGTATCTTTACACTACCTTGACGATGGAAAAGGTTTCAATATGGAAACCATGCGGAACGCACATGGTTTAGGAATGAGTGGAATAGAGAATAGGGCTGTGATCCTTGAAGCGGAATTAGCCATAGAATCAAGTCCTGGTAACGGAATAAGCGTGCACTTAAAAACCCCTTGTAGTGATGCAAATTAATCTAGTATTAGCAGACGACGAAGAACTTTTTAGAGTAGGGCTTTCCCATATTCTATCTCGTGACCCAGAGATCAATATAGTTTTTCAGGCAGGAAATGGTAAAGAATTATTGGAGTACCTCGCAAGCGCCGAGTTGCTTCCGGATATTATCATTATGGATATCAAAATGCCCGAACTCAATGGGGTAGAGGCCACTAAGACTATCAACAAGGCCTATCCCGAGATCCGCATCATTGCTTTAACCACCTATAACACCCGACCCTTTATTCGAAATATGATCGATGTAGGTGCCAGTGGTTATTTAGTAAAAAACTCAGCCACTCAGAAGGTAATCCACACTATTAAGCAGGTATACTACAACAGTTTTTATTATGACAATGAGGTATTAAAGGCCATCAGGGGATTGCACAATTCGAACGCAAAGAATGATTCCAAGACGGTCTTCGACGAAGAATTCATTACACCTAGAGAAAAGGAAGTGCTAACTCTTATTTGCCAACAGCTTACCTCTGGTGAAATTGCAGACAAACTTTTTATAAGCAAACGGACGGTGGAGGTACACCGAAAGAATCTACTGGAGAAAGCCGATGTAAAGAATATTGCCGGACTGGTGATCTTTGCCATTCAGAATGATCTGGTGCCTAGTATTACCATCGATTGATTCCTGTTCCCCAGTAGCAATTATTTAAGAATCTTATAACGTTGGAAGAACTCTTCTTTGTGTCGACGACTTAGCAAAACTTTTTCACCCGATGACAAAAGTATGAGGTTATCATTTGGATATACCTTGTTAATTTTCCGGAGATTCACTATAAAATTGCGGTGACTCCTTATAAAAGGCCCGTTTTTAAGTTCATCCATAAACCGGTTGAGCGAAGTATGGAGTATGAAATCTCCTCTTTCGGTAATCAAGCTGCAGTAAGGGCCCTCTACCGTTGCATACTTTATATCTTCGTAGCTTACCTTTACCAGAGATTGTCCGTCTCTGGCAAAGAAGGATCCTTCATAAAATACAGGTTGCTGTTGGGCAAAGGCCCCTTCTTTTTGTAGAAATCGTTCCAGGGCCAACTCTATAGCAAACAACAGCTCGGGAGTGTTGAAAGGTTTTATGAGATAGTTGCTGGGATCGGTCATTTTGGCTTTAGAAAAGACTTCTTTATCGATGGAGCTTGTTAAAAAAATAAAGGGTTTTTTTGTATTTGATCGATAGATAGTTTCTGCAAACCGGATGCCTTCTGGTCGTCCATTCAAGAAAATATCGATAATGGCAATATCAAACTCCAGTCTTTCAAAAAGCGATGTCGCCTCATCAAAACTTCGAGCGATACCTATAATTTCGTAATGTCGACTTGGAAGTACTTCTTCCAATTGTGAGATATCCTCGTCGCTATCCTCAAGTAGGAATATCTTTATTTTATTTGAGATCATTTCATTTCTTGTTTAGGACGCGGCAGTACCATGGTAACGATAGTTCCGTTTCCAATTTTGCTAGTAATATTCAATTGACCGTTATTTTTTCCTACGAGCTCTTTACAAAGGCCAAGTCCCAATCCAGTACCAGTATTCCCAGTGGTATCCGGGGTAGAATTGTTAAGAGCTCTATGGTTACTTTGAAGGGTAGTGGTATCAAAACCCTGGCCATTGTCGGCAATTCGAACCCAACAATTACAAGTATCTTCCATTCCCGTAGAAAGGATGATTTGTCCTCCCGGATTCGTAAACTTAATGGCATTATCCAGAAGGTTTCTCAGCACAGTTTTTATGGAGTTAAGGTCGACATACGCATATAGGGCGGGCTCTAATTCTTCCCGAAATTGAACCTTTTTTTCTGTCATAACCGGATGATAATCGAACAATACCTGAGCTATAATGGCCTTCAATTCATGTTGTTTCGGATCAAATAGCAATTGACCCTTATTTTGAAGAACCCAATGTAGTGTATTGTCCATGAGCAGAGATGTCCTTTTAGAGAGATGGTAACTTTCGTTAAGGGACTGCCATTTTTTTGGTGACGTCCGTAGTTCATTATCCCCTTCGGAAAGGACTTTGAATAATTTGTTCTTAATAAGATGAATAGGTGTTTTCAAATCGTGAGTAAGGATAGAGAAAAGTTTGTCCTTGGTTTGATTCAAATGGGTGATTAGCTTCTTTTGCCGCGCAATCTTGTAAGTGAAATAGGAACCTATCCCCAAGAGGGACAACAATATGAGCCCAATAATTCTGTAAAGGTTCTTTCTTTCGGTCTCAGCTTTAAGCATTTCCTCCCTAGCGGCAACAGCAATTTCTTTTTCCTTTTTAGCCAACTGCCATATACGATCTCTATTCCAGATGCTATCATGGATTTTTTCATACTCTTTTCTATACCCAAGGGCCTTGGCATATTCCTTTGCATTTTCGTATACCACGGCAAGGTTTAAGTAGGCGTTTTGCAAAATGGGAAGGTCATTTGCATTTTTTGCAAACTGTAATCCTTTTTTAAAATAGGGCATGGCCAAGGAATCTTTGTATTGGGTATAATAAAGATTGGCGATATCCAGGGAAGATCGAGCCAATCCCAAGGTATCTCTAAACTGGTCATTGAGTCGATACCCCAGCAATAGATTTTCTTCTGCCCTTTGATACTCCTTGAGATGGAGGTAACAAAGTCCTAGATTGTGAATATTTACGGGTTGCTCCGGTGACCCCAAATCGGCGCTGGCTTTCCATTTTTCAAGCCAGTTGGCACCCAACTGAAACTCGCGTTGTTCCAGGTAGACTTGTCCGAGAATGGCATAAATATTAGGTGCGGAAGGGTATTGGTTTTCAGTTCCAATTTCAATGGCCTTCGAGAGACTAATCACGGCATCATCGTACAATCTTTTTTCATCGAGGACGATTCCTTTAAGGGTGAGCAGAATATATTGACCTTTTACATCAATTTTCCTCTTACTTTCACTAATCTTGGAGATGAGAACATAGGCTGAATCTATTTCCCCCCGGGAAAAATAGACATGGGCGTTATGAAAATCGTTACTTCCCAAATGAAGAAAAGAGTCATTACCCAAATGTTGGCAGCCGGGACAACTTTGCTGTATTTCAGATTTAAATTTTGCCGAGTATTTTTTCTCTTGAGCGTGGCTAAGAGATCCCAGACTGAGATATATCCCTAATATCACCCCGAGATATGGTTGTGGTAATAGCATTTTGTTCCACTTCATGACAAATACGAATAATACATTTATTAACGGGGAGCCATGTGGGGATTGGTAAAAGTTTGTTCATGGGTTTTGGGATCATGGATCGGGAACTCCGGAAGTGGTAACGGTACCTCGCTCTAATTCGGGATCGGGAAACGGATCCCCCGGTTGACTTCCTTCCACGGTTTGATACTGCGCATAAATCTTGTGATCCTCCAAAGAATGAGGCGTATCTATGGTGTAGGTAAGGGTGAAAAAATAAATGTTCGGAGCACCGTAGCGATCCTTGTAAGGAAATTGAATAACAACTTTCTGCATTTTTTCGGGACCTTGAGGAGTATATATAGGATCTTCCGTTATAATAGGCCGAAGTACTGTAGGTGTTACTTCATGAGGAATTTGAGCAACAATATCTACTTTAAAGTGGGTGCGAAGTCCTTCTGGCCAGGAGTGAAAGGTTACAAATGGGGTGGTGTATTCTATCTCTGAGAAAGGGCCTCCCGGCAACTTATGACTTTCAATTTTGAAATTATCGATGTTTGTATCCATGACTTGGTGGTTGTTAGTTGATAACCAGGAACAAAACCGATACAGACGATTACCGGTTATAGATAAAAAATAACCGTTCGCCTTAGTTTTCTCCCCGTTCATTAAAGATAGACAAAATTTGGGTAACCCTTTCATAATCTTTGAAGTAACATATTAAGCGCCTTCGAACGAAGGTTATTTTCTA
>JBCBDM010000226.1:0-5010 GCA_038529705.1 Bacteroidota bacterium
CATGGGCACCAAAATAAAATTACTGGACTCTCCAATGTCATAACGGGCCGCTTTCGGTTTCAAGGTAGGGTTGTAGTTGACCAAATTGGAAAAGTCTTCGGCACCTTCATGGTTCATCCAATTGTTGTCTAAAGGAATCCCCTGGTCGAATCTCGCACCAAAGTAAGCAACCCCCAATCCGTAGGGACCCAACAACCATTTGTAACCACCACAAATGAGAACATCCGGGCGAATGTCCTGTACCGAAAATGGCATAGCACCCACGCTTTGGGTACCATCGATTACCAGGTATGCGTCCACCACATTACAGCCCTTGCGTATTCGCTGAAGATCGAACTTGGTTCCATCGGCCCAGTGAACATGGGGTAGGGCAACACATTTGGTTTTTGAGGAGATGGCATTTATAATAGCCTCATTCCATCGGGCACCACGACCTGCCGTGAGTTCCGGCGCGTGAATGGTGATCACTTTTATATTTTTTTCGGCCTCCAGTTGTTTCCAGGTGTAGTAATTACTGGGAAATTGTTCCTCCAGTACCACGATCTCATCGCCCGGTTGGAACGGGATGTTCCTCATGGCTGTAGCAATTCCGAAGGAAACCGAAGGCATTAGAGCAATTCGCTGAGGATCGTCGACTTGAATTAAAGTCGCAAATCGCTGGCGAAGCAATTCTTTTTCGGAGAAGAAATCGGCTGGAGTAATAGAGGCAGGATGAGACTTTCTCTGGAGGTTCTCAATGCCTATTTTTTCCACACTTTTTAACTGCGGAGACATATAGGCTCCGTTGAGGTAAATAGGAGTTGTTGGAAGATTAAAAAGATCTTTCTGGTTTTGCAATATCATTTCTTATGGGATTGGAACAGTTTAATGAGCGGGTTGGTCTTATAGTTCTTTAGGGCATGAATTCCACTGCTCACCATTAAAAGCAAAGCACTGGCCAAGGCAATCTTTCGAATTACAGGCTCACCCTCATTGGCAACCGCAATCGCGACAAGCGCCCAGGCTCCCACCAGGGCAAATTCTCGCATATTGCGTCTCCAGGTGATCAACAGATTAATGGCCGTGGCAATTCCGATCATAAAAAGAGTCCAGGATACTTCAGAAATACCCAACCCATCCCAACCTATCTTGACCAGATAGGCTGAAACATTGGCAATACTGGCCACGGCAATCCATCCACTATAGATCACAAAAGGCCACCAAAGGAAGAAGATAATTCCTAAAGGGGCATCCCAGAGCTCCATATTATTTTTCCATATAATCCTGAGCAACGAAAACAGGATGATGAACATACAGATGACAGAGAGTCCTGTATATCCGTAGATCCAGGCAAAGATCCAGGCGCAATTGGCGATACATGAAATGACGAACCACCAACCTACGTCCAGCACGAAACTATCTTTTTTGCCTTTAACAAAAAGACTCCGTCCTTGATATAGGGCAAAACCAAAGAGAAGTATATAAATAAGCCCCCAGATGGCAAAGGCATATCCCGCCGGGGTAAAGAGCGATCTCAAGCCACCGGAGACTTCTCCAATGGTGGTATTATTCATGAGTCCTGTGTTCGACAAATAATTGATGAAGACCGTGGAAACCAAGGCGATTCCATTGGCGATTTGCAGTGTCTTTGTCATGGTTGAAGATGGGTTTTACTCGTGGATAGATTTTGAATGCATTGTTCCCTAATCTCCCAGATCTGCTCAAAAGACAGGGGGATAGAATTGTCTATGACCCATGACTTGAGAAATTCTTGATGGAAACTTACTTTGAATGAAGTAATCTGTTCCGGCTGGATTTCGATCTCCTCAATAAGGTCTTTTGCAATACGGTTAAAGCTGGCATTTGGGTGCGTTAGATCTCGCCTATTTTCACCTATTTTCAGATAGCAATGAGCTTCGGGAATATAGTCGAGACCGTGATCGTCTATGACCGTTCCTATTCCCGGGGTATTGATGGCATTCATTTTATACAGGCCCAGGATAAGCTGCACGTTGGGGATTTTATTCTCCATAGCGATACATTTAAGGAAGGCATGCTTACTGCTACAACTTCCTTTTCCTTCAGAAATTACCAGGCTTAGGTCCTGGCGGTTACTGGTTCGGCCATAAGGAATGGCAGCCACATAAGAGAGTAAGTGTTCCCAATTTGAGATTCCCAGATTGGCGATTAATTGAGTATAGGTAAGTTGGGCAGTTAAAGGAGGATTCATAAGTTGATGGAATAGCCAACGAAAGTTACTTTTTTTCGATGGATTGTAAAGAATTCTTAAGAAAAGTTTGGGTGATTTTTCCCAGCATATTTTCAGAAAAAAATAATAACAAAGAGTATATTTGTAACCTAAATTACAACTATGACCTTTAAAGATTTATACGAAAGCGGAGAGCACAAAAGAAACCTGGGGCATTTTGCTTCCATTGCCAGCATGGCAGGGGTGGATGGTGCTCTGAATGAGGACGAAATAAAACTGTTACAACGTTTTGCAAAGCGATTGAACATTACAGAAGCCGAGTACGCGGAAATTTTGAAGAACCCCGGAAATTATCCTATTAATCCCCCTACCAGTGCCGATGAAAGATTGGAGCGTATGTTGGATTTGTTCAAGATGATTTTCGTAGACCATGAGATGGATGATGAAGAAAGGCATTTATTGGAGCGTTATGCCATTGGTTTGGGCTATACAGAAGATTTAGCCGCTAAATTAATCAAGAGATCCATAGACATCTTCAATGGTGGTCTGGACCTTGAAGATTACCGTTATCTATTGAATAAAAAATAAAGGAGTATTATACCCAATTAGCGAATGAGCTTTTCAATCACTTTGAAGAGCTCTTTTTTTGTATATGGTTTTGCCAGAAAAGCGGCAGCGCCTGCATCCAAAAACTCCTGTTGTTCTGTGATCATAGTACTTCCACTCGCCATTAACACCGGAATCTGCGCAATTTTTTCCAGTTCATGATCTGCCATTCGCCGGATCAATTCTTTTCCTTCCATATCCGGCAATTCCCTTTTAACAATAAGCAGATTGTATTTGCGCTTTTCCATCATTTCAAGGGCATGAGAAGCATCGTTAGCAATCTCAATGACATAACCCTTCTCATTGTTTAAGAAGGTCTTCATAAACAGCATCTGATTGGTAGATTCGTCTTCGACGATAAGTATTCGTCTGCTTACAAGAATACCGGAACCTTTCTGTACCGTTTTCTTCTCTCGCTTGGGTTGTCTTTTTTCGAAAGGAATGGCCAGGTGAAAAACGGAGCCCACCCCTTCGGTGCTGCTCACCTTTATAGTTCCGCTTAATAATTCCACAAGATCTTTAACGATCTTCAATCCAAGTCCTTCTCCTATAGGTTTGGCTTGGTCCAGCTTTAGCTGGTAGTACGAATCGAATACCCGATCCAGGGCATCTTTTGGAATTCCCTTGCCGGTGTCTGAAACTTCGAAATGTACCAGAGCCTCTTTGGCGCTTTTATCCTCAGAGTGTATTTTAAGTGAAATGGTCCCTTCCGCCGTATTTCTGAACGCATTTTCTAATAAGTTGAATAGAATTTGATTCAACCGAATAGGATCTCCTTTAAAGGTCTTGGACATATGCTCCTCGACATGGATATCCAGAAAAACCTTGGAGTTTGCGTATTTTAATGAGAAATGATTCTGAAGACTGGCGATAATGGACGAGAGGTAGAAGTTAACATGTTTAAGGGTAATGACACCTCGCTCGATTTTTGAAATGTCGAGCATGTCGTCCATGAGCATCTTAATATGGGTTCCTGTTTTTTGAATCACCTTGATCGTCTCGTGTTGATCGTAGCTCAGGCGGGTCTCTGTGAGTAGATCGATAAACCCAAGCATGTTGTTCAATGGGTTCCTTATTTCATGGTTAAGATTGGCCAGAAAATTATTTTTGAAATCCTCTTTTGCCTGAAGCAATCGCTTCTCAAAGTCTAGTTTATTCTTGGCGATTGTGGCCTCGTTTTTCTCCTGAACGATAGGATGCGCATCTTTGTAATGTTCGGTAAAATCAAAAAGCAATACAAACAGTTTTCCCTTGCGATGCAACAGTTCCACGTCTACGGTTTTGGAAACCGAACCGATTTCCAGATTGACACAGGGAAAGGTAATGTTTTTTGAAACCGATGGCAACAGCGTACTCACCGCCTCAAAGAAAGGGTGCAGTGAGGTAATATTGATGTTATTGGTGATATTGTAAATACAATTGTCACTGGCTAGGATGGTTCCGTCTTCGGAAACTTCAAGTTGTTGAATTCGGTGGTTTACAAATTCTGATTTTAGCTGACTCGAACTCATGCTAAAGCATTTTAGTGGCTAATTCTGCAAAAAGGTCCTCCACCTTATCACCGGTTTTCGCACTGGTAAAATGACAAGCGCTAAAAGGCTCATCTGCAAAGAAACTTTCGGAAAATTCATTGGTGAAGAGATCTGCCTTGTTTCCAACCAGTGAAACAGGTACGTCGGGGAACTTCTCGGCGAGATAGGTCATTTCCTCGGTAATATTCCCATAGGTCTCAGGACGCATCACATCGAAAACATAGATAAAACCATGGGTTCCCAGTAGATAGGAGTTTCTGGCCTTCTCGATAGAGGTGTTGCCCTCAATATCCCAAATGATCAAAGACATGGTATCTCCATTGATGTCGATGTCTTTTTTCTTGACGTGCACTCCAACGGTAACGAGGTAATCTTCACTAAACGCCTGATCTACAAAACGTCTCAGCAAACTGGTTTTACCTACGCCAAAATGACCTAGGAGCACTACTTTTTTCGTATGGGTCATTGATTCTTATTTTTCAAGCGCAAATATATCGATAATAGCTCGGCGCTTTAGGTTACTCAAAGATAATAATTAGCTTTTTAACGAAAACAAGGGGTCTTAAGAATCGAAATCGAAGTCCAGCTCCTCCCTTATCTGTATGGCTTTTAAATGAAAATGCCCTACACTTTCTCCAGAACAACGCAGCGTACTGCAGGAAATTGAAGAAAGTGTAGGGCATT